>JAYURC010000116.1:0-17947 GCA_043756405.1 Polaromonas sp.
AAAAGCTCGCCAGACCTATAAAGCCGCCAAAGGTGACAACATAAATCAGGCTGAACGACCAGCCGTCTTTTTCAAACAGGCAGGCCGTGTGCTGGCGCAAGCTTTGTTGTTCACGGTCGGGCGGCTCTTTGGCGATCACCCACATCACCGCCATGGGCAGCAGCATGGTGCAGGCAGCCAGGCCGTACACGGTTGACCAGCCATAGGCCGCTGCCAGTGGCGGCGCAAACAGCACCGCCAGTACGGTGCCTGAATTGCCCGCACCTGCCAGGCCCATGGCCAGGCCCTTGTGCTTGGGCGGAAACCAGCCAGAGCCCAAACTGAGTGCTACGCCAAAGCTGGCTCCGGCAATACCCAGAAGCACGCCCATGGCCAAAACTTCGTTGTAGGTGTTCACAAAAACATACCCATAAATAAGCGCCAGAACAATCAGTCCCATCTCGACCATGGCGGCGTTTTTGCGGCCAATGTACTGAGCCAGCACGCCCAGTGGAAAGCGCATGAAGGCACCCGCCAAAATCGGCACGGAGATCATGAAACCTTTTTGTGCAGCCGTCAGGTTGAACGTTTCACTGATAAACGGTGCCATGGCACCGTTCAGCACCCAGATGGCAAAGCAAAAGTCGAAATACAAAAATGCCGCCAAAAGCGTTGGCCAGTGGCCAGATTTCAGAAAAGTTTTAAAGTCGCCCGCCATCAGATGTCCTGCAATAAATAGAGATGAAATCCAATCCACCAACCGCGCGAGCTTTGTATCGCCGTTTGGTCGTCATCAGCTAATGCAAGTACAGTGCCAGACATCGTGCAAGCCACAGTTGCAGACTTGGATCCAGTCAAAGTTGCAGTCTTTCAGGGGTGCTTATGCCGCTTGGCTAAAGCGAAAGCAGCACCCGCTGTGCTGCACCAAATACGGGCGCACAAAGTCGGGCGCAAATATTGCTTGAGTTGGTGCATGGCATTTGAAATAGACATTGGCTTTGCATCGCGTGCAGGCCGCAAAAACATCAATGAGGATTTTTGTGCCGCCATGCTGCCTGCAGCGGGGCAAGAGGCGATGGGTTCCATCGTTGCCATTGCCGATGGTGTCAGCACTGGCGGCATGGGCAAAGAGGCGGCTCAAACCACCGTAACCAGTCTGGTGCGTGACTACTATGGCACGCCAGAGACATGGGACATCACGGTTGCTCTGGACCGCATCATCAGTGCGCAAAACTCCTGGCTGGCCGGGTTAAATCGCCGCAGGCACCCGGTTTTGGGGCTCACCACACTGACTGCCGTGGTGCTGCGTGGCCAGTCGTATGCGCTGGCGCATGTGGGTGACACGCGTGCCTACTTGCTGCGTGATGGCCGTTTTGACCAGCTCACCACCGACCATGTGGTCGACCACCCAGATTTAAAGCACCAGTTGCTGCGCTGTGTGGGGGCTGAAGACACACTGGTGGTGGACTATCTGCAGGGCGACTTGATGGTGGGCGATACGTTTGTGCTGCTGTCTGACGGCGTGCATGGCTCGTTGAGCGCCAGGCGTCTTAAAGCGCTGGTGACTGCGGCAGGTGCCGCAGGCCACGACGCAGAGCATCTAAGCAGGCAACTGGTCGATGAAGCGTTGGCTGCAGGCTCGCGAGACAACGCTACGGCCATGGTCGTGCGCGTGCGCAGGCTGCTGGACGCCAGCTTGCAAGACGAAAACCGTCACGCGTTGGCACTGCCCATTGCCCCCCGGCTAAAAGTGGGCGACGTGGTCGACGGTTTCGTCATAACCGCCCCGGTGGCTGACAACGGAATCAATGTTTTGTACCAGGTACGGGACGTTGCAACACAAAAACTGTATGCACTAAAAACCTTGCACCCCGCACGCGCCCACGACCCCGAGGAGCGCGCCATGCTGGCACACGAGGCCTGGCTGGCCAAACGCATGCAGTCGTCAAGTGCGGCTGAGTACTTTGTCAACATTTATGACAAGCTGCCCAATGCGCAAGCACCCAGCGCCTACTACCTGCTGTACGACTGGCATGGCGGCGAAACCTTGCAGCAGCAGCTTGATGCCCGGTTGCGCTTTGCTGTACCGCAGGCGGTAAGTACGGCGGTGCAAGTGGCCAAGGCGCTGGGGCGGCTGCACCGGCAAAACGTGATTCACCGCGACATCAAACCGGCCAACCTGCACCAGGGCGAGGACGGCGTGCTGCGCGTGCTCGACTTGGGCGTGGCCCTGTCAGGCCGCGAGCCAGAAGCTTTGCGCGTCCTGCACGCAGGCACGCCCAGCTACATCAACCCGGAGCAATGGGGATTTGCACTGCGGTCAGGAGGCAACGAGCCACCACCCGAGTTGCCTGACGCGCAAAGCGACTTGTTTGCCCTGGGCGTAACCCTGTATCAGCTGCTGACTGGCAAGCTGCCCTATGGCGACGTGCTGCCCTACCAGGTCGGCCGCTACTACCGCGACCCAGTAGCCCCCAGCCGCCACAACCCCGAAGTGCCCATCTGGTTAGACAACGTGGTGCTCAAAGCCGTGGCACGCGATAAAAAGCAGCGCTTTGAAACAGCCGAAGAGCTGTTGCTGGCCCTTGAACGTGGCGCATCCCGGCCCCTGAGCGCGCCCGGCTCCAAAGCCCTGATGCAGCGCGACGACACCGTGCTATGGAAGCTGGCGTTGGGGGTGAGCGTGCTCGTCAACTTGCTGCTGGTTTATTGGCTGCTGTATTTGCCAAAGTGAGGTTGCTGGTCAGAAGCTATGCTTTTAGGAGCTGCTTGCGCACGTATTCATTGGGTCATATGCTTAAAGCATGGGTGAAAATAGCGTGAAAACGGCGGTCTGAGTTAACACGACAGTCAAAACTGGGTCAAAAAGCGGTTTGAAACCTGGAAAATAGCCGTTTTAGGGTATCAAAAGTGACTTCAGGCCAATGGATATATGCGCGAGCAGCTCCTAAATTGATAAGAACCCGAGCGGTCAAAAAGCAATTTACAACGGAAGCGGTTTTTTCAGGACTCGGGATATAGTCAAAAAGCCGACGAGCCGCCAAATGCAGTGAAGTTTGCAGCGTATGTACCCAAACCAGCTTGCGGGGTTTCACGGATTTTTATTTGGCTGAATAAACAGCCGGGTGCCTTGAAACCCAACAGGCAAGCTAATCTCAGGAGATTTTGATGCCCAGATTATGTTGCGGTGCCATTTTTCTACCGCAAGTCTTGCGGCATGCATTACGTTATGCGCTGAGGAAATGCTCATGGAACTGAAAGAATTCATTAGAGAAACTCTCGCTCAGATTGCAGCAGGCGTTGAGGCGGCTCAAACTGAAGTTCGAGATGCTGGTGGTTTTGTAAACCCAGCCCATCGGACAGGAAAACAAGAGCAAGACAAATCCCATTTCGGCTCGCTAACTTCTGGGCAGAACATTTTTCTTGTCGATTTCGATGTAACCGTGACCGCGATCGAAGCAACAGAAACTGCAGGCAAGGCAAAGCTGAATGTTGCTGGTCTGCTTAATTTGGGCACTGGTGGCCAATCCAATGCCTCCAGCACAGCTACCAATCGCATTAGTTTCAAGGTACCACTTGCAATGCCAGTCGATGCTGTCTCATTGGAAGAATTGCAGCGGCAAGATCAAGCGCTTGCCGAAAGGCGTCGCCGACAAACAGAGCAAATACGGGCGCACAACCAAGGCATTTCGACAAGGTGGCCGTAATGCATAACTGGTCGGCCCACGCGGACACGCAACTGCAGGTTGCCGCTTCGCGGCATTTGCTGCATGCCGGTGGCCTCAAACGTTAGGCGTCGGAATCTACTTTGAACACACAGCAAGCCCTCGACCTCGGTGCGCAGATCCAGCAGTTGCAGTCGCTGATGATCGCGTTCGTCACCGATGGCAGAACCAAAGAGCAGCCAGCTGAATATCGCGAGCTATTCGCTACCGTTCACATTGGACTTGAGGCGGCAAAGTACGCGCACCCCAATCCACACAGATCACTAGAAGTGTTCTGGGCGTTCTGCAGGCTACAGGAGATGAAGACCTATGCCAGCAGGCGAGCATATGTTGAAGAACTCTACGCAGACATTCTGTTGGACTTGAAGAGAATCCAAGCACACAAACCGGCGCCGAAGAACTGGGTGAAGGCTAACGACGCGCTGAGGGATGGGCTCGCACCTGTTAGAGCGCAATGGCTGAAGGCCAAGAACTTCATCATTGCAGCCCCGCCAGACTTTGAGAATTCTGTCAAGGAGTCTATAAGTTCCGTCGAGAGCTGCCTCATGATCTTGCTGAAGGAACCGAACGGCACCCTAGGGAAGTTGATCAAACGCGCAGACCTTGATGAAGATATTGAGCGCCTGATCAGCCAAGCGTATGGCTTCGCGAGCAATAAGGACTTCGTTCGTCATGGTGGAACTACCGAATCGCGGTTGGGCAAGGAAGAGGCGGAGTTCTTTCTAGAGTTTGCAGGCTCTGCAATTGTGTACATAACAGCGAAGCTCAAGCATGCGCACGCCGACGCTTAACCCCTCGCTCAAGCGGGAAACAATCGGGGTCAGAACAATCGGGGTCAGGTCAGAACAATCGGGGTCAGACTCCGATTGTTTGATACTCACAGAGAAATCGACAGCGGTTGTCCAGTGCGCACCACCATGTCAATCAAGGCGTCAACCGTAAATTTGCTGTTTTGATGCCGTATCACATCGGACACGCGAGGGCGCGACACGCCAAGCACGCTGGCTGCCTTGGCTTGCGTCAGCTTTTCTTGCGCCATCCACTGCGCCAGTGAATCCATCAACTGCGTTTTGATGGCCAGCTTTTTTGCGATCACTTCACGTGTCTGCGCTTGCAGGGCATCAGCTTCTGCCTTGTCAAAGCCCAAGTCAGCAAACACGTTGCCGCCTGCAGGTGTGATGTGCCCGGCTGCGTTGTCTTGAATCACTTCTGTTGTGCGTTTCATTTTTGGTTCCTTTCAGCTATTACGCCGTCATACCGTGCCTTGGCCACGGCTTTGTCTTGCTTGCTTGTGGTGTTCGTTTTCTTCTTAAAACAGTGCAGTACATAGACTGCATCTGCAAACTTTGCCACGTACATCACCCTGTACCAACCGTCTTGTAGGTCAATGATGATCTCTATTGTGCCGCTACCCACCTCGTTAAATGGCTTCCAGTGGTCTGGCTCTAACCCAAACTGCACCTGACTGAGTTGCCTGCCAGCCTCGCGCTTGGCTTGCAAACTGAACAGGCTGTCATCGCACAGGTCACGGTAGGACGATCCGCGCCAGTTGATTGGTTTTTCTGAAGTCTGCATCCGATTAAACTGTATCTGTACTTATACAAAATAGACAACACCAAAGATCATCTGGGTCATATTTCAATTCAAGAGACGCTACTATTTTCATAGCTCCTCGCGCATATATCCATTAATCAAAATCCCTAAAACATAGGTGAAATGGCTTAAAAACAGCGTTTTGAGGCTACCAGCCAGTCAAAGCTGCGCAAAAAAAGCGGCTGGAAACCTGAAAAACAGCCGGTTTAGGGTGTCAAATCAGCCTCCAAGCCAATAGATATATGCGCAAGCAGCTCCTTAATTAATAGCGTTTTTCCCGCGATTCTTTAGGCTTGTCACCTCATCCAGTAGTTGAGTGAGCCCGAATCGCGTGGTGATAATGACTTGAAGTTCCAAGGCAAGCGAAGTCCCAACAAAGGCCACCCATGAACGCTCACGCTCTCGACACCTGGCATCACCTTGTTCGTACGCAAGACCCGTCTGGCCTGAGCGCCTTGCTGGCTGACGATGTGGTGTTTTATTCGCCGGTGGTTCATACGCCGCAACGCGGCAAGAAGCTGACGGCCATGTACCTGGGGGCCGCGTTTCAGGTGTTTTTCAACGCCTGCTTTCGCTACGTGCGGGAGATTGTTGGCGAGTCGGATGCCATGCTGGAGTTTGAAACCGAGGTAGATGGCGTACTGGTCAATGGTGTTGACCTGATCAGGTGGAACAGCGCGGGGCAGATTGTCGAGTTCAAGGTGATGGTCAGGCCGCTGAAGGCTATAAATGTCATTCACCAACGCATGGCGGCCATGCTTCAGGCTGCTCAATCCTCACCTCAAACCCAAACTTGAAGGAACACACATGACCAAAAATCTTGTTAGAAACGGTTTCATCGCCGCAGGCCTGATGAATATCGCAGGTGTGTTCCTGTTTTCTCGCGGGTTCACCAATACGGCCATCAACACCGCTGACCCGGTGGTCATGTCCAACTTTGGGCTGGTCATGATTGTGGTTTGGGGCCTGGCTTATTTAGGTGCTGCTGCCATCAGCGCCAACATCAAGTGGCTGGCAGCCGCGTTTGCGGTTGAAAAGCTGGTGTACGTGGTTGTGTGGGCCATGTGGCTGACTGAAAACAGCCTGACGCAGCTTTATGCGAAGGACAAGTTTGCTGGGGCTTTTTTCAGCATTTACGGGCTGAACGACTTTGTATTTATGCTGTTTTTTGCATGGGTGTTTTTCTTGCCGCGCTCCAGGGTTTAGCGCTGGGCGATGAGGAAGAATCGAGGATTCATGCGCACGCAGTTACCAAATAAATAGCAATTAAACCGATTCCATGCGCTGGATCATGTCTGGGAACTGCGCCACTATGCGTATCAGCAGGGCGGCTTGGGCGTTGGGCTTGGCTCGGCCTTGTTCCCAGTTTTCTAGTGTGCGTGGGTTGGTGCGCAGGTATCGCGCAAACACCGGGCGCGACATATGCAATTGCTCGCGCACGCTGACCACGTCCTGCGGCGACAGCACCGGAACGGGCTTACTTTGAACCTTGAATGTGCGAAGGGTCAACTTGCCTTCGCGCTGCTGCTGCAGGGCGTCAAAACCCTCTGTCAGTTCTTTGAAAATATCACGTTTTTTGGTCATGGTGCTAGCCTTTTTCGGGTTGGCGTTGGTCTAACTCGCGTTTTAACATTTGCTTTAATGCCTTACGTTGATCGGGCGTCAAATCGTCGGCTTGATCCTTGTCAAAAACCGTAAACAGCCAAAACTGGTCGCCGCCTGACCACCAGTAATAAATGACACGCAGTCCGCTGCGTTTGCCTTTGCCGCGGCGCGGGTCTGGCTGACGCAACTTTCGCAGACCGCCCGTGCCTTCCATCACGTCGCCAGCCTCGGGGTTGATCAACAGCTCTTGCTGGAGTGCCCTGTAGGCGTCGTCGTCCAAGTAGTCTTTGCGAACGCGTTCAAAAGGAGGTAGTTCTACAAAGCTTGCCAACATGGCTTAAATTGTACGTTAGTTGCGTACCTTTACGCAAATCGAAAACCGATTCCAATTCATTGTTGTTGGCAAACTATCAGGGGACAACAATCGGGGTTAAAAGCAAATGAATCGTCAATTGCTATTAACACGGGAGCTGCTTGCGCCCGTATTCATTGGGCTACAGGCCTAAATGACTCTTAATAGAGCAAAAAACCACCTAAAACGCCTATTTTGAAGCCCAAAACACGCCAAACCAGCCCTGCGCATCCGTCCAGTGCTGTACCTGGCTAAAACCAGCTTGTTTGAGCAGCGCTGCCATGCCGTCCAGCGTGTACTTGTAGGAGTTTTCGGTGTGGATGCGTTCGCTTGCTGCAAAGCTTCTTTCGTGCCCTGGCCAGCGCACGGTGGTGGCGGTGTTAGTTTGCAGATGCATTTCAATGCGTGATTCGGACGCGTTGAACAGTGCAACATGTTGCCATTGGCGCAAGTCGAAGTTAGTTCCCAGCTGGTCGTTGATGTTGAGCAGCACGTTTTTATTAAACGCTGCGGTTACGCCGGGCGCGTCGTCGTAGGCGGCTTGCAGTTCTGCTGGGTCTTTGACCAGGTCAATGCCCAGCAGCAGGCCGCTGGCGTTGCCTTGGTCTGGGGCAGCGATTTGTTGCAAAAAACGCAAGGCGTCATCAGGTGCAAAGTTGCCCAGGCTGGAGCCGGGGTAAAAAAACACGCGGTCATGCTTTTGCACGGCGCCGGGCAAGGTCAGCGTGCTTGAAAAGTCCATGCCGACGCCCACGATGTCAAGTTGCGGAAAGCTGGCTTGCAAGTTGCCAGCTGACTCGCGTAAAAAGTCGACTGAAATATCTACCGGCACATATTGCTGCGGTTTTATATGGGGGATCAGCGCCGCAGACTTGGCGCAGTTGCCAGCGCCCAGGTCAATCAGGCAGGCGTTGCTGATGCCAGCCTGCTGGATAGTTTGTGCAATTTCTGTGTTTTGCGCTTCAAAAATCGCGGCCTCGGTGCGCGTCGGGTAGTACTCGTCCAGCAGGGTGATGGCTTCAAACAGTTTGGAGCCAAGTTCGTTGTAAAAGTATTTGGGTGCAATGCTGGCGTTGGTGGCAAGCAGGCCTCTTACCAGGTCATGGGCTGTGGTGATTGGCGAAGGGTTTGATGCAGATGCCTGCAGCTGGGTGCAATCAATGAATTGAGGGGTGCGCATGGGGTTGTATCAAGTCAATCGTCAGGGTTCAAAATCTTTGATGATTAAAGCAAAGCCAGATGACTTTGAAAATGCCGATTTTGCCCCGTTACCGGGTCGTCAAAAGCAATCGATTTGGCCAGCAGTTGCAGCGGCTGGGCATAGTCGTCGTCTGGCGTTACAGCTACGGGCGGGTACATGCGGTCGTTCGCGATGGGCAAGCCCAGCGCGTTCATATGCACGCGCAGCTGGTGTTTTTTACCTGTGACCGGGCTTAGCGCATAGCGCGCTTGGTTGCCATCTCTTTCAATCACCTCAATGTGTGTTTCGCTGTTTGGCTCGCCGGGTACTTCTCGCTGCCTGAAAAAAGGTACGTCCTCCACGATTCTGCTTTTTCGAGTCAAAGGCAACTTCAAATCATCACGCCATGGCGCCACGGCTTCGTAGTGTTTCGTCACCGCGTGGTGCCTGAACAGTGCTTGATAAGCGTTGCGCTCGCCCGGCTGCACGCTGAACAGCACCAGCCCGGCTGTCTCGCGGTCAATGCGGTGGATGGGTATGAGGGTATCCAACCCCAAGCGTTTTTTAAGCCGCACCAGCAGGGTTTCTTGCAGGTAATGCCCAGAAGGCGTGACCGGCAGAAAGTGCGGCTTGTCGGCGACGACCAAATGCTCGTCCTGATACAGCACGACTTCGTCAAACGGTATGCGCTGTTCCTCATCAACAGCGCGGTAATAGTAGATGCGCATATGGCTGGGGTAGGGGCGATGGGCGGTAACGGGTACGCCGTATTCATCGACCACCCGGCGGTGGGCCATGCGCTCTAGCCACACGGTGCGGGAGATGGCTGGGAAGCGCTCGACTAAAAAATCTGTGATGGTTGTCCAGCTGCCAGCGGGCAAGCCGACGCAACTGGGGCCGACGCCGTTGATGGTGGGCAGCCCATGCGCTGGCTTTGGGTGATCGGATTCGGGGGCAGCCCTCACCCTAACCCTCTCCCAGAGGGAGAGGGGACTGGGATATTTCCTCTCCCAGAGGGAGAGGGGATAAGAAAGGGAGAGGGGACAGAGCAAGGTCGTTTCGCTTAAACACCACGTCCCAAACTCCATGCCCAAGTTTGATGCCCCGATTTTCAAATTTGGTCAGCGGCCGGTAATCGGGTTTTGGTGCGTAGCCGCTACCCGCAATGTTAACCAGAGTTGGCTCTGCACCCAGCACATCCAGTATCTGCTCGGCATACGGCTGCCAGTCGGTGGCGCAGTGCAGGTAGCCGCCGGGTTTCAGGCGGGCGGCCAGTTTGGCAACCAGTGGCGCTTGAATCAGGCGGCGCTTGTTGTGCTTTTTCTTGTGCCAAGGGTCCGGGAAAAAGATGTGGATGCCATCCAGACTGCCAGGGGCCAGCATGTTGTCAATGACTTCAACGGCATCGTGCTGCAGGATGCGGATGTTGGTCAGGTTAGATTCCTCAATCCGCTTGAGCAGCGCGCCCACGCCAGGCGTGTGGACTTCGCAGCATAAAAAGTTCGTTGAAGGCATGCCAGCTGCTATCTGCGCGGTGGCCTCGCCCATGCCAAAACCGATTTCGAGCACGGTAGGCGCATTGCGTTTAAAGATGGTTTCCAGACTGCACGGCGCCGCTGTGTATGGCAGCAGAAACTGCGGGCCTTGCGTTTCAAGCGCCTTGGCTTGGCCAGCTGTAGTGCGGCCGGTCCGGAGTACAAAGCTGCGAATGGTGCGATGGGGGAAGTCTGTGGGGGCGGTTTGTTCAGTCACGCAATGATTTTAAAGCGTGCCGCCCACTGCCCCACGGCCTGCTGCAACCACGTTGCCACTGTTGACGCGTTGCAATCCAGTTGCAAACTTTGACCCGCCTCTGCCAGCGTACGCAATGGCTGGCCTGTATCCAGTGCCTGCGCACCATTTTGCTTTGACAACTTTTCCCCATTCGTACCCAGTACCAAGGGCGTGTGCAGATATTGCGACTCCGGCAAACCCAAAGCGCGTTGCAGCAAAATTTGCCGTGCGGTGTTGTCGAGCAGATCTTGCCCGCGCACGATGTGGGTAATACCTTGCGCTGCATCGTCAACAACAACCGCCAACTGATACGCCCACAGGCCGTCGGCGCGCTTAAGCACAAAGTCGCCGACCTCGGCGCTGACGTTTTGAGATTGCAAACCCAGAAGTCGGTCTGTCCACTGCGTTCTATGCGCTATAAAATCAGGAGCTGCTTGCGCATACATTTGTTGGGGTGAAGGCCTATTTGATGCATAGAAAGCGCTTAAAAAGCGCCATGAGCGGGCATTTTTGCCGTTCAGGCCGCCGCGGCAGGTGCCGGGGTAGACCAATTCGCCATGCCGCGCGCGAGGCTGCCCTGATGCAGCCAGCGCTACCTGAATGTCCTGCCGTGAACAGGCACAGGGGTAGGCCTGCGACTGCGCGATCAGCTGGTCTAAAGCGCTTTGGTACAAGCTGCTGCGCGCTGATTGATGGACTGGCGGCGCGTCGGGGTAAAGACCGCAGGCAGCCAGTTGCTGCAAGATGGTTTTGTGGGCACCCAGGATGCAGCGCGGCGTGTCAACATCTTCGATCCGCACCAGCCACTGGCCGCCATGGGCTTTGGCGTCCAGCCAGCTAGCAAGTGCTGCGACCAGGGAGCCTGCATGCAACGGCCCCGTTGGCGAAGGTGCAAACCGGCCAAAATAGCCTGAAGCCGCCACAAAAATCTACAGAGCAGCTAAAGCCATCTCTAGTCCCGACACAAAACCATCTTCAACCCGATGCCCCAAACACCAGTCGCCGCAGGCGCCTATGCCTAGTTTGGCGTCCCATAAATGGCTTTTGCCTAGTGGCTCAGTGGTTTGCGCATAGCGCCAGCGGTGGACTTCAGCATAGGGTGGCTGGGCACGGATGCCGGTCACTTCAGTGAATGCTTTCAGCAGTTTGGCTTTGACGCGCTCGGCATCGTCTTCCAGGTGGCGCTGAGACCAGTCTGGGCTGGCCTGTACGGTCCAGCGTTCAATCGGGCCGCGACCGGGCTTGGACGACTCACGCGCCAGCCAGGCAATGCGGTGGTGCGTGCTGCGGGCAGCGTTCCACTGCGGCCCCAGATGCGCCAGCGCGGGCTGCGCTGCCTGGGGGAAGGCCAGCATCAGTGTCCAGCAGGGCGCCACACTGACTTTGGCAATTTCAGCCATCAAAGGTTTGGCAATTTGTGACGACAGCAGCAAAGCATGGGCTTGCACCGACGGTACAGCCATGACGACCGCATCAAAGCCTGAGTGCACGCTGGTTGCCGCACCCGGCCCTTCGGTCTGCAACTGCCAGCGCTTTGGCGACAACACATCCGTTTGTATGCGTGTGACCTGGGTTTGAAAATGCACTTGCTGCTTGGCAATCAGCGGCGCTGCCCATTCACTCACCAATGCGTTCATGCCCGGTGTGGCTACCCAATGCGCCTCTTTTGGCGGCAGGCTGGATGCCACCACCCGGCCTGCCTCGTCCAGAATGCGCACGGTGTTGGCACTCCAGCGGCGCACGCCCTGGGAGTTAAGCGCCAAAGCTTTTTCGAACCGTGCATCGCGCACCGTAAAGTACTGTGCCCCGTGGTCAAAACTGCCAAATTCGGTGTGTCGGGTAGACATTCGTCCGCCAGCGCCACGGCTTTTTTCAAACACGCAGACCTCATGGCCCGCCTGCGCCAACGTACGGGCGCAAGCCATGCCTGCGATTCCCGCACCAATGATGGCGATTCGGCGCTTTAGCGCTAGTAATTGGGCTGGTGCAGTTTTTTTTGTCATGGCGTGTTGTTGTGTTTGTGGGCTGGTTGTTGTCAATGTACTCTAAACGTCAGCACGTTCCTGTGGACACTTATCTCTCTAGCAACGCGCTGCGTGTTTTTGACTTTTCCAGTTGTTTGAGCCACCACTTCAAGGCTTTCCCATCGGTGTTTTGCCATGCGTAGCTCACCCGAACCACCCGCGGCTTTTGCGCAACTTCTTTTTCAATCAACTGGCCTGATGCAATGTACGGGCGTGCCAGATATTCAGGTAAAAATCCGGCTCCCAAACCGCGCATTTGCGCGTCCAGCTTGGCCAGCATGCCGGGCACCGTAAACACGTCCTGACCGCCCAGCAGGCCGACGCTGATACCGCTGCCGCGCTGCACTGAATCAGCCACCGCTACCACCCGGTGTGCCAGCATCATGCTGTCGGTGATAGGCTCTTGCGCATCCGCCAAAGGGTGATGGGGCGCCACTGCGTAAACAAACGTGGTGGCACCCAGCACTTTGCTTTGCAGGTTTTGGCTTGCACTTGGCTCCAGCGTGATGCCTATCGCCAAGTCTGCCTGGCCCGATGTCAGCGCCTGCAGCGTGCCTGACAAGGCTTCTTCGCGCAGCTTTAGCCGGGTGGGTGGGTTCAATGCAAAAAAAGCCTCACACAGCTCCATGATTGTGGTTCGGGAAATGATGCTGTCAACTGCCAGCGTCAGTTGCGACTCCCAGCCTGTGGCCACCCGCTTGACGCGGTTGGCAATGGCATCAAGTTCGCTCAACACGCGGTTGCCTTCACGCAGCAGCTCTTTGCCGGCTTCGGTTAATCTTGCTTGGCGCGATGATCGGTCAAACAGCAGCACATCGAGCGCATCTTCGACCCGCCGAATGCGATACGTCAGCGCACTGGGCACCACGCCCAGCTCCCGCGCAGCAGCCGCCATGCTGCCAGTGCGGGCCACGGCATCAATCAGGCCAAGCGCCTCGGGTGTCAAGACATCACGGATGGCAGTTTGTTGCATAGGTCAGTTGATCGTTCAAATAATTTGAATGATGCCATCAAATTGAAACAACTGTCGCACCATCTTCGCCAATTACAGTTACAACATCCAAAAGGTACACAGCATGATCACATTACGTAAATCTCAAGAGCGTGGCTATGCCGATCACGGCTGGCTCAAGTCCCACCACTCGTTTTCGTTTGCTGGGTACCACGACGAAAAGCACATGGGTTTTGGCAATCTGCGCGTCATTAATGAAGACCGCATTGCCCCCGGCACCGGCTTTGGCACGCATGGCCACAAAGACATGGAAATCATCAGCTATGTGCTTGAAGGTAACCTGGCGCACAAAGACAGCATGGGCAACGTCAAAGGCATTCCGCCAGGCGATGTGCAGCGCATGAGCGCGGGTTCCGGCGTACAGCACAGCGAGTTCAACCATGCTGAAGGCCAGACCACCCATTTTTTGCAGATCTGGATTGAGCCGAACGTCAAAGGCATTGAACCGGGTTATGAGCAAAAGACGTTTGAAGCCAGTGAAAAGCGAGGCAAGCTGCGGCTGGTGGCGTCAAATAGTGGTGCGCATGGTTCGGTGACCATTCATGCCGATGCGAATCTTTATGCAGGGCTGCTCGATGGAAATGAGTCAGCAAACCTGCCATTAAATCCATCGCGCAAGACCTATGTGCATCTGGTGAATGGTAAGTTGCAGGTCAATGGCCATCTACTGGCTGCGGGCGATGCTGCAATGTTGTCAAAAGAAAATCAATTGCATTTAAGCCATGGGGTTGATGCCGAGGTGCTGGTGTTTGATTTGGCCTCCTGATGCGTTATTCCCGCGAAGGCGGGAATCCAGAAGGCTTGGCATCGTAGCCAGACCTGGTTATTTAACGTAGACAGGTCTGGATTCCCGCCTTAACGGGAAAGACAGACCGATACATTATTTTGTCAGTTGTTTTTTAATTTTTAAGGAAGTTTTTCATGTCAAAAGTAGTTGTTGTTTATCACTCAGGTTATGGTCACACCCAGTGCGTTGCGCAATTTGTGTCTGATGGTGCAGGCGCAGAGCTGATCGCCATTGATGCCGATGGCAACCTGACCGATGCCAACTGGGCCAGCCTGGACGCAGCAGACGCCATCATCATGGGCAGCCCAACGTATATGGGCATGGCCAGCTGGCAGTTTAAAAAGTTTGCCGATGCCACCAGCAAAAAGTGGTTTACCAGCGCCTGGAAAGACAAGGTTGCAGGCGGCTTTACCTGCAGCGCCAGCCCAAGCGGCGACAAGCTGTCAACCCTTCAGTACTTCATCACGCTGGCGATGCAGCAGGGCATGATCTGGGTTGGCCAGCCAGAATTGAACAACGGCACCATCAACCGCATAGGCTCCAACTCCGGCGTGATGGCGCAAGTCGGCCCGCAAGACCCGGCCAGTGCCATTCCCCAAGGTGATCTGGACACTGCTGCGGCTTATGGCAAGCGCGTGGCTGAAGTTGCTGCCAAGCTGCGCGGTTAGTCAGGTCTTTAACTGGCCGCATCCCGTGCCAGCCGCAAACCGCTGAACTGCCAACGCGCATCGGGCGGGAAAAAATTTCGGTAACTGGCGCGAATGTGGCTTTGCGGCGTGGCGCATGAGCCGCCGCGCAGCACAAACTGGTTGCACATGAACTTGCCGTTGTATTCGCCCACCAGCCCTTCCCACGGCTTGTAACCGGGGTAGGGGTTGTAGCTGGATTGCGTCCACTCCCACACATCGCCAAACAGTTGCGATGACTGCTCATTGTTTGCCTGTTGTAGCGGGATGGGGTGGTAAGCGGCGCTTTCTACAAAGTTGCCTTGTACAGGTGACCTGAAAAGCTGAGCCGCAACAAATTCCCACTCAAATTCTGTCGGCAAGCGTGCGTCTGACCAGCGTGCAAATGCATCTGCCTCGAAATAATTCAAATGGCATGCGGGCGTGTTGGGGTCTACATCCACCACGCCCTGCAAGGTAAAGTTTTCATACCCAGATTGTGCCGCTGGGCTTGCGTGCCAGTACATGGGCAACACGTGCTGGCCAGATTGCACCCAATCCCAACCCAGCGCCAGCCACAGCTCCGGCCGCTGGTAGCCACCGTCAGCCATGAAGGCCAGATAGTCGCCGTTGGTCACCAGCCTGCTGGCCAGTTCAAACGGCGCCACGTAGACCAGATGGCGCGGCGTTTCATTGTCAAACGCAAAGACACTCTGATTTTCGTCAAAGCCATGTTCAGTCAAACCACCGGTGTGAGCATGCCAAACCATCGGCTGCGGCGCAATGCTGGACAGTGGCCAGCGCTTGGCATAGGCGGGCTTGGCAGGATTCATGGACAGGGCATGTTTGATGTCTGTCAGCATCAGCTCCTGATGCTGTTGCTCATGCTGCAGGCCCAGCGTAATGAGCCGCACCAACTCAGCATCGTGCGGGTTGTCATTTATAACGGTCAGCATGCGTTCATCAACTTCTTGCCGATAGGCCATCACATTAGCAAGCGTGGGGCGACTGATCAAGCCGCGCTGCGCACGCGGGTGCTTGGCACCGATGCCGTTGTAATAGCTGTTGAACAGCACACGAAAGCTGGCATCAAACGGCTTGAAATTGACTTCATACTTTTCAAGGATGAAGGTTTCAAAAAACCACGTCAAATGCGCCAGGTGCCACTTGGTCGGGCTGGCATCCGGCATGGACTGCAGTTGGCAATCTTCCGCACTGAGTGGCTTCACCAAAATTTCAGTTTGACTGCGAGTGCGCTTGAATTGCAGGTCAAGTGCATTTTGAAAAGAGGGTGCTTTTTGTAGGATTGGCATTGAGTTTTCAACAAAATTTGCAGGTTTACTTGCAAAGCATAAATATTTCTACAGTCGAACAGGCGACTGTGTAGGTAAACAAGCCGATTTACCCGCGACGAATCGTCTGTTTTCGAATGAACGCCACCTCTAAAATGAGGTGATGTTTGTCCACCTACGTATCCACACCGAATTCTCCGTCGTTGACGGCACTAACCGCATTGATGAAATCACCGCCGCAGCGGCTGCTGACCACCAGCCTGCACTGGCTATCAGCGACCTGAGCAACCTGTTTGGCACGGTCAAGTTTTACAAGGCGGCGCGCAGCAACGGCGTCAAACCGCTGATAGCTGCAGACGTATGGGTGCAAGTGCCCGGCAAAGACCCAAACGCACCGCCCGCTCGACTCTTGTTGATTGCGCAAAACCACCTCGGCTATCTGAATTTGTCAGAACTGCTGACCCGCGCCTGGACACGCGGCGTGGTACGCGACCAGGCCATCATCAGCCTGGACTGGCTCAGCGAGTTGAACGAGGGGTTGATCGCGCTGTCTGGCGCACAGCGCGGTGCGATTGGCCAGGCGCTGGTGCAGGGTGATGATGAACGTGCAATGGCGTGTGCGCTTCATTTTTCTGGCGTTTTTATTCACCGCTTTTATATCGAGTTGCAGCGGGCTGAGCAAGCTGACGATGCTCGCCACGTAACCGCTGCTGTCCAGTTGGCCGCACGGTTGAAGCTGCCAGTGGTGGCGACCCACCCGGTGCAGTTTTTAACCTACGACGACTACGAGGCGCACGAAGCGCGGGTGTGTATTTCTGAGGGTGAGATTTTGGGCAACGCACGGCGCGTGCGCAAGTTCACACGTGAGCAATATTTCAAGTCCACTGCCCAAATGGAAGCATTGTTTGCAGACATTCCATCGGCGATTGCCAACACACTGGAGATTGCCAAGCGCTGTAATTTAAAACTTGAATTGGGCAAAGCCATGCTGCCCGACTACCCCACGCCTGAAGTTGACGGTGTGCGCATGGCGGCGGACGACTACTTTCGTCAACAATCGTTTGTTGGCCTGGAAGAACGCCTGCTGCATTTATACCCCAATGCAGAAATACGCGACAACAAGCGGCCAACGTATGTCGAGCGGCTCGAGTTTGAGATCAAAACCATTCTCGGCATGGGTTTCCCCGGCTACTTTCTGATTGTGGGTGACTTCATCAACTGGGCCAAAAGTAATGGCTGCCCGGTTGGTCCTGGGCGGGGTTCAGGGGCGGGCTCGCTCGTTGCGTATTCGCTGAAGATCACTGATCTGGATCCGCTGCGTTACAACCTGCTGTTTGAGCGCTTTTTAAACCCCGAGCGGGTGTCGATGCCCGACTTCGATATTGACTTTTGCCAGGCCAACCGTGACCGGGTCATCGACTACGTCAAAGACAAGTACGGACATGCAGCGGTTAGTCAGATCGTCACCTTCGGCACCATGGCAGCACGCGCAGCCATCCGCGACGTGGGCCGGGTACTTGATTTCCCCTATGGGTTTTGCGACGGCATATCCAAACTGATACCCAACAAACCCGGCCAGGCCGTCACGCTGCAACTGCTGCCCACTGAGCGCAAGAAAAGCGACAAGATGGTCTACGCGCTGGAGGTCGAGCCCATACTGGCCGAGCGTGAACGTAAAGAAGAAGACGTTCATACCCTGCTAGTGTTGGCCCGAAAGCTCGAGGGCCTGACGCGCAACGTCGGCATGCATGCCGGTGGCGTGCTGATCGCACCGGGCAAGTTAACAGACTTTTGTCCTCTCTACCTGCAGCCCGGCAGCACGTCGGCGGTCAGCCAGTTTGACAAAAACGATGTGGAAGCCATAGGTCTCGTCAAGTTCGACTTTCTGGGCCTGGCCACACTGACGATTCTGGAGATTGCCAAAAATTTCATCACGGCCCGCCACCCCTCGCAAAAAGAC
>JAYURC010000117.1:0-17824 GCA_043756405.1 Polaromonas sp.
AATTTTCACAACCACTAAGATTTTGCTGGCAAGCCTGCTGCTTGCGGGCAGCGTCTCAGCAATTGGACAATCTAGCGGCACAGCTGGTTCATCAGGCTCAGCCGGCACGACAGGCGTTACTGGTTCAGGCCCTGCATCGGGTACAACAGGATCTACCGGTTCTAGCGGCATGTCTGGTACGACCGGCTCAACGGGCACTGCCGGTTCCACCGGCTCTAGTGGCATGTCTGGAACTGCAGGCACCGCAGGTTCTGGCAGTTCCACAGGGTCTGGCGCAATGACAGGTTCAACCGGATCTACCGGCTCTACCAGCACGATGGGCTCATCTGGTTCGGACACGATGGGTTCGCGCAGCGACATGGCAACTGGCAGTGGATCGTCCATGCGCACTGCACGTGCTGACCGGAACTGATCGCTTTTCAACCCGGCTTCACCTCTATCACCCGTCAATTTTCAGGAGTTCAACATGAGCGACACACGCCCGATGGTCACTGGCCTTTTTCCAGATCGTCATAGCGCAGAAGCTGCCTATACCGCTGCCGAAGCGCGGGGTTATACGGCTAACGATATGAATCTTGTCATGTCTGATGACACTCGTAAAACTCACTTTACGGGATCAACTGCGGGCAAAGAAACTGAGCTTGGCAACAAAGCCGCTGAGGGAGCGGGCATTGGTGGGGCCATTGGCGGCACCATCGGCGCGATTGCTGCGGCAGTCGCCGCTGTAGGTACTTCGATTGCACTGCCTGGCTTGGGCTTGGTTATCGCGGGCCCCATCGCAGCGGCTATTGCTGGCGCCGGTGCAGGTGCAGCGGGCGGCGGTTTGATCGGTGCACTGGTCGGCTGGAACATGCCTGAAGAGCGAGTCAAAGAGTATGAAGAAGGCATGAAAAATGGCGGTATTTTGATGGGCCTGCGAACCAAAGACGATGCCGACGCCGAGCACCTTGAAAGTGCCTGGAAATCCAATAGTGGACAGCACGTTTACCGGTAATTGACGGTTTGCACGAGTTGTCTATTAACGCTGGCTATCAGCACGTATTGGTATGTAAAAAATGACTAGTTTGCGCCTGCACTCCCGTATGTACCCAGCCATGGCTTTAGTAGCCATGGCTGGGTGCGCTGCGCTGCCACTGCACGCTGATACAAATCAGTTTGCCGCGCAGGCGGTTGCTGCGGGGGACACGCGCAAGCAGGCATTTGCTGTTGTTGATAAATCTGCGGCGACGATCAGTTTGTACGACGCAGCAGGCAAGCTCATTGCAGCATCACCGGTACTTCTTGGTTTGGCCAAAGGCGATGACTCTGTACCCGGCATAGGTGAGCGACGCATGCCAGAAATTGAGGCGCATGAGCGCACCACACCTGCAGGCCGCTTTATTTCGGAACCCGGAAAAAATTTAAGTGGTGAGGCCGTTGTCTGGATCGACTACGACTCCGCCGTGTCGCTGCACAGACTGCGGCCTTCAAACCCGAACGAAAAGCGGCCAGAACGCATGGCCACCGCTACCCCGCTTGATAACCGCATCACCTACGGCTGCGTGAACGTACCCGTTGCGTTTTTTGACCGCTGGATAGCGCCGTCATTGGGCAAGGCTACAGGCGTGGTGTATGTATTGCCCGAGACACAACCCGCCAAGAAAGTTTTTGCTTTTTTGCGCTAGCTGAGCAGGCGATTTTCGCTATTGATAAAGTAGCATCTAGCGCCCGTATTTACCGAACCAACCACGTTATTTACTACTGAATACGCGCTCAAAAGCCTTTTTAGCTCAACATTCGGTTGATTTCATCAATGTCAAGCGATGCGAAGGTTGTGTTGTGGCGGTCTGTCAGCTGGCCACCACCTGGAACAACTTGTCCATTGGCAGCGTAGCCAATCGCCTTGAATTTCCACACGCCGCCAATCAGTTTAAGGTTGCCAACATGCAACCCCGAATCGGCAAGTAAACGGTAAATGCCTGGGCTTTGGGCCTGCAGTTGAAATGATTGCTGCATTGCTGGCTATGAAGCCGGGTAACCCAACTGCCTGCCAGCGCCTACTTCGCAACGACGCGAACCATCTCCAGACACTTGTTTGAGTAGCCCCATTCGTTGTCGTACCAGGCTACGATTTTGACAAAAGTGTTGTCAAGCGCAATAGATGCATCGGCATCAAAAATCGAGGTGCGGGTGTCGCCGCGGAAGTCGGTGGCAACCACTTTGTCTTCGGTGTAACCCAAGATGCCCTTCAGTGCGCCCTGGCTTTGCGCCTTCATCTCGGCGCAAATCTCAGCCATGGTGGCTTCTTTGTTTAACTCGCAGGTCAGGTCAACGACTGAAACATCAGACGTTGGGACGCGAAAAGACATGCCGGTCAGCTTTTTGTTCAGCTCGGGAATCACCACGCCCACGGCTTTGGCTGCGCCAGTGGATGAGGGAATGATGTTCTCCAGAATACCGCGACCGCCGCGCCAGTCTTTGTTGCTCGGGCCATCCACCGTTTTTTGGGTGGCGGTGGCAGCGTGTACTGTTGTCATCAGGCCGCGCTTGATGCCCCACTTGTCATTCAGCACCTTGGCCACCGGAGCCAGGCAGTTGGTGGTGCACGATGCGTTGGAAATAATCGTCTGGCCAGCGTAGGTTTTATCGTTGACGCCAAAGACAAACATCGGCGTGTCGTCTTTTGACGGGGCTGAGATGATGACTTTTTTAGCGCCTGCGGCAATGTGTTTGTCGGCGCCTGCTTTGTCAAGGAAAAGGCCTGTGCATTCCAGTACCACGTCAGCACCGACTTCATTCCACTTCAATGCGGCCGGGTCACGCTCTTGCGTGAGGCGGATTTTTTTGCCGTTGACGATCAGCGTATTGCCCTCCACCGATACATCACCCTTGAAGCGGCCATGCACCGAGTCGTATTGCAGCATGTAGGCCAGGTAATCAGGCTCCAGCAGGTCGTTGATGCCAACGATTTCAATGTCTGAAAAGTTTTGCACCGCCGAGCGAAGCACATTGCGACCGATACGACCAAAACCATTGATGCCTACTTTGATTGCCATGATGTCTTTTCTGTGAAAGTTGAAAACGAGAAGATTTGTTGATCTGGATTATTTCTGGATTACTTTTTGAGCACTTTTCGCACCGTGTTTGCCACGTTCTCAGGTGTAAACCCAAAATGCTTAAAAAGTACAGGTGCTGGCGCTGATTCACCGTAGGTGTCAATGCCGACAACCGCAGCGCAGCCGTATTTCCACCAGCCGTCGGTCACGCCCATTTCAACTGCAATTCGCGGAATGCCTTCAGGTAATACTTCAGACTTGTAAGTCGACTTTTGTTTGTCAAACGTGGTGTTACTTGGCATGGATACGACGCGAACTGCTATTTTAAAAGTAGCAAGCAGTTCTTGTGCTTTTAGAGCCAATTGCACTTCAGAGCCGGTGGCGATGATGACGGCCTGGGCTTTTTTCTTCATTCCCACCTCGCTGGGCTCAGACAATACATAAGCGCCTTTGCTGATCTGACCCAAATCGCCTTTGGGCGCATAAGGCAAATTCTGGCGACTGAGCAGCAGCGCAGTGGGCTTGGTTTTGTTTTTCAACGCAACCGCCCACGCCACAGCCGTTTCAGCCGTGTCGCCTGGCCGCCAGACATCGAGGTTCGGAATCAAACGCAGGCTGGCGGCGTGCTCGATTGACTGGTGGGTGGGGCCGTCTTCGCCCAAGCCAATGCTGTCGTGGGTGAAGACGTGAATCACGCGCAGCTTCATCAGCGCGGCCATGCGGATGGCGTTGCGGCTGTAGTCGCTGAAGGTGAGGAACGTGCCGCCATAAGGGATATAGCCGCCATGCAGCGCCACGCCGTTCATGATGGCGGCCATGCCGAACTCGCGCACGCCGTAGTTAATGTGGCGGCCACCGGCACTCACGCCCTCGGCATTCGCGGTCAGTACAACGTCACCGTTCATGTCAAAGCGCAGATTGGGGGTGGACTTGGTATTGGTCAGGTTTGAGCCCGTCAAATCTGCTGAGCCGCCCAGCATTTCGGGCAGGCCAGCCGTAAAGGCTTCTAGTGCAAGCTGTGAGGCCTTGCGCGAAGCGACGGTTTCAGCCTTGGTATGCGCGGCCAAAATCGTGTCAACCGCGAGTTGGTCAAACTGCTTGGGCAAGTCGCCCTTCATGCGGCGGCTGAGTTCTTGTGCGAGCTCTGGGTAGGCGGTTTTGTACGCCGCAAACTTGGCGTCCCACGCCGCCTCGGCCACCAGGCCTTTGGCCTTGGCATCCCAGGCGTGGCGCGCTTCATCAGGGATTTCAAACGGCGCATGCGACCAGTCGAGGGCTTCACGCGTCAGCTTGATTTCTTCAGCACCCAGCGGCTCGCCATGTGCCTTGGCGGTGTTGGCGCGGTTTGGGCTGCCTTTGCCAATGTGGGTTTTGCAGATGATCAGCGTGGGTTTGTTGTCTGTGCCTGTTTTGGCGGCGGCAATCGCGGTTGAAACAGCGGCGGCGTCATGGCCGTCAATGGGGCCGATCACGTTCCAGCCGCAGGCGGCAAAACGCAGCGGCGTGTTGTCAATGAACCAGGGTGCGACCTGGCCGTCAATGGAAATGCCGTTATCGTCATACAGCGCCACCAGCTTGCCCAAACGCCAGGCACCCGCCAGTGCAATCGCTTCATGGCTGATGCCTTCCATCAGGCAGCCGTCGCCCATGAAAACATAGGTGTGGTGGTCAACAACCGCATGCCCTTCGCGGTTGAATTCCTTGGCCAGCAGCTTTTCAGCCAGCGCCATGCCGACCGCGTTCGTCAAGCCCTGGCCGAGGGGGCCAGTAGTAGTTTCAACGCCGGGGGTGTAGCCGACTTCAGGATGGCCCGGCGTTTTGCTGTGCAACTGACGAAAGTTTTTCAATTCTTTCATCGGCAGTGCGTAGCCCGTCAGGTGTAACAGCGCATAAATCAGCATTGAGCCGTGTCCGTTGCTTAAAACAAAACGGTCGCGGTCAAACCAGTTCGGGTTGTGCGGGCTGTGTTTGAGGTGGTTACCCCACAACGCAACAGCCATGTCGGCCATGCCCATGGGCGCGCCGGGGTGGCCGGAGTTGGCAGCTTGCACGGCGTCCATGGCGAGCGCACGAATGGCGGTGGCCATCAGGGTAGAAGTGTTGTCAGCCATCGGGTGGAGTCCAAAAAGTGGATGTTGGGGTAATCCATGATTTTACGGGATGCGTTTTGCACGGCTCCGGCTTACACAGCCGCTACATATTCAGGAGCTGCTTGCGCCCGTATGTATTGGGCTGGAAGCTTATTTAATGCGCAAAACAAGCCATAATCAATGGCATATGACCATTTCTGCCCTGATATTGGCCGCCGGACGCGGCCAGCGCATGCGCCCACTGACTGACACCACACCCAAGCCGCTGCTCACCGTGCGTGGCCAGGCGCTGATTGATTGGCACGTACGAGCTTTGGCCGAAGGCGGCTTTACCCGGCTGGTCATCAACACCGACTGGCTTGGGGAGCAATTTGAACCTCACTTTAGGCATCAAATCGCCCTGCAGCCCAATCAATACCTGGACAAGAAGCTATCAATTTCATACTCTCACGAGGGTGTTGATTTTGGTGGTGCGCTGGAGACCGCTGGGGGTGTGGCGCGTGCGCTGCCGCATTTGGGAGATGTGTTCTGGGTGCTGGCAGGTGATGTTTTTACACCGGGTTTTGCGTTTACTCAAGCGGCAGTTGACCGCTTTGCTGCCAGTGGCAAACTCGCGCACCTGTGGCTGGTACACAACCCGGAACATAACTTGACGGGTGATTTTGGTTTGTGCGCTGACGGTCGGGCCTTGAATCTGCCGAAGGGCAGCATGCAACCCCGTTACACCTTCAGTACCATTGCGCTGTACCGCAAAGCGTTTTTTGATGCGCTACCTTTTGGCAACCCGCAAGGTATCAAAGCCGCGCTTGGGCCGCTGCTTAGAGCCGCGATGGACAACAGCCAAGTCAGCGCCGAGCTGTACACCGGCGCATGGACGGATGTGGGAACACCGGATCGTTTGGCAGAATTGAACAGAACCTGAAACACTTGATGACCATGACCATTTACCAAAAACGCCGCGCCCTAGTGGCGAAAGCACTCAAAGTTGCAGGCTCAGGCATAGCATTGCTACCCACTGCACCTGAAGCACCTCGCAACCGGGACAGTGACTATCCGTACCGCCACGACAGCTATTTTTATTACCTGACAGGTTTTACCGAGCCTGGCGGCTGGCTGACCATTGATTCAACTGGCAAAACCACTTTATTTTGCCGGCCCAAAGACATGGAACGCGAGATTTGGGACGGCATCCGCCTGGGCCCGCAAGCAGCCGTGCAGGCGCTTGGGGTTGATGAAGCCTTCAGCGTTGATGAGCTCGACGCAAAAATGCCTGCGCTGCTGACTAATCAGGCGGCGGTGTGGTTCCCGTTCGCTACCCATAAGGGACTGGAGACACAAGTCGATGGCTGGCTGGGCAAGGTGCGTGCGCGCATTCGCTACGGCGCTGAATGCCCGCAAAGCCAGCATGACCTGTGCAAGGTGCTGGACGAAATGCGGCTGATCAAGGACGCGCATGAGATTGCTGTTCTGCGGCGTGCCGGGGCGATTTCGGCAGGTGCTCACGTACGCGCCATGAAAACCAGCGCGGCCATGCTGCGCAAACCTGTCAAAGGCACCGCTGGTGTTGTACCGCGTGAATACCATCTGGAAGCCGAGCTGCTGCATGAATTTCGCCACAACGGCTCGCAATATCCGGCTTACACCAGCATCGTTGCCGCTGGGGCCAACGCTTGCATCCTGCACTACCGCGCTGCTGATGCTGAACTCAAGTCCGGCGACTTGTGTTTGATAGATGCGGGTTGTGAGCTCGAAGGCTACGCCAGTGACATCACTCGCACCTTCCCGGCCAACGGCAAATTTACACCAGCCCAACGTACGCTGTACGACATCGTCTTGGCTGCACAAGAAGCTGCCATCAAAGTAACCAAACCCGGCAAGCGCTTTACCGACCCACACGACGCCGCCACCCGCGTGCTGGCTCAAGGCATGCTGGATGTGGGCCTGCTGGACAAAAACAAGCATGGCACGGTTGACGACGTGCTGGCTAGCGGCGCATACCGGCAGTTTTACATGCACCGCACCGGCCACTGGATGGGCATGGACGTGCACGACTGCGGTGACTACACCGAACCGGGCAGCAAACCCAGAGCTGAACGCGACCCGCTGGGCGCGATGGTGATGAAAAAGCCGCCCCGAATTTTGCGCGCAGGCATGGTGCTGACGATTGAACCCGGGATTTACGTGCGCCCGGCCAAAGGTGTGCCCAAACAGTTCTGGAACATCGGCATCCGCATTGAAGATGATGCGCTGGTAACAGCCAAGGGTTGCGAGTTGATGACGCGCGGTGTGCCTGTAAAAGCGGCTGATATTGAAGCACTGATGAATGGTTAGTGGCTCTTGAAGCTTTCAAAGGTTGGCCAGTATGCGGCAATGTCCTACAAGCCTGCGTCAACTGTGGGGCTGCTTTTGGCGTTGAACTCAGGACACCGCAACAACATCAAGGAACATTCCATGACAAACTCCAAAAACTCTTTGCGCATCATTACTTTGGCGATCGCATCACTTTTGATGGTCGGCACCGCTTTCGCAAAAAATCAAGGCGATGAACATGAAAAAGGCGGCGGCAAGCACGCCCAAAAGCATGAGGACAAGACTCAAAAACGTGCTGACAAAGCTGAGAAGAAAGCTGAAAAACGCGAGCGTGAAGAAGTAAAGCAAGGTGCTTATTTCAATGACCAGCAGCGCACCGTGGTCCGTCAGTACTACACCACGACTTACAGCAACACCAAGCGTTGCCCTCCCGGCCTGGCCAAGAAAAACAATAGTTGCCTGCCACCGGGCCAGGTTCAAGACCTGGTGGTGGGCCAGCCCGTGCCTAAAAACGTTACCGTCTACCAGGTGGCCCAACCCGTGATTCGCAAGTTGCCTGCCGCACCTGCTGGCTACCGTTATGAGCGCATTGGTGGCGACATTGTGCTGGTCCAGCAAGAGAGCAACATTGTTGTAGACATCATCAAGGGCTTGCTGGGCGGTTAACAACCACCGTCCAATCGGCAAGTGGGGGTGCAGCGCGAAATCGCTGCACCCCCATTTTGTTTAGCGCTCCCTGTTGGCATTCACATCAAGATACGGCGCCTGCGCTATTGCCGCAGCGGCACTAGCTGTTACTTCTTTGATACCGCTTTTTGCGGTTTTGTATCGGTTTTTATGCCTCTTAAAATCGGGCATGAAAAAAATTATCAGAACCTTCTTCAAATTTGTCCGTACCGTTCTCGGTCCGGTGATGCTGCTTAAAGAAAAGCTGACCCGGCCGCAAGGCATCGCGCGTACGCAAGCTGCGCAAACGCTGGTCGATCTGGATTGTAAAAACCTGGCTTTGTACCACTACAAAACGTGCCCTTTTTGCATGAAAGTGCGGCACGAAATAGTTCGGCTGTCGCTCGATATTCAGCACATTGATGCGCAACCACCAGGGGCTGACCGCGACACTTTGAGCCGTGAGGGCGGACTGACCAAAGTCCCCTGCTTGAGGATTACCGACACAGCAGGCAAAAGTCAGTGGCTGTATGACTCAGGCAAGATCATTGGCTATTTGCAAGGCCGCTTTGCAGGCGTTTGACACCGTCAAATCTACGGCTTGGACACCCGTGATGCCAGGTAAATTCCGGGCAGGATAACGAGAGCGCCCATCACGTGATAGCCCTTGATGGCCTCGTCCAGAAAAACGGCCGCCACCGCTGCCGCGTACACAGGGCCCAAATAAAGCGTTAGCCCGGCACGCGCCGCGCCCAGTGCTTTTTGCAAAGTCGAATAAGCCAGGTAAGCCCCAGCACCAGGTATCAGCCCCGCAGTGATGACCAACGCCGCTGTTTTCCAGCCCCAAATGGTTTGCGTCATGGGCAGGCCAGACAGCGCCTCAAGCGCCGTGAGAGGCAACAACACCAGCACCCCACCGCTGATGATGAGCACCAACCGGGCAATGGGGCTGAAGTCTGTGGGCCACTGCTTCAGAAAAATTGAATACAGTGTCCAGCTCACCGTTGCGCCCAGAATCCACAAATCGCCCGTTACCAGCCGCACTTGCATCAGTGCCCCCCATTGCCCTTTGATGACCACATGCACCAAGCCCGCAAAAGCCAGCGCAATGCCTAACCATTGCAGCCAGCCGAGCCGTTCACGCAGCCAAAAGCCGGACACCAGCGCTATAAAAACGGGCGACAACGCATAGATCAGTGCAATGTTGGTGGCCCCCGTTGAGCGTGCGCCTATGTACACCCAGGCACCGCAAATCCACATGCCCAGTGCGCCAAAAACCAGGTACTGCCAGCCATTCTTCAATACTGACGGACGTTTGGCCAACAACTCAGGCCAGGCAAAAGGCAACAAAACCACCCCCGCAATGGTCCAGCGCAACAGCGCCAGCATGTGCGGTGCGACAGTGCCGGGAGCCAGCCGCCCCACCAGATAGTTGACGGACCAAAGCAAAGGCGTGATGAAAAGCAGCGCTATGGCCCAGCGGCGCTCAGACAAATAGGGCATGACGCGCTGACTTCAGAAGTAAAAATTGAAATTGTAGGGCTAGGCCAATGTGGCATGAACTGATGTTCTCATCGCCCATTTACGTAGCCTTACGTAAATTTACCCACTGTGTTTTGCAAACCAATCGGCCTACAATCGCAAACCTTACAAAACTGACAGCATTAAGCAGTCAATGCCGGAGACATTTGCCCATGCCCAACACGCCCCTGAATACTGCTGACAAACGCGCTGAACTTCGCCTGGCCGCGCTTGAATACCATGAGTTTCCGACACCCGGCAAGTTGCAGATCGCGGCCACCAAACAGCTCACCAACCAGCGTGACTTGGCACTGGCCTATTCTCCTGGCGTGGCTGCACCGTGTGAGGAAATCGTTAAAGACCCGAATAACGCTTATCGGTACACCGCACGCGGCAATCTGGTTGCGGTGATCACTAACGGTACGGCTGTGCTGGGCCTGGGCGACATTGGCCCGCTGGCGTCCAAGCCGGTGATGGAAGGCAAGGCAGTCCTGTTTAAAAAGTTTGCTGGCGTGGACGTTTTTGATATTGAAATTGACGAAAAAGACCCGGCAAAACTGGTGGACATCATTGCGTCGCTGGAACCAACTTTTGGCGCGATCAATCTGGAAGACATCAAGGCGCCGGATTGTTTTTATGTAGAGCGCGAACTGCGCAAGCGCATGAAGATTCCGGTTTTTCATGACGACCAGCACGGCACCGCCATCACCGTGGGCGCGGCTATTTTGAATGCGCTCAAGGTGGTGGGTAAAGCGCCTGGTCAAGTCAAGCTGGTCACGTCTGGCGCGGGTGCGGCGGCGCTGGCGTGCTTGAACCTGCTGCTCAAGCTCGGTATTGCACGAGAAAATGTTTTTGTCACTGACCTGGCAGGCGTGGTCTACGTTGGCCGCACGGAACTGATGGACGAGGACAAGATTACTTTTGCGCAACAAACCGAGGCGCGAAGCTTGAGCGAAGTCATTGAAGGCGCCGACATCTTCCTGGGCTTGTCAGCTGGCGGCGTTTTAAAACAGGACATGGTCAAAAAAATGGCGCCCAAGCCAATCATTTTTGCCCTCGCCAACCCGAATCCCGAAATTAATCCCGACGACGTGAAGGCTGTGCGTGACGATGCCATCATTGCCACCGGCCGCACGGATTACCCGAACCAGGTCAACAACGTCCTGTGCTTTCCCTACATCTTCAGGGGTGCGCTGGATGCAGGCGCATCCACCATCACCATTGAGATGGAAATTGCTGCCGTACACGCCATTGCTGAACTGGCGCAGGCCGAGCAAAGCGAAGTGGTGGCCGCTGCGTACGTGGGCGAAAAACTCGCCTTTGGCCCGGAGTACCTGATTCCCAAGCCCTTTGACCCGCGTTTGATGATGAAGATTGCGCCCGCCGTGGCCCAAGCAGCGGCAGACAGCGGCGTGGCCCTGCGGCCGATTGCTGACATGGAGGCTTACCGCGCAAAGCTGCAAAACTTTGTGTACGCTTCCGGCACCACCATGAAGCCGATTTTTGACGCGGCCAAACGCGCCAGCAAAAAACGGGTGGCCTATGCCGAAGGTGAAGAAGAACGCGTGCTGCGTGCTTGCCAGATTGTGGTGGACGAAGGCGTGGCGCGCCCCACGCTGATCGGTCGGCCTCTGGTTATTGCCAAGCGCATTGAAAAGTTTGGCCTGCGCCTTAAGGAGGAACTGGACTATGACGTGGTCAACGTGGAGCAAGACCCACGCTACCGTGATTTTTGGCAGACCTACCACCGCCTGACCGAGCGGCAGGGCACCACCGCGCAGACGGCCAAAATCGAAATGCGCCGCCGTCTCACGCTGATTGGTGCCATGTTGCTGCGCAAGGGCGAAGTGGACGGCCTGATTTGCGGTACCTGGGGCACCACGCATACCCATCTGCAATACATTGACCAGGTCATTGGCAAGCACCCCGGCGGTGCCGACAGCACCAACCAAAACGTGCCCGTTTACGCCTGCATGAACGGTTTGCTGTTACCGGACCGCCAGGTATTTCTGGTGGACACTCACGTCAATTACGATCCAACGCCTGAAGAGCTATGCGAAATAACGGCGCTTGCCGCTGAGGAAATGATGCGCTTTGGTCTTAAACCGAAAGCTGCGCTGCTGTCGCATTCCAACTTTGGCAGCAGCAATGAGCCCAGCGCCCGCAAAATGCGCCGGACGCTGCAATTGCTGCGCGAGCAAGCCCCCTGGCTCGAAGTTGACGGCGAAATGCACGGCGATTTGGCGCTCGACGGCAAACAGCGGGAGGCAGTCATGCCGAACAGCGCACTGAGGGGTGACGCCAATTTGTTGGTCTTCCCCAACATTGATGCCGCTAATATTTCTTACAACCTGCTCAAAACCGCAGCTGGCGGCAATATTGCCATTGGCCCCGTCCTGCTGGGTGCAGCGCAGCCCGTACATATTCTTACAGCGAGCGCCACAGTACGCCGAATTGTGAATATGACAGCCTTGACAGTCGCCGACGCAAATGCGACGAGATAAGCCTCAGGTAGATAGCTAGCACTAACTTAAATGGGTGCATACAGCGCGTTTTCTACCTTAATGATCAGCGCCCTATTGCGTTTTTTATCGACTTGCGGCAAACTATCACTTTTGAAATTTCAGGGTTAACCCGGTCAAATATTGACACCTTACGGGCCCTGATATCCAAGAAAAGGTTTTTAAATGTTCTGCAAACGGGATGGCGCACAGGCTGAAAAGTTGGCCAAATCAGCGGTAACTGCTGGTTTACTTGCTTTGGTTTTGATGTGGTCAGGCACAACCTTGGTGCACGGCAAAAACCCAGTGCCGGGAGGTGTCAGCGAGACGATTGCGCTAGCGCAATTGCCCGCCCAAGGTCAGGACATGATGAAGTTGATTGTCACTGCTGGCCCGTTCAAGTACGACAAGGACGGTACGGTTTTTGGCAATCGGGAAAAGCTTCTCCCCGCCAATCGTCGTGGTTTTTACCGTGAATACACTGTAAAAACACCGGGTGAACGGTCGCGAGGCGCCAGGCGCATTGTGTGTGGTGGCATCAAGCCGACTGCACCTGATGCGTGTTACTACACCAATGACCATTACGCCAGCTTTCGCAAGATTGCCCAGTGATTGTTTTAAATAAGACGGGTTGTTATTTTGAGTTTTGATCATTTTGTAGAAAGACACACGGAGATGGACTCACCACTTCGTAAGGACACTGACATGCCTTTAAAAGGAATTCGACCCAACATCGTGCAATCGATCCGCGCGTTTCGCGTGCAGGAATTGCAGGATGCGGCCACGCAACTCGGCCAGCATTTTCTGTACGCTAACCTGAGCAGCGCTCAGAGCAAGCAGGACATTCTGGACATGGTTGCCGTCCAGTACACCTTCCCCGCTCACTTTGGCAAAAACTTTGATGCGCTGTACGACTGCCTGACAGACCTGGTTCACAAATCAGGCCCGCAGCCCGGTTTTATTGTGGTGCTGGAGCAAATCCCCGCGCACGCCAAGTTTGACAAAGAAGCGCGAGAGCAACTTCTGGACATCTTCAGGGATGCCTCTGACTACTGGGCGGACCGGAAAATCCCGTTCCGGTGCTTCTATTCTTTTCTGTAGCCCGCTCCCCAGACAATAGCCAAGGGGATCGGGCGAATGAGGCTCAAGCGGTAACGGCAGACGGCGAAGAAGCCATGCCTACCGACAAATTACTCGACGTGTCACCGTTAGCGCTGCGCATGAGCAGCCCGTTCAATTCTGGATACTGGTTGGCAGCTGCCTAGGACGTGGCCTCCACGTTCGCCCACTGCGTGTCACTCTCTGCCGCCCGAGGGCGGCTAATTTTTCTTTGTAAGCGGCCCGTCGAAAAATTGATCCGCCAGACAACAAAAAAGGCCTCAAACATGATGTTTGAGGCCTTTTTTTATATGAAATCAGACTCTAGCGCAATGAATACGTGCGCTAGCAGCTACTGAATGAATAGCAAATCACGCCGTCTGTACGAGTGCAACGTATTCCGTCACGGGCACTTCTTCTGCCCGCCGCTGCAAATTAAAACTGCCGCTAAAGTTACGCAATTCCAGCCACTTGCCCAATGAGTGCCGCAGCAGTTTACGGCGCTGGCTGAAAGCGACGCGCACCAGCTCGCTAAACAGTGTGACGTCCAAAACGGCAGGCGCGGCGTGCGGCAGCATGCGCACGATGGCACTGTCAACTCTGGGTGGCGGATCAAAACTAGTGGGCGGCACGAACAGCACGTTTTCCATGGCGTAGCGCCATTGCAGCATCACGCTCAGGCGGCTGTAGTCGCTGGTTGACGGTTTGGCCACCATGCGGTCAATCACTTCTTTTTGCAGCATGAAGTGCTGGTCTTCGACCACATCAGCGACGTCGAGCAGGTGAAACAAAATGGGCGTGGAGATGTTGTAGGGCAGATTGCCGACGATTCTTAACTTGTGCGGCACAAGATCAGCCAGTGCACGAAAGTCAACCCGCAGAACATCCGACTCGATCACGGTCAGCTCAGGTTTTTTACGGAGCAGCACCGCAAGGTCTCGGTCCAGTTCAATCACCGTTAATCGCCCCAGCCGTTCAACCAGCGGCTGCGTCATAGCGCCCAAGCCGGGGCCAATTTCAATCATGGCTTGCCCACCTTGTGGCGCTATGGCTTGAACAATATCTTCAATAATGCCCCGGTCGGTCAGGAAGTGCTGACCGAAGCGTTTGCGGGGGATATGTTTAAAGGGGTGGCTCACGGAATTCCACGTAAGCACGTCCCCGAATCTCCTGCACCCAGACAGCGTAGGCGTCTTCGAGTTTTTTCTCCCGAATCACGCTGCGTGCCAGCTCGCGCTGGTCACGGCTGGACAGCTGGGTTTCGCGGCGCTCCAGCACTTGAATCAAATGCACGCCAAAGCGCGACACCACCGGCGCAGAGATCTGGTTGGGTGCCAGGCTGTTCATGGCTTGTTCAAACTCAGGCACAAACATGCCCGGGTTGGCCCAGCCAAGATCACCGCCGTCTTTGGCTGAGCCATCGTCGCTGTTTTCACGCGCGAGGGCGGCAAAATCGGCCTGCCCCGCCACTACGCGCTTTTTAAAGTCAGCGAGCTTTTCCTGGGCAATAGATTCACGCTGCTGTGGGGTCACGCGCAGCAAAATATGTCGTGCGCGCGTCTGCGTGATGTTCACGCCCGGCATGCCGCCCTGACGCTTTTCAATCACTTTAAGAACGTGAAAACCTGCACCGCTGAGAATCGGCCCGGCAATGCCGCCCGTGCGCAGTTTTTCAGTCGCTTGTAAAAACAGCGTTGGGTATCGGTCGGCACTTCTCAAACCCAACTGGCCGCCTGATGCACGCAGCGAGGGCTCTGAAAACTCGTTCACCAGTGCCACAAAATCGGTACCGGCTCGGGCCCGGTCAGCCGCTGTCTGGGCTTTGGTTTGCAGCGCCGTGACTTGCGCAGGCGTGGCGTTTTCAGGCACTGCCACCAAAATTTGCGCCAGATTGATGTCTAACGCCGCAGCATTGCTGCTGCCTTCCTGGTCGCGTAAAAACTGGTCAACATCAGCATCCGTGACCCTGACACGGCCCTCCATTTCACGCTGGCGAAAGCGGTTTACCAATAATTCGTCGCGCAGACCGTCGCGAAATTTGGCGTCAGTCAAGCCGTCTGCTGCCAGCCGCCTGCGCAACTCGTCCACCGTCATCTGATTTTGCTGGGCCACGCTTTGGACCGCATTGTCGATGGCACTCTCATCAATACGCAAGCCAGAAAGGCGCGCTTCCTGCAATTGCAGCTTGTCGGCAATCAGGCGGTCAAGCACCAGCTGGGCCAACTCGTTGCGCGGTGGCATCGCGGTGCCGGCCTGCGTCAGTTGCTGTTCGGTACGCAGCAAGCTGCTGCGTACCTCGTTGTTGGTGACGGGTTCAGAGTTGACCACCGCGACGATGTAGTCGGCCGAGCGCTGGCGGCCAAACAAAGAGCTGCTGGCACCAGCGGAGGGCAGTGACATGCTGAGCGGCCCGGTTGATGATTTGAGCGTTTGCGCTTGTGCCAGCAGGCAAGGCAATGCCAGCAACAGGGTCGCCAAAGGGCGAGCAAAAGCCACTGGGTTGGGGTTGCGAAGAAACATGCTGTTTTTAGTCATAAGTGGTGAAGCGGCTAGGCGCGGTTATCTGGTCACGCAAAAACTGATAGCGGGGAATGTTGGCCTTCAGCGTGTCGAGCGGGTTGACACCCAGGCGCGAAAAGCCGACCAGCTCAAGTTGAAACAAAATACGGGTGTTGGCGGTGGCAACGCCGCTTTGCGAGCGCTGCAGCACCACACGGCCAATCCAGCAGCAGCCATCGTACTCAAGGCCGACCACGGCATCAACCAGTTTTTTGTCCTGAAGGCTGTAATTGAGTCGTCCCACGCCATAGTAGCGCCCGCCGCCCTGCCCGTTGCCAGCCCCCAGGTTTTTGCCTTTGTCGCCCCACAGGTCATTGATGGGCCATTGCCAGCCCACGTCAAGCGAACTGCTGACGTTGCGCTGGCGCCGCAGCGAGGCACTGACCACGCGGTAATTACTGGGGCTGTAGCGCGCGCCAAAAGTTGAACGCTCGGAATTGCCGATTTTCGGGTTGTATTGCGCCGTGCCGTCAAACGACCATTCAGGCGTCCAATTGATTGACGTGCCAAACAATATGTCGCTGATGCGGTCTGTGACAGGCAAGCCGCCGGGCAGCGTGACTTTTTGGTCTGCAAAGCGCAGGCGCTGGGCCACACCCACACGCACGGCCTCTGCGCCAGAGTCTGCGTTTAAAAGCCGCGATGTGACGCCCAACGTGAGCAAATTGGCGTCTGATATCCGGTCGTTGCCGACAAAGGCGTTTTCAGTAAACACCGTGGCAAAGTTAAAGTCATTACCACCTGAATCGTAGTTGGGCAAGCGCGATTGGTCTCGGTACGGCGTACGGACGTAAAAGGCGCGCGGCTCCAGCGTTTGCGTGAAACTGCGACCGAACACACTGGTTTGGCGCTCAAACAGCAAGCCGCTGTCAAGGCTAAAGGTAGGTACAACACGTGATGCGCTGGTGGCACCGCCCACCAACGGCCCATCAAACTTGTAAGTGGTGGCATGCAGTTGCAGCTTGGGCGTGACGTAGCTGCCAGGCGTGATGAACGGACGACTGAGCTGCACAGTTGACACTGCTCTGGCGCTGTTGGGTTGACCAGTCAGTAAAGGGCTGGATGCAAACCGTGTGAAATCGCCCGAAACCGAGGCGTCAAAACCAGTCAGACCCATCAGAGGAACATTGACCCGCGTGTAGGCTGCAGTGATCTGCGGCAACCTGTCGTACGGCGGCACGATGGGCGACAGCGGGTCTTGCAGCGTTTGCCATTTCAAGGCTCGCACTGACGTCGACAGGTAGCCGCGAGTCCAGCTTAGACTGCCTTCGCTCGACAGCAGCCGCTGCGTTAACAAGCCGCTGCTGCGCGGAAAGTCACGCCAGTAATTGTTGTCACTTACCCGGTTTAAGTTCAGGTTAAGTCCCAGGTTGCCCACTGGCTTGAAACCCGTGTTGACCGTCCCCGTGTGTTGCAAGGCATAGGACCAGCGATTGGTATTTCTTAACGCATCGCTCGGCAGATAGTTGGCGCGCAGCTGGCCCGCATGGTCGCGCTCGAGGTAGCGCGCCTCGGCCCCCAGGTCAATGCCGCGTTTGCTCATGACCGTGGTGGTCAAAGTGGCATCCCGGTTTGGTGCTATGTTGAAGTAATACGGCTGACTGACCTCCACACCGCTGGTGTTGTCCAGGTTAAATGTGGGCGGTAGCAGGCCGGACTTGCGTTTGTCGCTAAGCGGAAAACTGATGGTTGGAAATGCCAGAATCGGCACGTTTTTAAACCGCAGCACGGCGCCAGTCGCTTCGCCAGTTTCAGACTCCTGGTCAAACTTGAAGCGGGTGCCGCTCAGCACCCAAGCCGGCTCCCAGGTTTTTTCGTCCGTGCGCTCGCAGGTGGTGAAAGTCGCTTCACGGGCAACCAGGCGTTTCTTGTCAAGGAAGTCAATCCGCTCGGCCGTGCCGTTGCCGCCATTGGACAAAAACCGGTAACCCGGCTGCAAGAAATAGCCCTCAAAGGTGTCCAGCTTGATGTTGAGCTCCGGGCCCTGGTACTGGTTGCCACTGTTGCTGATGCGCACATTGCCGCGTGCATTGACGGTGTCGTC
>JAYURC010000118.1:0-17823 GCA_043756405.1 Polaromonas sp.
GGCCTTGTGAACTATGAACCGTTCGCCCTGAGCTTGTCGAAGGGTTTCGACAAGCTCAACCCGAACGGAAATTGAGGCATCAGCGGGCCGAATCAATAGCGTTCGCCTAACTTCATTCGCAAATTGCATAGCGCGATGTTTTGCGTTATCAAAGTTCAGTGGCACAATTCGACGTGTTTCTGAAGTCCCTTCCCGGCGCAGTCGCATCCGCTCATCGGTTCAGCCGTGACAAGCGGAAGGTTTAATCAACCGGCTACTTTGGTAGTCCACTAATGTTTCCTCAAGGGAAACGGAGGTCAGTCGATATGAGTTCAAATCCTCAAGCGCCTAGCGCTTCGTCCATCTATTCTGCCTACAACGGCAATACCTATCTTTTCGGTGGCAATGCGCCGTATGTTGAAGAGATGTATGAGAACTACCTTGCCAACCCAGGCAGCGTGCTGGACACCTGGCGCGAGTATTTCGACGCTTTGCAAAACGTCGCAGCGGTCGACGGCACAGACGCCAAAGACGTGCCGCATTTACCAGTCGTCAATGCGTTTGCCGAGCGTGCCAAAAGTGGCCAGACCCGCGTCGTGGTGGCCAGCGCTGACCTGGAAATGGGCCGCAAGCGCACAGCTGTACAGCAACTGATTTCCGCCTACCGTAACGTCGGCGCACGTTGGGCCGACCTGGACCCGCTCAAGCGCACCGAGCGCGACAAAATTCCTGAACTTGATCCGGCGTTTTACGGCTTTACCGATGCCGACCAGGAAACCGTGTTTAACACCAGCAACACGTTTTTTGGCAAAGAAACCATGAGCCTGCGTGAGCTCATGAACGCGCTGCGCGAAACGTATTGCGGCACGATTGGTGCCGAGTACATGTACGCCACAGACCAAAACCAGAAGCGCTGGTGGCAGCAAAAGCTCGAGTCCATTCGCAGCAAACCATCGCTTAGCAAAGAAAAAAAGCTTCACATTCTCGACCGGCTGAGTGCGGCGGAAGGTCTGGAGCGCTTTTTGCACACGAAATACGTCGGTCAAAAACGCTTTTCACTCGAAGGCGGCGAAAGCTTTATCGCCAGCATGGACGAGCTCATCCAGCGCAGCGGCGAGGTAGGTATTCAGGAAATCGTGATTGGCATGGCGCACCGTGGCCGGCTGAATGTGTTGGTCAACTCGCTAGGCAAAGTGCCTGCGGATCTGTTTGCAGAATTCGAGCACACCGCGCCGGAAGACCTGCCCAGCGGTGACGTGAAATACCACCAGGGCTTCAGCTCAGATGTGACCACGCCCGGCGGCCCGGTGCATTTGACGCTGGCTTTCAATCCTTCGCATCTTGAGATTGTTAACCCGGTGGTTGAAGGCTCGGTGCGCGCCCGCATGGACCGCCGCGCCGACCCCAAAGGCCTGCAGGTGCTACCAGTTCTGGTACACGGCGATGCCGCATTTGCTGGCCAAGGTGTGGTGATGGAAACATTGGCACTGGCTGAAACCCGTGGTTATTCGACCGGCGGCACGATTCACCTTGTCATCAACAACCAGATTGGCTTCACCACCAGCGACCCACGCGACAGCCGCTCAACGCTGTATTGCACCGACGTCGTCAAAATGATTGATGCGCCCGTGCTGCACGTCAATGGTGATGATCCGGAGGCCGTGGTGCTGGCCACGCAGCTGGCGCTGGACTTTCGCCTGGAGTTTCACAAAGACGTCGTGGTTGACATCATCTGCTTTAGAAAACTCGGCCATAACGAGCAGGACACGCCAGCTATGACTCAGCCGCTGATGTACAAAAAAATAGCCATTCACCCCGGTACGCGCAAGCTGTACGCTGACAAGCTGCAAGCCCAGGGCATGGGCGACACGCTGGGTGATGACATGGTCAAAGCCACGCGCGCTGCGCTTGACGCCGGCAAGAGCACCTTTGACCCGGTGCTCACCAACTTCAAAAGCAAATACGCGGTGGACTGGGCACCGTACCTGGGCAAAAAGTGGACAGATGCTGGCGACACCGCCATCCCGATGTCGGAGTGGAAACGTCTGGCGGAAAAAATCACCACGATTCCAGCGACCGTTACGCCGCACCCTCTGGTTAAAAAAGTCTACGACGACCGCGCTGCCATGGGGCGGGGCGACATTCCAGTGGATTGGGGCATGGGCGAGCACATGGCGTTTGCATCACTGGTAGCCAGTGGCTACCCGGTGCGTTTGTCAGGCGAAGATTGTGGACGCGGTACCTTTACCCACCGCCATGCGGTCATACACGACCAGAACCGCGAAAAGTTCGACACCGGTACCTACGTGCCGTTGCAAAACGTGACCGAAAACCAGGCACCGTTTGTTGTCATCGACTCGATTTTGAGCGAAGAGGCGGTGCTGGCTTTTGAATACGGTTACGCCTCGAATGACCCGAATACGCTGGTGATCTGGGAAGCGCAGTTTGGCGACTTTGCCAACGGCGCGCAGGTCGTGATTGACCAGTTTATTGCGTCGGGTGAAGTCAAATGGGGCCGCGTGAACGGCATCACGTTGATGCTCCCGCACGGCTACGAAGGGCAGGGCCCGGAGCACTCGTCCGCGCGACTTGAGCGCTTCATGCAGCTGTCAGCCGACACCAACATGCAGGTGGTGCAGCCCACTACGGCCAGCCAGATTTTTCATATTTTGCGCCGCCAGATGGTGCGCAATCTGCGCAAGCCTTTGATTATCATGACGCCAAAGTCACTTTTGCGCGCCAAAGATGCAGCATCGCCGCTCAGCGAATTCACCAAGGGCAACTTTCAAACTGTCATTCCCGAAAGCAAGGATTTGAAAGCGGACAAGGTCAAACGCATCGTGGCTTGTTCGGGCAAGGTGTACTACGACCTGGTGCGCAAGCGCGAAGAAAAAGGCATCGACGATGTGGCGTTGATGCGTGTTGAGCAGCTCTATCCCTTTCCGCACAAGGCGTTTGCGACCGAGTTGAAAAAATACCCCAACGCTTCAGACATTGTGTGGTGCCAGGATGAGCCGCAAAACCAGGGTGCCTGGTTCTTTGTACAGCACTACATTCACGAGAATATGACCGAGGGGCAAAAGCTGGGTTACTCAGGTCGCGCTGCATCAGCATCACCTGCTGCGGGTTATTCGCACCTGCACCAAGAGCAACAAAAAGTGCTGGTGGACGGCGCGTTTGCCAAGCTCAAGGGTTTTGTTTTGACGAAATAAGTCAACACAACCTAATCCCACACCCTCCCCTTTACACAAGCTGAATACAAGTTGAAAGAATCAAGATGGCTATCGTAGAAGTCAAAGTCCCCCAGTTGTCCGAGTCCGTGGCTGAAGCCACCATGCTGCAATGGAAAAAGAAAGTCGGCGATGCCATTGCCATCGACGAAATTCTGATTGAAATCGAAACCGACAAGGTCGTGCTTGAAGTGCCTGCGCCTTCGGCTGGCGTGCTGGTTGAATTGGTCATGGCTGACGGCAGCACGGTGGCCGCTGAACAGGTCATTGCACGTATTGATACCGAAGCCACGGCGGGTGCTGCCAAGCCAGCTGCCGCCGCTGCTGCGCCTGCTGCAGCCACTGCCGCTGTAGCCGCGCCAGCCGCCACGGGTAACTCAATGGCTGGTGTGGCCATGCCTGCTGCCGCCAAGCTGATGGCCGACAACAACATGGCCGCTGGGTCAGTTGCAGGCACAGGCAAAGATGGTCGTGTGACCAAGGGTGATGTGCTGGGTGCTGCGTCCGCCCCTAAACCGGTCGCTGTTTCTGCCATGCCGGCAGTAGCGCCAGTCGCAAAGTTGCCACAGGTCGCTGCCCCTTCGATGATGAGTGATTTGGGTGACCGTCCGGAACAGCGCGTCCCCATGAGCCGCCTGCGTGCCCGAATTGCCGAGCGTCTGCTGCAATCGCAATCAACCAATGCCATCCTGACCACCTTCAACGAAGTCAACATGGCCCCGGTCATGGACATGCGCAAACGCATGCAGGAAAAGTTTGAAAAAGAGCACGGCGTCAAACTGGGTTTCATGAGCTTTTTTGTGAAAGCAGCCGTACATGCGCTGAAAAAATTCCCGCTGCTCAACGCTTCAGTTGACGGCAACGACATCATCTATCACGGCTACTTTGACATCGGTATCGCCGTCGGCTCACCGCGCGGCCTGGTGGTCCCCATCTTGCGCAACGCTGACCAGATGAGTTTTGCCCAGATCGAAAAGAAAATTGCCGAATACGGCGTGAAAGCACGCGACGGAAAACTGGGCATTGAAGAAATGACCGGCGGCACGTTCTCAATCAGCAACGGCGGCACCTTTGGCTCCATGCTGTCCACTCCCATCATCAACCCGCCGCAGTCTGCGATTTTGGGCGTACATGCCACCAAAGACCGGGCAGTGGTTGAAAACGGCGTCGTTGTGGTGCGCCCGATGAACTACTTCGCCATGAGCTACGACCACCGCATCATCGACGGCCGCGAGGCTGTTCTCGGCCTGGTTGCCATGAAAGAAGCGCTGGAAGATCCGGCGCGATTGTTGTTTGATATCTAAAGTCAATTACCCTACAAATGGATATTTATCCCTTTGCTGAATTGACGGTCTATCACACCGATCGTGGTTCAGACGATGACGTCAGATGTAGGGTGCATATCTCTGAAGATCATTGCATCGTTGTCTACGATCAGGTTGAGGGCATTGACAAGCAAGTAAGTGTTGCAACATGGTCTGGTAAGGGGGCAGACGGTCATTACGAACTCGCGGGTGAGGTTTCTGGGCGGAATAAAGCCAAGTGTCGCGCTACGTTGCACCGTTTCCCCGGGGCTACCGTTTTGGATGGCTTTTGGCAAGAGAATGCATTGACTGGTATGTGGCGCATCAAACTGTCAAAAAAATTAGGAAATTAAAGTAAACCCACACTAGCTTATGAGTCCAGATGTCATTTCAGTGAAGCCCTTACAAGACTTCAAGCTAATAGTGCAATTTGCTACTGGCGAGACCCGCAGGTTTGACGTCGAACCGCTGCTCGATTTTCCAGTCTATCAACGCCTGCGAAAAACGAACTACTTCTCTAGTGCGCGCGTAGAAAACGGTACGGTGGTTTGGGATGAGCAGTGCGATCTATCGCCAGACTCTATTTATCTTCAGGGTGAACCTGTTTAAGTTGAAAGTAATTTTAATGTCTAAACAATTCGACGTCATCGTCATCGGCGGTGGCCCTGGCGGCTACATTGCTGCCATTCGTGCAGCGCAACTTGGCTTTAACGTGGCCTGTATTGACGAGTGGAAAAACGCCAAGGGTGGCCCGGCGCTCGGCGGTACTTGTACCAATGTAGGCTGCATTCCGTCCAAGGCTTTGCTGCAATCATCAGAGCACTACGAGCAGGCGGGCCATCACTTTGCTGACCACGGTATCAATGTCAACGGGCTCAGCCTGGACATGCCAAAAATGATTGGCCGCAAAGACTCGGTGGTCAAGCAAAACAACGAAGGTGTGCTGTATCTGTTCAAAAAGAACAAGGTCACGTTCTTTCATGGGCGCGGCTCTTTTGCTGCTGGCAAAGATGGCGTTTACGACATCAAGGTGGCAGGCGCTGCTGAAGAAGTCATCAGCGGCAAGCACATCATTGTGGCGACTGGTTCCAACGCGCGCACGCTGCCTGGTACGCCGTTTGACGAAGAAACTATTTTGTCGAACGACGGCGCTCTGCGCATGACTGAGGTACCTAAAAAGCTTGGCCTGATTGGTTCGGGTGTCATTGGGCTGGAAATGGGTTCAGTCTGGCGGCGCTTGGGGGCTGAGGTTACGGTGCTGGAAGGGTTGCCGACATTCCTTGGCGCAGTGGACCAGCAGATCGCCAAAGAAGCGCACAAGGCTTTCACCAAGCAGGGTTTGAAGATTGAACTGGGCGTGAAAGTGGGCGAGATCAAAAATAGCAAAAAAAGTGTGTCGGTCTCGTATACCAACGCGAAGGGTGAAGCTTTATCTTTGGACGTTGACAAGCTCATCATTTCGATTGGCCGCGTTGCCAACACGATTGGCTTGGCACCAGAAGCTGTTGGCTTGAAGCTCGACGAGCGTGGTGCGATTGTGGTCGATGGTGACTGTAAAACGAATCTGCCAAATGTGTGGGCCATAGGCGATGTGGTGCGCGGCCCGATGCTGGCGCATAAGGCTGAAGAAGAGGGCGTTGCGGTGGCTGAACGGATTGCCGGCCAGCACGGGCATGTCAACTTCAATACCATCCCGTGGGTCATTTACACCAGCCCTGAGATTGCCTGGGTCGGCCAGACGGAAGAGCAGCTCAAAGCTGCTGGCAAGGCCTACAAGTCAGGTACTTTCCCGTTTCTAGCCAACGGCCGTGCGCGGGCTTTGGGCGACACGACGGGTATGGTGAAAATGCTGGCCGACGCTGTAACCGACGAAATTTTGGGTGTTCATATCGTCGGCCCGATGGCCAGTGAACTGATTGCCGAATGCGTGGTGGCGATGGAGTTCAGAGCCAGCAGTGAAGACATTGCGCGCATCTGCCATGCCCATCCGTCTTTGAGTGAAGCCACCAAAGAGGCGGCACTGGCGATTGACAAGCGTACCTTGAACTTTTAATGTGCCAAAAGGCATTTTTGATGCTTTTTAGGCTGTTTTCAAGCTTTAAATTGGCCTCTAGCCCAACGAATACGGGCGCAAGCAGCTCCTGAAATAATAGCAAATAGAAAGTTGCACAGTGAGTGTCAAGCAAGCCTATGAAGCCGAGCTGGTGGCTAGAGGTTACGCCTCAGACCCCGCCCAGTTGCGCGCGGTGCATGCGCTGGAACGCTGCGCCGGCGAGTGGTCAGCGTACAAAGATCAGCGTTCCAACGCTTTCAAAAAACTGATTCACCACCCTGACACACCGCGAGGCGTGTACATGTATGGCGGGGTAGGGCGCGGCAAGAGTTTTTTGATGGACTGCTTTTACAACGCCGTGCCCATCAAGCGCAAAACCCGGCTGCATTTTCATGAGTTCATGCGCGAGGTACACCGTGAGCTGCGGGACCTGGCGGGCACAGTTAACCCGCTTGACGAACTGGGTAGGCGAATGGCCAAGCGCTACAAGCTGATTTGTTTTGACGAATTTCATGTGGCCGAGATCACTGACGCGCTGATCTTGCATCGGCTACTGACCGCGTTATTCGACAACGGTGTGGGGTTTGTCACCACGTCAAACTTCAAGCCTGACGACCTGTACCCTGGCGGCATGCACCGTGACCGCATCCTTCCAGCGATTGCGCTGCTCAACGAGAATCTGGCAGTGCTGAGCGTTGACAACGGCACCGATTACCGTCGCCGCACACTTGAGCAGGTCAACCTGTACCACACGCCTTTGGGCGTGCAGGCTGATGCTGGCATGCTGGATGCGTTTAACCGCCTTGCTGAGGCCAAAGATGAAAATCCGGTACTGCAAATTGAATCGCGGCAAATTCATGCGCGGCGCAAGGCGGGTGGTTTGGTCTGGTTTGACTTTAAAACGCTGTGCGGCGGACCACGTTCACAAAATGATTATCTCGAAATTGCGACCCAGTTCCATACGGTTTTGCTCAGTGATGTGCCGGTTATGCCGCCTCGAATGGCCTCTGAAGCCCGACGCTTTACCTGGCTGATTGACGTGCTTTACGACCGGCGCGTGAAACTCATCATGTCAGCAGAGACGTGCCCTGATACGTTGTACACAGAAGGCCCGCTGGCGCATGAGTTTCCGCGTACCGTTTCCAGGCTCAATGAGATGCAGTCGGCGGAGTTTTTGGCACTTGATAAACGTTCTGTGGACACGACATTGACATGAAAAAATGGACAGCTCCATGCTTGATGATGGTGTGTTTTGGTTTGCAGGCGCAGACCAGTACCGACGCAGACAGGCTGCACATCACCACTGAACGTACCCGGCTGGAAGCCGGCTTCGCGCTGGAAGACACCGCCTGCTACAAAAAGTTTTTGGTCAACCGATGCCTTGACGAGATAAAAGCCAGACGCCAGGTCGCGTTGGCCGATTTGCAGCGCCAGGAAACCGTGCTGAACGCTGAGGCGCGTAAAGCCAAAGCCGCAGATCAATTGCAAAAAACTGAAGACAAGTCGTCGCCTGAAAAGCTTCAGCAAGATGCCGATAATCGGGTCAAGGCAGTGAAAGACTTTGAAACAAGAATGGCGCGCAACAAACAAAAAAATGCAGACGGCGTGGCACTGCAAGCAGTAGAAGGTGCCAGTGCACAAGATTCTGCAGGGCGCATCAAGAGCAACCAAGACAAAGCAGCTGCACGTACTGCCAAACAGACGGCCGCGGCTAAAGAACTTAGAAAATACAACGAGCGACAGGCGCATGCAAAACAGCGCCAAATCCGGTATGCCAGTGACAAAGCCAGTCAGACCAAAGCACCTGCCAGGCCCTTGCCAGCGCAGCCCTAGGCCGTTTATCAGGTCAAGCCAAAGGATCCAACTTCACGATAACCAGCGACAAGTTATCGCCAGTGCCGCGGGCCCGGGTACGCGCCTTTTGAATCAAAAACTCAGTGGCCTCGCGGGGCGACAGCATTGACAACGCAGACCCCATTTCACTGGGGCTGAAGTAGTGCCAGACGCCGTCACTACAAGCTATCAATATATCGTCAGGTTGCAGTTGGGCAATAAAGTGCTGGGCCATGGGTGGTGCTTCTTCAGTGCCAAGGCATCCCATCAAGATATTTGATTGCGGGTGAAGATTGGCTTCTTCGTCGGTAATTTCACCTTTGTCAACCAGTGTCTGAACATACGAGTGGTCCGTCGTCCTGTGCAGCAGTTTGTTGCCGCGAAAGTGGTAAATTCGCGAATCACCCGTATGTACCCAATGACAATCACCCGCTGGATTGATCAAAAAGGCGGCCAGCGTGCTGTGGGGCTCCATTTCGGACGAAATCGCAGTCAGTTTGATGACGATATGTGCCTCTTCGACAATCTGTTTCAGCATCGATGAGGGGTCGTCTTTGTCTGGCGCATAGCGCTCAAACAGCTGCTTGGCCGTCATCATGACCTGATCAGATGCCTTGCGCCCGCCGCTACGCCCGCCCATCCCGTCCGCCACAATACCCAGCAGGCAACCCGCCACGCGGTGGTGAGTGATCAAATTAACCTGATCTTGCTGGTAGTCACGGTCACCCTTGTGGATGCCCGTAGAGGCGGTGATTCGGTAGCCGTTTGACATCTTGTAAGACTTGCAACTTTTGAAAGTTGAGTGGTGTGAATAGCCTCTATTATCAGAGCAACCAGCTCTGACCTTAAAACACTTTGGACTTGAACCTACATTCCCCCGAAAGACGCCTGATCGAACTAAAAATCGAGCATGCTGACTTGAACGCGCGTGTAGATGTTGCAGCCAACGCGGCGCCTGTCGATGAATTGACGCTCAGGCGACTGAAAAAACGTCGTTTGTACCTGCGCGACCAAATATCGCAGTTAGAAATGTCCCTTGACCGACCCGAGCCCGCCTGATGAATCTGGCGTTTGAAGTTGAAAAGGCGTTTGCGCCAGACGGGTTATTGTCGCAAGCTGCTGTTCATTTTGTAGCGCGAAGCGGGCAGCTCGACATGGCACTCGCCGTGGCACACGCAATTCAAAATGCCGAAGCTCTGGTGGTTGAGGCCAGTACAGGTGTGGGTAAAACATATTCGTACCTGGTGCCTGCGCTTTTGAGTGGTGAACGTGTGTTGGTGTCGACCGCGACAAAAGCGTTGCAAGACCAGCTGTTCGGGCGTGATTTGCCGTTTCTCGTCGAAGCGCTGGGTGTGCCTGTACGTAGCGCGCTGTTAAAGGGTCGCGCAAGTTATGTTTGTTTGCACCGTGTGGCATTGTCTCGCCAGGACAGCAGCGTGACAGATCGCAGCGCCTTGCGATCACTGGCCAAAATTGAGCAATGGGCGCAGACGACCCAAACGGGCGATCTGGCTGAGCTGCCCGGACTGGATGAGCGCTCGCCGTTGATTCCTTTGGTCACGTCCACGCGTGAGAACTGCCTGGGCGCGCAATGCCCGCAGTTTCGCAATTGCCACGTTAATCTGGCGCGGCGCGAGGCCATGGCGGCCGATGTGGTGGTCATTAACCACCATCTCTTTTTTGCTGACTTGGCGGTACGTGAGTCAGGTATGGCCGAGCTGCTGCCAACGGTGCGAATTGCGATTTTTGACGAAGCTCACCAGCTTAATGAAACGGGTGTTCAATTTTTAGGGAAAAACCTGACGACGGGCCAGTTGCTTGATTTCTGTCGTGATCTGCTGGGTGCTGGGCTGCAACTTGCCAGAGGTTTGGTTGACTGGCAAATGCTCGTGGGCAACTGCGAGAAAGCCGCCAGAGAGCTCAGGTTGTGTGCTGGCAAGGCCTATTCAGGTAGCAAACTCAGGTGGACTGAAGCGGCACCCGAAGGGCTGGATTCTGAAAGCTGGGCACATGCTTTGCACCACGTCACCCACGCGCTGAATGAAGCGATGACAGCGCTAGACACGGTAAGCGAAATCTCCCCTGATTTTGTGAGACTAAGCGAGCGTGCAGTTGCCCTTGTCGAGCGGGCAGTAAGTTTTTCGGGCGTTTGCAAACCCGGGTGTGTGCGTTGGCTTGATGTCACTGCACAACTGCGCTTGGTGGAGTCGCCATTGACGATTGCCGAAGCTGTAAAAGCCAGGTTGTTATCGGCTTCTCCAGAATCTGCCAAATCGTGGATATTCACCTCTGCCACATTGGGTGACGATGAAAAATTGAGCTGGTTTACCCAGCCATGTGGCCTGGAAAGTGCAAAAACTTTACGTGTTGGGAGTCCTTTTGACTATGCTTCACAAGCTGCGCTCTATGTGCCGCAGGATTTCCCCAAACCTGCTGATCCAACCCACGCGTTGAAGGTGGCGCAAGTTGCGGCACAGTGGGCGCATCAGCTCGGTGGCCGAACCATGGTGCTAACGACGACATTGAAGGCGCTGCGTGTGATTGGCGAGGCGCTGGCATTGAATTTTGAGCAGTCAGGTAGCCTTGAGGTGCTGGTGCAAGGTACGATGCCCAAAAGAATGCTGATTGAACGCTTTCGTCAAGGCAGTACGGGCGGCCAGCGGGGTTGCGTGCTGGTGGCTTCCGCCTCATTTTGGGAGGGGATTGATGTGCCCGGTGATGCCCTGCAACTGGTGATCATTGACAAACTGCCTTTTCCACCACCCAATGATCCGATGGCCGAGGCGCGGTCCAGATCGCTGGAGGCTCAAGGTCGAAATGCGTTTAACGAATACTTTGTCCCAGAGACAGCGGTGGCCCTTAAGCAGGGTGCCGGCCGTTTAATAAGGCGGGAGACTGATCAGGGCGTACTGGTGATTTGTGACACACGCCTGACAAGCATGGGCTACGGCAAGCGTCTGTTAAGAGCACTGCCGCCAATGAAACGGCTGACTACACCGCTGGATATGGCTGATCAGCTTACCAAAGTTTGTACCAAGGACTATCTGCCTTCTTGAACCCTTTGGCCAGATACTCGCTTTGCGGATAAGTTTTTTCAATCACCCTTTTTATATCGTCGCGCAGTTGTGTCATGCCCAGCGATTCATACGATTTGTAGACGATGTACATAGCCTCTTCAAGAGCGGGCACGTCGCGGTAGTCAGCGATGGCGGTTTGTGCGCGATTGATTGCGGCGACGTAAGCACCACGGCTGTAGTAGTAACGAGCGACATGAACCTCGGACTGTGCCAATGAATTAACGGTGTAACCCATGCGCGCAGTTGCATCGGCGCTATAACGCGAGTCCGGAAAGCGGGTCACCAGCTCTTTAAACGACTCAAAAGATTCTTTAGCCGCCTTTTGGTCACGTTCTGCAAGGTCTTGTCGAATAAAGTTGCCAAACAGACCCAGGTTATCGTTGAAGTTGACCAAACCTTTCAGGTAAAGCGCGTAGTCAAGGGCAGGGCTGGAGGGGTGCAGTTTGATAAAACGGTTCAGCGTTGCGGTGGCCTGGGCTTGCTCACCGCCTTTAAATTGCGCGTAAGCTTTTTCAAGTTGAGCTTGCTGGGCTAACGGCGTACCAGCGGCGCGGCCTTCGAGTTTTTCAAACAGCGAAACGGCTTTGTCATAAGCGCCCGAACTGGATTCGTCTTTGGCTTCCGAGTAAATCTTGTTGGGACTCCAATTACCCGTGGGGTCGATGGGATTGCTGGAGCAGCCTGCCAGCACAAAGCACAAACCTAAAAACGCTGAGGCGAGTGGTGATACGCTGGAAGCAACCGATAATTTGACGTGAAACATGGCGATTGACCTCTACGAATGTCTGACTTGGAAAACCAAAACCCGATTATATCTAGCGCTTTGCTCAACGGCGCAACTGATGGCGAAGAGCACGACGATGCCGATAACCTAGTGGAGTCTGCAGGCGTTGAGCTGCGCCAGACCGCGGTTTCTGTCGAAAGTCATGGTCAGCGACTGGATCTTGCCCTGGTACAGGCGGTGCCGGAGTTTTCTCGCAGTTATCTGCAACAACTGATTGATTCTGCGGCCGTTACGCACAACGGGCGCGTGCAAATCAAGGCTTCAGCAAAGGTCAAGGCGGGCGATCGTTTGGCCATTGAACTGAGGCCAACACCACAAAGCCAGGCTTTCAAGCCTGAAGCGATGGCGCTGGATGTGGTGTTTGAAGACGACCATATATTGGTGCTTAACAAACCTGCCGGACTGGTTGTTCACCCCGCGCCCGGCAATTGGAGCGGCACGCTTTTAAATGGCCTGCTAGCGCGCGATGCCAAGGCTTGCACATTGCCGCGCGCGGGCATCGTCCACCGTCTTGACAAAGACACCAGCGGCTTGATGGTCGTGGCGCGCACCCGTCAAGCCATGGACCAACTGGTGCAGATGATTGCAGCCCGTACAGTCAACAGGCAATACATTGCATTGGCTCACAATATTTGGCAAGGCGCAAAAACGCGCACAGTTGACCTGGCGGTTGGCCGTGACGTTAAAAACAGGTTGCGCATGGCGGTAGTTGATCTGGATAAACACCCTGGCAAGACGGCATCAACAACAATTTCCATGCTTGAAACCGGACCTGGCTGCTGTTTGGTGCGCTGCAAGCTGCACACGGGGCGTACTCACCAGATCCGGGTTCATATGGCGTCACTGGGGCATGCATTGCTTGCTGATGAACTGTATGGCGGCTCCTTGGCAGGCGGCCTGCAAAGGCAAGCACTGCATGCATGCGAGCTAGCTTTTGAACATCCGGTTACCGGCAAAATGCTCCGCTTCAAATCGCTGGTTGCTCCTGATATTCAAGCAGCCATTCAACAAATGGGCCTAAGTTACAATGAAATCCTCTAAATTTAGCCGCTTGTAGCCCTGAGGCCAGGCTAAATTGCAGAGCTTTATGAACTCTCCGCCGTGAAATTCCCGCAGCCGCGCCAAGAGTGATTCTTCCTGTCTATTTGCCCGACCTGTACAAAAAATTTGAAACTATGAATACGCTGGATGCCAAACGCGTCCTTGAAACAGCGCTCATTTGCGCCCCGCAGCCCTTGCCACTGCGGGAAATGGGTGTTTTGTTCAACGGTACGCTTCATCTTGACAGCATCAAACTGCTTCTCGAAGACTTGCAAAACGATTGGTCGGATCGCGGTGTAGAACTGATTCAAATTGCTACCGGCTGGCGCTTTCAAAGCCGCCCGCACATGCGTGAATTTCTGGACAGGCTGCACCCCGAAAAACCACCACGCTACACCCGGGCTACGCTCGAAACATTGGCCATCATTGCCTACCGCCAGCCCGTTACCCGCGGCGACATGGAAGACATTCGAGGCGTTACCATCAACAGTCTGATACTCAAGCAGCTCGAGGACAGAGGTTGGGTTGACGTGATTGGCCATCGTGAAACAGTTGGCAGGCCCGCTCTTTATGCCACGACCAAGCAGTTTCTCGATGATCTGGGTGTGGGTTCACTCAACGAATTGCCGCCCATGGACAGCAAAAATGAGCCCGCAGCCATGCTTGAGCAAATTGAATTTGGAATAGGCGCATCAGATTTGGTCACCAAAGTATCTGCTGTGCAGTTGCCGGTCACCTTATCTCACAACACGCCATTGACTCATTAACCGTATGAATGAAGCCCCATGAATCCATTAGATCCACTGGACAATTCCCGACCTTCCGAGGTGATTGTGCCAACCCGTTTCGACGAAGTTGTGACCGGGAAATTCGATGCGGATGAAATTGATCCTGCAGTTGAGGCTCCTAAACGGGTTTTGTCCCCGCAGCCTGAATCTCCCAAACTGCATAAAGTGCTTGCGCAAGCAGGTTTGGGTTCCCGACTTGAGATGGAGCAGCTGATATTGGAGGGACGGATTTCTGTCAACGCCGAACCTGCCCATATTGGGCAGCGCATCCAGTTTGGCGACAGCATCAAGATTAATGGCAAGCCTGTGCGGGTACGGATTGATCCGCCGCCACCTCGGGTTATCGCCTATCACAAGCCGGCGGGCGAAGTGGTCACGCATGATGACCCGCAAAACAGGCCCACCGTATTTCGCCGTTTGCCCAAGCTTTTTCAGGGCAAATGGCAGTCTGTTGGTCGCCTTGACTTGAACACAGAAGGGCTGCTTTTATTGACCAGTTCTGGCGAATTGGCCAACCGGCTGATGCACCCGCGCTTTGGTTTGGAGCGCGAATATGCGGTACGTGTGCTGGGCGCTTTAAACAATGAAGAGAAAAAACGTCTGCTTGAAGGGGTAACGCTTGATGACGGTCCGGCGCAATTTACCTCTCTTGAGGCGGGCGGCGGTGAAGGCGCTAATTGTTGGTACAAGGTCACGCTATCCGAAGGTCGTAACCGCGAAGTCAGGCGCATGTTTGAGGCGGTAGGCCACGCGGTCAGTCGCCTTATCCGTATCCGCTACGGTGCCATGGTTTTACCGCGCGGACTCAAGCGGGGCGCTTTTGTTGAGCTGGATGAGCACGAAATATGGGCGCTGACCAGCGCTGCAGATCAGGCCGAACAGCGCGACGATGCACGGCGCGGTGGGGCTAACGCGCAGGGCGAACCTTTTGGCGAGGCAGATGGCCGGTCAAATCGTGCACCGCGCCGGGGGCCACGTTCCCAGGGGGCCCAACAGCGCTCCCCGTCAAACGCACGCACTGACCAAACTGGCCAAGATGCGCCTCGGTTGGGAGATCGCGCTGAGCCTCATGATTTGCAACCGCCAGAGTATGTTTATGGTGCAAATGTTTCGCCTCGCAACAATAATGCGAATAAAGGCAGACCGAGAAGCAAAGGCAGCAACTCTGGCTACGCGGGTAACGGACGCAGTCAACCTACAAATACCTTTGGTGGTGGCGTCGCTCCAGGTCGCGGCCCTAATCCCGGCAGCAGGAACCAAAATCGGCGTGATGAACGTGTCCCGGGTGCAGCCCGAACCAGTGGTGCGGCGCAGCCAGATCCAATGAAAACATCGTTTGGATACATAGGCGCCGACACCTTCACACGCCAGCGTCAAGATCTAACCCAAAGACCAAGAGGCGGCAGCGGCAACATCGGGGGCGGCGGTAGTCGCAATGCAAACCGAAACGGTGCAAACAGGGGCGGGAATCGCTGATCCTCTGGTTATAGCGGTCAGGCTTCCCAACAAGTTCTTTAATATGACCTGCTCACCTCAGGAATTCGCTACCCAGCTGGCGTCTGCAGGTTAAAATCAGAGGCTGTATTCATTTCGAATATTTCTATAAATTTCCAGAAACAGGAACGAAAATGGCCATCGAACGCACCCTTTCTATCATCAAACCCGACGCAGTTGCAAAAAACGTGATTGGTCAAATCTATGCACGTTTCGAAGCCGCTGGCCTGAAGGTGGTTGCCGCCAAACTCGCGCACCTGTCACGTGGCGAAGCCGAAGCGTTTTACGGCGTGCACAAAGAGCGCCCATTCTTCAATGATCTGGTGTCGTTCATGATTTCTGGCCCGGTCATGATCCAGGCGCTTGAAGGTGAAAACGCGATCCTGAGAAATCGCGATCTGATGGGCGCCACTGATCCGAAAAAAGCCGCAGCAGGCACCATCCGTGCCGATTTTGCTGAAAGCATTGATGCCAATGCTGTCCATGGCTCGGACGCCGTTGAAACCGCGCAAAACGAAATTGCTTTCTTTTTCCCTGGCATGAGCATTTACTCACGCTGAATTTACAAGCTTTAAAAAAGCTGGGTTAAGAACTTCAAAATGACGGCCAACCTTCTTGATTTTGATTTGGATGGTCTGGCCGTTTTTTGCGAGGAGCTGGGCGAAAAGCGTTTTCGTGCCACCCAGCTTTTTCGCTGGATTCATCAAAAAGGCGCAAGCGACTTTTCTCAGATGACAGATTTGGCTAAATCCCTGCGGGAGAAGCTTCCATCGTCTGCCTGCATTACAGGCTTGAGAGTCGTTTCGCGTCAAAACTCATTTGACGGAACCATCAAGTGGTTGTTTGATGTCGGTGCAGGCGACGTTATCGAGACGGTGTTCATTCCCGAATCTGATCGCGGCACTCTGTGCATATCCTCCCAAGCCGGCTGTGCAGTGGGTTGCCGGTTTTGCTCCACGGGCCATCAAGGTTTTAGTCGTAATTTAACCACCGCAGAAATTGTTGCCCAGCTCTGGTTTGCTGAGCACACGCTGCGCAAAGAGCTTGAAACCGATCAACGCGTGATCTCCAACGTGGTCATGATGGGCATGGGTGAGCCTTTGCAAAATTATTCGCAGTTGCTGCCTGCGCTTCGGGTCATGTTGGACGACCACGGGTACGGATTGTCGCGGCGCCGCGTCACAGTTTCAACGTCAGGTGTTGTACCGATGATGGATCGCCTCGCTCAAGACTGCCCGGTGGCGCTAGCTGTATCTTTGCATGCGCCGCAAAATGCGTTGCGCAGTGACCTCGTGCCTTTGAATAAAAAATATTCAATAGATGAGTTATTGCAAGCCTGTGCGCGCTACCAGACAGCTGCGCCGCGCGATTTCATCACCTTTGAGTATTGCATGCTGGAAAACGTGAACGACCAGCCCGAACATGCTGGAGAACTGGTCGCCTTGATGCAAAAACACGCATTGAATGGTCTGTCCAGCAAATTTAATTTAATTCCTTTCAACCCGTTTCCAGCGTCCGGCTTGAAATGCTCCAAGCCGCCCGTTGTGATGGCGTTTTCCAAGATCCTGCTGGAAGCAGGCATTGTGACAACCGTGCGCAAAACGCGGGGTGATGACATTGACGCTGCTTGTGGGCAGCTGGCAGGCGATGTGCAAGACCGTACGGGCGCGAAACTGCGCATGGCTTCGCAGCGGCAAGGTATGCTCGGCGGGATCAAGGTCGTAGTTGCCGAAGGAATCTCCGCATGAAAACTGTCTCTTCGGTGTTTGGGTTGTCACTTTACTTGGCCCTTGCTGTGTTGACAGGCTGCGCCAGTCAACAGGGCGCACCTGGCGCTTTGCCAGCAAGTGCAGACCTGGTGACGGAGTCAGATGAACCCGAAAGCCGCCGAAGAGCGCGCTTGCGGCTTGAGCTTGCCAGTGGCTATTTTGAGCAGGGTCAAACCAATGTGGCACTGGATGAACTCAAGCAGGCTTTGATAGCAGATCCAACTTACGTTGACGCCTACAACCTGCGTGGGCTGGTGTACATGCGCCTGAACGATTTACCACTGGCCGAAGACAGCTTCAAGCGTGCTTTGGCTATTAATCCCCGGGACGCAGGCGTAGCCCATAACTACGCCTGGTTTTTATGTCAGCAGGCCAGATACCCCGATTCGTTCCGGCTGTTTGGGCAGGCGATTGCCAACCCGACTTATCCCGGTCAGGCCAAAAGCCTGATGACGCAGGGGATCTGTCAGG
>JAYURC010000119.1:0-2891 GCA_043756405.1 Polaromonas sp.
CACCCTGTTGCGTTGCTCCGATCCAACGACGGTACAAATAAATACAGGATGTGTTGAAAAAGGTTTGCTTCAATTGTTACCGTTTGATTAAATAGATTAGGGTTTACCAGACAGCGAAAGCCACGCTGGTTTGCAGTTGTTTCTCATTTTTGGAGTTTTTAATGAAGAAAAGTTTGATCGCATTGGTCGTGCTCGCTGCTTCTGGCGTGGCAACAGCCCAATCCACCGTCACCTTATATGGTCTGGCCGATGTTTATGTGGGCAGCAGCAAGGTAAAGAGCACGGTTAACGGGTTGTCGACGTCATTGCGTCAAAACGCGGTGGACAGCGGCGGTTTCAATACCAGCCGTTTTGGCCTGAAAGGTTCTGAAGACCTGGGTGGCGGATTGAAGGCCAACTTCGTGCTCGAAGCTGGTTTTGACATCAGCACCGGCGCTGCCAACAACTACGTCAGTCCTTACAACTTCACCGGCCCGGCTAATGCCCGTACCGCTGTTGTGTCGAACGCGATCTTCGGCCGCCAGTCGTGGGTTGGTCTGTCCGGTGGTTTCGGCGAGATCAAGCTGGGCAAAATGTGGACGCCTTATGACGAAGTCAAAGGCTCTGGCGCTGGCGCATTCGATGCCAACATTTTTGCACCTGCAAACGCCATCTGGCTGAGCAACACGTATCAAGACCGCCCAGGCAACTCGATTTACTATTCGACTCCCAATTTCAGTGGTTTTAGCGCCGCGGGTATGTACAGCTTCGGCGAGAACAAGGGCGTCAATGCCCAGGGCCTGAGCCTGAAGGCCGGTGAAATCGGAAGTGTGAACGTGCAGTACGCTGGTGGGCCGGTGGCAGTTGCTCTGGCATACCAGATCGAGCGTCAGGGCAACCTGACCGGCACAAATCCCAACAAGGTCAAGTTCACCCAGTTAAATGGCTCGTATGACTTCCAGGCCATCAAGCTGCTGGCCGCCTACGGCAATGTGAAAAACGGCAGCGCCAAGGCCAATGAATACCAAATCGGTGTTGACGTACCGGTGGGTGCTGTGACGGTGTCAACCGGCATTGCCAGCTCCAAGGTGACCGGCGTTGGCGCCGACATCAAGAGCACTTCGTTCGGTCTGGCGGCCAAGTATGAGTTGTCGAAGCGCACCTTCGTGTATTCCGGCTTGCAATTGGCCAAGGCCAAAACGACTGGTGCTGAAGTAAAAACTGACACTTTTGCTGCTGGCGTTCAGCACAAGTTCTAATTCTTCTCTGGCAGCGAGCCAGATTCAGAGTTAACCAAAAGGAACCGCTTTGGAGAAATCCGAAGCGGTTTTTTCATGCGCAACTCAAGAGCGATATGCCATCTACGTAACAGGAACTTGGCAAAAATACTGTCAAGGAAGCACGCACGTACGAAACGCTCGTTGTGAGCACATTTCTCACGAAGACAAAATAGTACTTTTTTGTAGGATTTTGCTTACAACCGAATCAGAATAGTTCGATTTTGTTGCCATTTCCAGACAAAAACTGCATGTAACTCGCTTTGTTACCACGGCAATTTTGCGAACGCTGCCGAGATTTGCTTAAATCACATCAGGGTTTTCCAGACAGCCCTCCAGCATGTTTGTGAACAATTTTTGTTTTTCCTACCTTTTTGGAGTTTCCATGAAAAAAAGTTTGATTGCTTTGGCCGTGCTCGCCGCTTCTGGCGTGGCGTCGGCACAGTCCACTGTGACCTTGTATGGTCTGGCCGACGTGTACCTGGGCAGCCAAAAAACCAAAACGCAGCCTGCTATCGGCGCGTCGACTTCCTTGCGTCAAACCGTTGTCAACAGTGGTGGTTTCAATACTAGCCGTTTTGGTTTCAAGGGTTCTGAAGATTTGGGCGGCGGTTTGAAAGCCAACTTCCTGCTGGAAGCCGGCTATGACATCAGCACCGGTGCTGCAAACAATTACACGAATCCGTTCACGGGCGCCACTTCCAACGCGATCTTTGGCCGCCAGTCGTGGGTTGGTCTGTCAGGCGGCTTCGGCGAGCTGAAGCTCGGTAAAATGTGGACGCCATATGACGAAGTCAAAGGCTCGGGCGCTTCTGCGTTTGATGCCAACATTTTCGCGCCGGCTGCGAATGTCTGGTTGAGCAACGAGTACAACGACCGTCCAGGCAATTCGATCTATTACTCGACGCCTAACTTTAGCGGCTTCAGCGCTGCAGCTTCGTACAGCTTCGGCGAAAACAAGGCCAACGCAACTGCTGGCCCTCCTGCAGCCGCAGCACAAAATGCCGGCAAAATCGTCAGCATGAATGTTCAGTACGCCAACGGCCCTGTCGGCGTGGCGCTGTCCCATCAGCAGGAAAAACCCAGCAGCATCTTGGTGACCAAGAAGTTCACGCAGTTGAATGGTTCTTATGACTTCCGCGTCGTCAAGTTGCTGGCTGCATATGGCCAGACCAAAAACGTCGCTTCGACCTTCGGCTTGGCAGACAAGTCCAAGGAATATCAGATTGGTCTGGATGTACCGCTCGGCGCTGTCACCGTGTCAGGTGGCTACGCTCACAGCAAAGCCACCTTGGCTGCCGGTGCCGGCGAAGTCAAGAGCAACGGCGTCGGTCTGGCTGCAAAATACGACCTGTCGAAGCGCACGTTCCTGTACACAGGCTTGCAGTTGTCCAAGAACAAGCTGGCCGGTAACGAAATCAAGAACGATACCTTCGCATTGGGCGTTCAGCACAAGTTCTAATCGGTGGCTGGCTTGAGGCCAGAGTCGATTTGATTTGAAAGCCGCTTCGGATTTTCCGAAGCGGCTTTTTCTTTGCCTGGCGCGCCACAAAGAATCTTTGAGTGGCTGTCGATTGCTCAGGCTGCCAGAAAAAAAATGCTTTTGTTCGGCATGTACCCCGTCGGTAACCCCAT
>JAYURC010000120.1:0-41497 GCA_043756405.1 Polaromonas sp.
TCAGGCAGCACGGTGCTGCGCTGCGCGCTGGTGACAGCCAAAGCCTTGAGCTTGCCAGCGCGGATGTTGGGTGCGGCAGTGGCCAGGTTGTCAAAGTTAAAGTCCACTTGGCCCGAGACTAAAGCCAATTGCGCAGGGTTGCCGCCGTTGTACGGTATGTGCACGGCAAACAGGCCTGCCTGCGCCTTGAACATTTCGCCCGCTAAATGCCCACCACTGCCGTTGCCGCCGCTGCCGTAGTTCAGCTTGCCGGGGTTGGCGCGGGCATAGCGCACCAGGTCGGCCAAACTGTTGATGCTCAAACGCTGGGCAGTGTCGGCATTCATCACCAGCACGTTAGGCACCCGCACCATTTGCGTAATGGGTGCAAAGTCGGTGGCCACGTTGTAGGGCATTTTGCTGTACAGCCACGGATTGATGGCGTGAGTAGCGACCGCTGCGATGCCGATGGTCAATCCATCAGGTGCTGCTTTAGCAATAGCGTCAGCACCAATATTTCCGCCACCGCCCGGCCGGTTTTCAATGATGACAGTACCTAGGGTGTCCTTCACGCGTTCGGCCATCAGGCGTGCTGTCACGTCAATCGGTCCGCCTGCTGCGTAGGGCACGATGATGCGCATGACCTTGGTTTGGCTAGATGCCAGCATCGGCATGGCCAAAGATGCACAGGCCAGCAAGGCAATGGCAGAGCGTTTTGTTATGTTGACGGGGTGAGTGTGAGTGTGCATATGAGCCTTGGTAAGTTGTTGTTGGATGGTTTTAAGCGCTGGCCTCGGCCTTGTCTTTTTCAGTCACAAACGAATCTGCATAAAACTCATCGTCTGGTAGCCCGGCCATGGCATAAGCGGCCTGTGCAGAGTCCACCACAATCGGTGCGCCACAGGCATAGACCTGATAGCCTGACAAATCAGCTAGGTCCTGCAGTACAGCGTTGTGAACAAAGCCAGTGCGGCCTGTCCAGGCGTCTTCAGGCAAGGCGTCCGACACGACGGGAACATACGTCAAGTTTGGCATCTCAGCCACCTTGCTCAGTACCCAATCATGCATATACAAATCAGTGGGGCGACGGGCACCCCAATACAGCACCGCAGGGCGCGTGATGCCCTTGTATTGCATGTGCTCGATGATCGCCTTGATCGGCGCAAAGCCAGTACCCGACGCCAACAGCACCATGGGTTTGGCACTGTCTTCTCGCAGGTAAAAACTGCCAAATGGGCCTTCAACCCGCAAAATTTCTTTTTCTTTCATGGCGCTGAATACGTGGTCAGTAAACTTGCCGCCCGGCATGTGCCGGACATGCAGCTCAACGCCGGGGTTGTCAAGCTGTGTGTGCGGCGCGTTTGCCATGGAGTAAGCGCGCCGGTCACCATCGCGCAGCAAAAACTCAACATATTGACCTGCATGGTATTTAAAAACATCTGCCGCTGGCAACTGCAGGCGCACCACCATCACGTCATGCGTGGCTTTAGCAAGGCTGGCCACGCGGGTTGGCATTTTCTTGATGGGAAAAGCGCTTTCATCGGTCACGTTGCGCGACTCAAGCACCACGTCAGTTAACGCTGTCGCGCAGCACGTCAAAATAAAACCTTGTGCTGCTTCTTCAACTGACAACGCCTTGAGCTGGTGCGTGCCTTGGGTGATGCTGCCTTCAAGCTTTTTGCATTTGCATGACCCACAAGCACCATCTTTGCAACCGTAGGGCAGGCCAATGCCACTGCGCATGGCTGCTGCCAGCAGAGTTTCGTCAACCAGGGCTGCATAGGTGCGCCCGCTGGGCTTGACGGTAATGTTAAAACTCATAAAAGTCGATCCTGTTCGTTATGCTTGCGAAACCAATTGAAAAGTGAGTTGATTTTGCCTTCAAATTTAAACCCTTTGGGCGCACTGCCGGCCCGCTTCAGACGCCAGCGTGTTTTGATTGTCGGGTGCGGTGATGTAGGTCTTCGTGCGGCGCGTCTATTGTCTGGCCGTGTCCACGTCATGGCTTTAACGTCGTCAAGCTCACGGGTGGCTGAGCTGCGCGGCAAAAACATCACCCCGCTACACGGCAATCTGGACGATGCTCGCACCCTGCGCAGACTGGCTGGTCTGGCAACGCACGTGCTGCATTTGGCTCCACCGGCAAATGACGAGCCGCATGCCAAAACTGACCTGCGCACCCGGGCCTTGCTGCACGCGCTGCGCCTGCGCGGTACGCCGCAGGCTTTGGTGTATGGGTCCACCAGCGGGGTCTATGGCGACTGCCAAGGTGCGTTGGTAACAGAGACGCGACGCGTGAACCCTGGAACATCGCGCGCTTATCGCCGGGTTGATGCTGAGCAGCAGTTGCGCTGGTTTGGCCGCAGTACAGGCGTGCCCGTTCATATCTTGCGGATCCCCGGCATTTATGCGCCCAACCGAGAGGGCGGCACGCCACAGGCGCGCTTGCTGAAAGGAACGCCCGTGCTCGTTGCGGCTGATGACGTGTACACCAATCATATTCATGCTGATGACCTGGCTAGAGCCTGCCTGGCTGCGTTGTACCTGGGCAAACCGCAACGCCTTACCAATACAAGCGACGACACTGATTTAAAGATGGGTGATTATTTCGATCTGGCGGCAGATTTGTATAAGTTGCCGCGCCCGACCCGAATCTCAAGGCACGATGCCAGTACGCAGTTGCCTGCCATGCAATTGAGTTTTATGAGCGAATCAAGAAGGTTAGACAACCAGCGCATGAAGACTGAATTGCGATTGACGCTGCGCTATCCGGATGTCAGTGCAGGATTAAGGGTCAATTAATCCCGCAAAGAAGCGGTAGTTTCGACTTGACAGTGATGACCACATTGTTGAATGTGGTGCCCGGGGCCGGAATCGAACCGGCATGCCTCGCGGCGCGGGATTTTGAGTCCCGTGCGTCTACCAATTCCACCACCCGGGCGACGCTGCATTAAGCCTGTGATTATGGCACATTAGCGGTATGAACTACCCTACATTAGAAGACGCCATCGGCAAAACACCATTGGTGCGTTTGCAGCGCATCGGCGCTGACAGCAATGCAGCGCGCGGTAATGTGATTCTTGGCAAACTGGAGGGCAACAACCCCGCTGGTTCTGTCAAAGACCGTCCCGCCATTGCCATGATCAAACACGCTGAAGAGCGCGGTGACATCAAGCCCGGTGACACCCTGATTGAAGCGACATCAGGCAACACCGGTATAGCGCTGGCGATGGCCGCTGCCATTAAGGGCTACCGCATGATTTTGATCATGCCGGAAGACCTGTCGATCGAGCGCGCCCAGACCATGAAAGCGTTTGGCGCTGAGCTGTTGCTGACGCCAAAAAGCGGCGGGATGGAAAGCGCCCGTGACCTGGCCGAGCGCATGCAGCTGGAGGGCAAGGGCAGGGTGCTTGATCAATTTGCGAACATGGACAACCCGCGTGCGCATTACGAAACGACTGGCCCTGAAATATGGGCAGACACTTCAGGCCGGGTGACGCATTTTGTCAGCGCAATGGGCACCACGGGCACTATCACAGGCGTGTCGCGGTATTTGAAAGAGCAAAACCCGGCCGTTCAGATCATTGGTGCACAGCCCAGCGAAGGCTCGCGCATCCCCGGCATTCGCAAATGGCCACAGGCGTACTTGCCCAAAATTTTCGATGCCACTCATGTTGATCAAACAGTCGAAGTCAGCCAGAAGGATGCCGAAGACATGTGCCGGCGTATGGCGCGGGAAGAAGGCATTTTTGCGGGAATCTCGGCGGCTGGCGCTTGCTGGGTAGCGCAAGAAATCGCCAAAACCACCCGTGACGCGGTGATTGTCTTCATCGTCTGTGATCGGGGCGACAGGTATTTGTCAACGGGTGTGTTTCCCGCGTGATGACTATCCAGAACATTAAAAAGATCATTTTTACGTATGAATTAGGCCGATAGCCCAATAAGTACGTGTGTAACAAGCTCTTAAAATAATAGCATACACACCATGTCAAACGGTTTTAAATTCTGCCCCCAATGCGCTACGCCGCTTGGCATGGTGGTGCAACTTGAAGATGGTGGTGAAAAAGCCCGCCTGCGCTGTCCGGCTTGCGGCTATACACACTGGAATAACCCGACGCCTGTACTAGCCGCGGTGGTTGAATATAACGGCCAGATTTTACTGGCGCGCAATGCCGCTTGGTCTGGCCGCATGTTTGCGCTGATTACCGGGTTTATGGAGGCAGGCGAAACGCCGCAAGGGGGCATTGAACGGGAAATCAAGGAAGAAACCAACCTTGACACAACGTCGCTGGATTTGATTGGCGTGTACGACTTTCAGCGCATGAATCAGGTCATCATTGCCTACCACGCGGTATGTACAGGAGACGTCGTGCTGTCGCCCGAGCTGGCTGAATACAAGCTGTACGACTACGCCGCCATAAAATGTTGGCCTGCGGGTACTGGCTACGCGCTGGCCGACTGGCTCAAGTCAAGCGGCTACACACCAGAATTTGTCGAGTGGCAAAAAACAAAGTGATGTACTGCTTAAAATCAAAGCAACCTGAGGACTCTTATGAAAATCGACAAAGAACTCGACACCCGCGGCCTAAACTGCCCGCTGCCCATTTTGAAGGCTAAAAAAGCGTTGGCTGATATGTTGAGCGGACAACATTTAAAGGTAGTTTCTACCGATGCAGGTTCAGTGCGCGACTTTCAGGCGTTTGCCCGGCAAACCGGCAATGAGCTGGTTGAACAACAGACTGTGGGTAGCGACTTCATGCATGTGATGAAGCGCCGTTAAGTACTGGCGCACTTAATCCAGTTTCAGCGTCTGCAGGTAAGTTTTGAAGTGCGCACCGACTTCTGCGTGCTGTAAAGCCAGCTCTACAGTGGCCTCTAAAAATCCCTCTTTGCTACCGCAATCGTAGCGCTTACCCAAGTATTCGTAAGCATAAACTGCTTCTTTTACCATCAGGCTGGCAATGCCGTCGGTCAGTTGCAGCTCGCCGCCCACGCCCGGTTTTTGACTACGAATATGCGCGAAAACAGCTGGCGTCAAAATATAACGGCCTGCAACTGCCATGCGCGACGGCGCGACATCGGGTGCCGGTTTTTCGATCATGGTGCTGACCTTCGTCAATCGTTCGCCAGTTTTTTCGCCGGCGACGATGCCGTAGCGGCGCGTGTGCTCGGCTGGTACTTCTTGCACCGCCAAAACTGACCGGCCAAGCACCGAAAACTGATCAGCCATTTGTGCCAGAACCGGTTTTCCGTCCCCCGGGCCTACCATCAAATCATCGGCCAGCAGCACAGCAAACGGCTCATTGCCGACCAAATGCTCCGCGCACAACACAGCATGGCCAAGGCCTAGTGACCTTGGCTGGCGCACGTATGAAAAGTCCATGTCTTCAGGTTGTACCGACCGCACCAATTCCAGCAACTTGTGTTTGCCTGCCACTTCGAGCTCATTTTCCAACTCGTAAGCCGTATCAAAATGATCTTCTATGGCGCGCTTGCTGCGGCCCGTCACAAATATCATATGCCGAATGCCCGCTGCATAAGCCTCTTCGACCGCGTACTGAATAAGGGGCTTGTCGACCACTGGCAACATCTCTTTAGGCTGCGCTTTGGTGGCGGGCAAAAACCGCGTACCTAAGCCAGCGACCGGAAAAACTGCTTTTTTAAGAGAGGTGAAATGTTCCATAAACTTTCAAACAAATTAATGAAGAATTTTTGCAGCAATCGGACGGTTTAGATGTCAGCTAGCCTGCCGAATGGTTGACAGTAAGTCACATAGTTCACAAAGGCTTGTGCATGCGTCGTTGGTTGGCAAGCACGGCAGTACTAACGTTTATCAAGCGAGTCGAACCAGTTGTTCGCGCAACTTGTCCAGAGTCGTGGTGAAGTCAGATTGGCGTTTTTGTTCCTGCGCCAGCACTGCGGGTGGCACCTTGCTGACAAACGCCTCATTGGCCAGCTTGGCGTTGACTTTGACCAACTCACCTTCAAGGCGTGTGATCTCTTTGCCCAAGCGCAGCTTCTCAGCGCCAACATCAACTTCCATGTGCAGGCAAATTTTGGCATCGCCTACCACCAGAACCGGCGCAGCCTGCGCCGCCGCAGACCAGGCGGCTTCGTTGTCGAACACCGTTACTTCGCTGAGCTTGGCCAGCGCTTTGATGACGGCGCTGCTGGTCGTCATAAATGTCGCATCACCCACTGCATACAAAGGCAAGCGGGTGGCTGGCGAGACCTTCATCTCCCCACGCAACTCGCGCGTAGCGTCCACCAGTTTTTTAAGCTTGGCAACGTAAGCCTCGGCCGCTTCGTCAATCTTGCTGGGCTGACTTTGCGGGTATGCGGCCTGGCCGATATAGGTGGGTTTTTTGGTACCTGCAACCACTGAAACTTGCTGCCAAAGCGATTCGGTAATAAACGGAATCACCGGGTGCGCCAGCCGCAAAATGGCCTCTAACGTCCGGATCAATGTGCGGCGTGTGGCGCGTTTTTGTGAATCGTTGCCGGTCTGAATTTGCACCTTGGCTATCTCCAGATACCAGTCGCAAAAATCATTCCAGACAAACTGGTAAATGCTGCTGGCCACGTTGTCCAGGCGGTAGTCTTCAAAGCCTTTGGCCACGTCAGCTTCTGCGCGCTGCAGGGTTGATGCAATCCACCGGTCGGCCTGTGAAAAGCTCATGTAGTTGTGAAATTCCCCACCCGGTTGGCACTGCTCTTCGGTGCGGTCAGCCAGCCCACAGTCCTGGCCTTCGCAATTCATCAGCGTAAAACGTGTGGCGTTCCAGAGCTTGTTGCAAAAGTTGCGGTAGCCTTCGCAGCGTTTGCTGTCAAAGTTAATGCTGCGGCCCAGGCTGGCGAGCGATGCAAAGGTAAACCGCAGCGCGTCTGCACCGTAGCCGGGTATGCCAACGGGAAATTCCTTTTCAGTCAGCTTGCGCACCTGTGGTGCAGTCTCAGGCTTGCGCAGGCCTTGTGATCGTTTGTCGAGCAGCGGGGCCAGTTCAATGCCGTCAATCAGGTCAACCGGGTCAAGAACATTGCCTTCAGACTTGCTCATTTTTTTGCCCTGAGCGTCTTTGACCAGGCCGTGAATGTACACGTGCTTGAAAGGCACTTGGCCGGTGAAGTGCGTCGTCATCATGATCATCCGCGCGACCCAGAAAAAGATGATGTCGTAGCCGGTGACCAGTACGCTGGAGGGTAAAAACAGATCTAATTCTTTGGTTTTTTCAGGCCAGCCCAATGATGAAAACGGAACGAGCGCTGACGAATACCACGTGTCCAACACGTCTTCATCGCGCGTGAGCGTTTTACCCGGAGCCTGCACCTGCGCGGCCGCCTCGTTTTCAGCCACATAAACTTTGCCGTCCTCGTCGTACCAGGCCGGAATCTGGTGGCCCCACCAAAGCTGGCGTGAAATGCACCAGTCCTGAATGTTGTTCATCCACTGGTTGTAGGTGTTGACCCACTGCTCGGGTACAAACTTCACGTCGCCGTTGGCCACGGCATCACGGGCTTTTTGCGAGATGGATTTTCCCGTCGGGTCGCTGTCACTGACCTTGCTCAAAGCCACAAACCACTGGTCTGTGAGCATGGGTTCGACCACAGCACCAGTCCGCGCGCACACCGGCACCATGTTTTTATGTGGCACGGCCTTTTCTAAAAATCCCAACGCTTCCAGGTCTTTGATGACCGCCTTGCGGCACAGATATCGGTCCATGCCCTGGTACTGCGCCGGGCCGTATTCATTGATCTTCGCGTCGAGAGTGAAGATGGTGATCAGCGGCAGGTTATGCCGCTGCGCCACCTGGTAGTCGTTAAAGTCATGCGCACCGGTGATCTTCACGCAGCCGCTGCCAAAAGCCGGGTCGACATAGGTGTCGGCAATCACCGGTATGGCTCTATTGCACAGCGGCAGGTCAACCATTTTGCCAATCAGGTGCTGGTAACGGGCGTCGTCAGGGTGCACAGCCAGCGCGCCGTCGGCCAGCATGGTCTCGGGCCGGGTGGTGGCAATGTGCATGCCGCGCATCGGGTTGCCGTCAGCGTCCATCTGCGGGCCATCAGAAAACGGATATTCAATGTGCCACATGAAGCTGTCGCGTTCTTCACTTTCGACTTCCAGGTCGCTCACCGCTGACTTGAGCACCGGGTCCCAGTTCACCAGCCGCTTGCCACGGTAAATCAGCCCCTGCTCATAAAGCTTCACAAATGTCGATGTCACGACGTCTGACATCTTTGGGTCCATGGTGAAGTACTCATGCTTCCACGCCACTGAATCACCCATGCGGCGCATCTGCTGGGTGATGGTCGCGCCAGACTCTTCCTTCCATTCCCACACTTTGGAGACAAAGTTTTTGCGCCCCAGGTCATGCCGCGTTTGGCCAGCGGCCTGCAGTTTGCGCTCCACCACAATCTGCGTCGCAATACCCGCGTGGTCGGTGCCCGGCACCCACAGCGTGTTGTGGCCGCGCATACGGTGGTAGCGGCTCAGGCTGTCCATGATGGTCTGGTTGAACGCATGACCCATGTGCAGCGTGCCCGTCACGTTGGGCGGCGGCAGCTGAATCGAAAATGACGGCTTGCTAGAGTCAAGCGTCGGCTCATACATGCCGCTTTGCTCCCACAGTGGGCCAAAGTGCGCCTCAATCGCGGCCGGTTCAAACGACTTGGCCAGGCTGTCAAGGCCGGGTGTGGCAGGTGCTGCGGATGTGGCGATGGGAGCAATGTCGGTCATAGTGGAATAAAAAACGGCATCGAAGCGATGCCGTTGTGTGAGCAGATGGGTGGCTTAGATTTTATTCGACTGCTGCTAACCAAATAAACGCTATAAAGTCAGGAGCAACTTGCGTCCGTTTTCATTGGGCTAGGGCCCTAAAAGACACCTTAAAAAGGCCTAAAACACCCAAAATTAGATCTCGGTTGGCTTTTTCCATGAAAACCTGGTTTTCAGATCAATTTGCTCTGTGTGGAAGCATCCGCAAGCGGCCTGAGCCGTGCAAAGTCCAACAACTCCGCCAAGCGTGCTTTCTTATCTTGCCACTCCTTAATCACTGGCTCAGCCAACAACACATAGTGCCAAGGAAGGCCGCCGCGCTGGTCGGCAGGTAATTCGTTAATTCGCCCGCACCACGCTATCGCCGCCTTAAGCTTGCGTTGCACGTTCGGATTCATGACATCTTTTTGTGCCTTGGTTTCTACCAAATACACGGCACTATCTGTTCTCACCAGAAAGTCTGGTGAATAAAACGAGGGTAAGCCGTCATCTTTTACATAGCGCAGCCTGGCAAACGTATGGCGGTTTTCACTGATCTTGCAAAACGCCAGCGTGTGCGTATCTGCTTGCGCCCAATGGATAAAGGTACGCTCCAGTCCCCCGCTGTGGGCAGGCCAGCTCAGACGGGTGTAAATGCATTTCGACACCTCCACCGAATAGCTTTCTCGCATCATCAGCTTGGGTACTTCTGACAACATCCGCAAATGCACCTCGGTCTGACCAGTCACATGCTTTTGTTCTGAATCAAGCAGCGCCACCGCAAACACCTTGGTGATGTGATCCACCACGGGTTGCAGCAGCAGTAAACGCCAGTTTTCTGTGCCGTTATCGTCTCCCATCGGGTTAAACGCTACATCAAACAACTGCGTCCAGATGTAATCGTCCAGCCAGCCGGTCAACTCCGCTGTGTTGAACTGCAAATAGGGTTTGGCTAGATGTATAGCCACCTTGTTCCCCTTTGGCAGATCAGAACTCAGTGCTTGGCTGATACGCCGGGTCAGCCGCGCCAGGTATTCGTTATAGCCACCCACATTCATCACAGCGCCGTCCACCCGGTAGTCACCGAACAGCGTGGCGCTTTGCAGGTCTTGTGAAATGAAGGTGTCGCCCTTGCCCAGCAAGCCGCCTAACTGCCCCGGTGTCATGGCGGTAAAAGCCGGAAGCAGCGCTATGTCAAACGCCTGATGGTCACGTATTTCGTCTGCCTCTTGTAGTATGAAGGGGATGCCAAAGTCAAACGCCTCATAGCCGTCCCGCAACTCAGCTGCCATCACATCGCCAGCCGCATTGGTGTCATCCATGTCGTCGCTAGTTTCGCCCGCCAAGCCTTCCTTGATCAAATCATCGTAAAACGATTGAAACGCCGGGTGCTCAACGATAGACAGCACGTCAATCAGACTGCCCGGCTCCTGCCCGGCGTTGATGCGCTCACGGTTCTCGCGTTTCAGCTCTAGGTATTCGTCGTCGCGCCACATCAGCCGCAGGCCGCGTCCAATGGTTTGCTCCAGCAATATTTGCGCACCTGATGCCCGCAGCGGCACGATGACGCAAATGTTGTTCACGTCAAAGCCTTCGCGCAGCATCAGCACACTGACAATCACGCGCGGGCTGGCGTGGCGGTCAACGCTGAAAAGCTGTTCGCGCTTTTCATTCCATTCCTTCTCGCTCAGTTCGGCCTTTTTGCCAGAGTCGATGGTCATCACATCGTCCTCCGTCAACCCTTCGTTTTGCAAAAACGCGGCAACCAGGGGCGACACTGTGGTGTCTTCACACACCACCAGCATCTTGGGGTGGCGCGTGCTGTCAAGTACTGCAAAGTCGACCTCCAGTTTGCGCAGCTTTTTCAAACCCGCGCGCAGCATCACGCGCTGGCCTTCGCTTAACACCGGGTCGCCGTTTTCGTCACGCTCGGCTTTGAACTCCAGCGGCAGGCTACCCAACTCTTTGCGCCTGTCCAGCACCAGTGATTTGACCAGCCCGGCGCGCATGGCACTTTTCAAGTCAAAGTCAGTGATGATGTGCGGGAAGTACAGCTTGCGTTTGCTTTTGCCTGAACCCACGTCGTTGTAGGGTGTGGCTGAAAAGTCAACCTGTACAAACCGTCTGCCTTTGGTTTCAGCAATCCGGCTCAGGCTTTTTTGCCATTCAACCTCTGTGGTTTCGCCTTCGCGTTTGAATTCATGAATGTGGTGCGCCTCGTCATTGAACACCATCAACTCTGGTAACCCCGCTAAAAACTCCAGCACGTTGCCGCGTGCGTAGCGCCTGTCCAGCACCTCCAGGCTATTACCCGTGGCACGACCTGGCATCAGCGGCAGCACGGCCTCAATCACCTGCTGTGGCTCCAGCGGCACGCCTGGGGCCTCTATGGTTTCAATGTCCAGGTCTTCAGTTAAATCACCCTCGGTGAGCAAGTGCCAGTTGGTGATGGCAATCATGCCGTTGCCCGTAGCTTTCAGGCCGATCTCGTTTTTGTTGCACACGTTGCCGCGTACAAATGCAAACACCGCATCGCGGTAGGCTTCGGGGATAAACAGGTCGGCAAACTGAAAGATGTCTGAGGTGTTGAAGTTGCGCGAACCATTGCCAGCTTCAACCAGCTTGCCACAAAACGCATCCAGCAGGCGTTCATAAACAATCAGCCCCGGTGCCACCACCATGAACTGCCGCGTAAACCGTGCATCGTCTGTGCCAGCAGCCAGCGCTGCTGATTTATTAAGCAGTTGCCAGATCATCAGCGCCTGTAGTACCCATGTTTTGCCCGTACCCGTTGCCATTTTGAAGCAATACTTGGGGTGCATGTGCTTGGTCTGAGCCACTTCATTGAGTCGTGTACCAGTCAGCAACGCATCAGGGGCAGCGGCCTGGTACAAGTCAAGCAACGACCATGTGGCGTGGTCTTTGCCCAAAACTTCATGGGCCACGATGGCATTCAAAATAGCCTGCTTTTGCCCGGCATGAAAGTTCAAGCCCCTGCGGGACAACACCATGTCTTCACCAAACCACCAGGTCAGCAGCTCAGCCGTGGTGGGTGTGACTAGCTCCAGAATGTCTGCCGCGCCTGATTCAAGGCCCAGGCAGAGTACATGGGTTTTTGCTGTCAAGCCAGTGGAGAGTTCGAGTTGCTTGTTTGTGTCAGCCATATTTTGTCTGTGCTACCGGTTGAAATGAAGGATTTGAAATACATGCCGTGTGCTGGTCGAGAAATTCAGCTCTGAAAAGAATCATTCAGCTACAATTGTGGTAAGTTATGAAAGGTACCCCATGCCCACGGTTTCCATGCGCATTGATGAGTCTTTGATAAGCGCCGCCCGCACGGCCGCCAAGGCAGAATTTCGTACCGTGCAGGGGCAGGTAGAGTTTTGGGCAAAAGTGGGCCGCGCCGCGCTGGACAACCCCGATCTGCCCGCCTCCTTCATAGCTGAAAGCCTCATGAGCCTGGCAGAGCCGCTTGAAGACAGCACGCCCTTTTTGCCCCGTAGCTTGCCCCGTAGCGCCATGCCAGCATGAGCTGGCAAGTGCGGCAAACGCGACGCTTTGCCCGGGTTTACAAGAAGTTGACCAACATTGCACTGATGACCGATGCCGATGATGCGGTAGCTGCCGTGGCGGACAACCCCGATATAGGGGAGCGCAAAAAGGGCGACCTGGCTCAGTTGTGGGTATACAAATTCCGTAGCCAGGGCCAGCTGTATCTGTTGGGTTACACACGCGAGGATGAGGTGCGCTTGATCTACCTGGAAGCCCTGGGGCCGCATGAAAATTTCTACCGGGATTTGAAGAGGTGACCGCATGGACAAGAACTTGAAAAGGGGTGGATCAAACGCTTCGCTCACACCGTCGACGCGCCTACTGAATCAGAAGCTCGGTACCTCGCCCGGACCGAGACAGCTGACATCGTCCGAAATCGAATTACTGCGGCAGTGCAAGCAGGAAATTGCCAAACGCTTTCCTGAAAATTACGCACGTCACACCACCGAAATTCTTGCGTGATGGCAGTAAGCAACGCCGGCCTGCTCATAACGCCGCTACCGTGCTGACCACTTCAGCCTCAAACCCAAACACGTCCACCACCCGCACACACACCTTGCGCGGGCCAGCCTTGTGCGGTGTTGTTACCACCGCTTGTGTCACCACCCGCAGCGCGTCTTGGTCGTTGGCCGTCCCCCGCGACACATTTCCCCGGTAGTCTTGCCAGACCGACCTGAACACCTTGCCGTCGTAGTCTGGGTCAACGGCCCAGTATTCAATCAGCGCCAGCGGCTCTTTGTTGATCACAGCCTGCAGTTTTTGCCGATTGGCGTCGTCCAAATTGATGGCCTCGGGGGACAACAAAACGTAGTTTTTAAGTTTGACGGTCAGGGTTTCTTGTATCAACTCCCTCTCCCCCTGGGAGAGGGCAGGGGTGAGGGCTCTCCGCTCCACCGGGTGAATCGTCAAATACTGCAGCGACGAAAACCGCACCTGCCCACGCAGCTTGTCCAGCCCGCCTTTTTTCTTCAGTCTGTCCATCAGGTCTGGCGGAATCACCAGCACCTCCAGCCGCGAATCATTCAGCGCCGTGATGGTTTCCCCAATCGAAGGCTCAAAGTTCCAGCCCAGCACCACCACCCGGTCCCAGCCGCCCATCAGGTTGTCGCGCAGGGCAATGGCTTTTTTAAGCGTTGCCGCACCTGTGAGTTTGTTGGGTGAGTCGGCCAGCACCAGCGTCTTGCTGCCTCGGTTCGCGCCAAGGGCGATGCCTGCAATCTGCCCCAGGTTGCGCTGCGGGTTCACGTCAGGCGGCAGTGGCAACGCGCCGAACAGCGACAGCACGATTTGCGACAAATCGCCGATGCGAAAGTCGCGGCCCAGCGTGGCTTTGGCGGCTTCTACTTGGTAGTCGCCAATGGCTTGATACAGAAAGGGCTTGGCGTTTTGGTCGATCAGGCGTTTGCGCATGATCATGCAAGCGGGTTTGCCGAGGTCTGTGGTGATCCAGCGGCGGTTGAGTTTTTCGGCTACGGCGGCTGTTGTGCCTGAACCGCCGTTGAAGTCGGCAACGATGCCATTTTCAGGGCAAGAGGCACGAATGATTCGCTCCAGCAGCTTTTGCGGCTTTTGCGTCGCGTAGCCAACCTGCTCCGAGCGAACTCGATCTGCCGTGTAGATATCGGTCCACCAGTCTTCTACAAGCTTACCTCGCTCCTCAATTTCTTTTACCTTTTCAGGGTCGCCATCAACAGCACCAAATACTTGACCAGTGTTGTGTACGCCACTCTTATGCTTTATGTAATCACCAGCAAAATAGTACTCTGGACTTTTCGAGAAGAAGTAAATAGCGTCGTGCTTTCTTGCGAAAGCCGTTTTCACTGCTGTTGGCCCGGAATAACACCAAATAATTTCGTTTCTAAAGTGTGTGCGGCCGAACACTTCATCTAGAACCAGTTTTACGTAATGCCCAACATGCCAATCCAGATGCACATAAATCGAGCCGGTATCCGCCAGCAACTCGCGCATCAAAATCAGCCGGGGCGTGATCATCGCCAGATAGGAAGCAGTGCCGTCGCTCCACGTGTCAGAGTAGGCAAACTGCTCAATGACGGTGGGCTTTTGCTCCAGCTCCACACCGGGCAGGTTTACCTTGGTGCGGTAGTCGGCCTTGCTGTCAAACGGCGGGTCGATGTAGATCAAATCAACTTTTCCGCGCAGGCTGGGCGTGGTTTCGTCGCCCGCCAGCAAGGCTGCCATGGCCAGCAGGTTGTCGCCGTAAATCAAGCGGTTGGCCCAAGGCCCTTCGACAGGCTCAGGGCGAACGGATGACGCATCGCCCAGCATCGGTTGCGGGCTGGTAATCAGGCTGACCTGTCCGGGTGCAAACACTTCACGTAGCGCACCACGGTTTTGCGCAGTCACCCAGTCCTGCGCTGCTGAATCTTTGGCGGGCAGCACCACTTCACGGGTTTGCAGCGTCACCCGGTGACGGTTCTCAATGCCCTCCAGGATTTTTTCGGCTTCTTTGCGGCCATTGGCCACGATTTCGGGGAGTTGTTCGAGCAGGGATTTGGGCATTGAGACGTGGGTTTCTGCCTAAGTCCCTGGAAATCAGACCCTTAAACGGAATTCAACCAAAAGTTAAACAAAATATTGAATCAATAGTACAACACGAAGTTTAATAATTTGGTTACCGAAATTTAGTTTTCGGGGTATGGAAACCAAACTCGAATTTGCCCAACGGCTTAAAGACGCGATGCAAGCTGCCGGGCTAGCGCCCCGCGCATCTGTACTACTAAATCAGTTCAATACCAATTACTGGGGGCGCTCAGTTACTTTCCAGGCTGTATCGCGCTGGTTGCGCGGCGAAGCTATTCCGGCGCACGACAAATTACTGGTGTTGGCCGATATCCTTAAAACCGAGCCAGAGGTTCTGCGGTACGGGGAAGCTGTAAGAAAGTCAGTTCAGCAAAAGCAAAAACGCTGGGACGAAGGCATAGGCTACCTGGAACGCGAAACCTTCGACGCTTTCCTGAAGCTGCCAGCGCCGCAGCGCAAAATCATCCGCGAGGTGATACTGGCTTTTGCCAAAGTGCACGATGCAGCGGGTGCTACTGACACTTGAAATTTAAAAAATGCTATTTAATTGGTAGCTTCTTACGCCAAAATCTATGGGTCTGTAGCCCGATTCGACTCCGAAAAACGGCCATTTCAAGCCATTTTCAGGCCGAATTCAAGGGATTAGCGATTGGAATTGGCGCTGAGATCAAGGCGAATACACTGTAAAGGTGGATGCAGTTGGCGCAATCTGCATGGGCTTAATCCTGATTTGGAGTTGCTGAAATGACTGAAATCGTTTTTGTTGTTGAACTTGCTCCTGAGGGGGGCTACACCGCACGTGCTTTGGGGGAATCGATATTTACAGAAGCAGATACCGAAGCTGAACTACGCACCGCAGTGCAAGACGCGGTGCATTGCCACTTTGATGAAGGCAAATCGCCCAAAGTCATTCGCCTACATTTTGTACGCGACGAGCTGTTGGCTGCGTGAGGCCCGCGCATGAGATTGCCGCGAGACTTGACGGGTGCGCAAATGGCGCGCGCTTTGGGAAAATTAGGCTATTCGCCTACTCGCCAAACATGGAAGCCATGTCCGTTTGACCTGTGAATCACCTGGACAGCATCACATTACTGTACCGATGCTTGACCCTCTGCGAATTGGCACGCTTGCAGCTGTGTTGACCGCTGTTGCTGATGCGCATGGGTTAACACGTGACGAATTGCTGCGACGGTTATTCGGTTGATGGCTTGGTCGTCAGGATTTTGGTTCACAGCGTTCTGATGTAAACGCCATGTTTTTAATAGCTGCTTGCGCCCGTATTAACTGTGTCAGAGCCCTAAAAAAACTCAAAATCAGATTCCATCATGCCTTTTCAGGCTCTGCATCCGGTTTTGCGGTGTGATGGCTATGGTTTTGACCTGATCACCTTCGCGGATGGTGAGTTTGATGGGCGCTTGGCGCACTAGATTGCAGATTTTGTCGTCTCGAAACAGAATTTTTAGCCAGTTTTAACAGTGTTTTACGGCGTTAGCCAATGAAATACGTGCGCCAGCAGCTCACCATTTAATAGCAACTTTTTCTCAGGCTTGCGTTGCCCGCTCAGCCCGCCAGACTTCTTTGCGCGCCGTCCATTCAGCCAGACGGGCATGCACATTGGCGCTTTCTTTTTGCATGTGTACGTCATCGGCCAATTGCGCGGTGAGCTCCAGCCGCATCCCGTTGGGGTCAAAAAAGTAAATGCTTTTGAAGATGTGGTGGTCCGTCACGCCCAGTACTTCAATGCCTTCGGCTTCCAGCCGCGCTTTCATGTTTTGCAGTTCAAGTACGGTATTGACGCGAAACGAAACATGGTTGACCCAAAGCGGTGTGTTGGCCGACGGCAGCGCCGCCTGGTCATCACCCAGGTCAAAAAACGCGATGAATGAGCCATCTTGCAAGCGAAAAAAGAAGTGCGTATACGGGCAATATTCACCCGTGCTGGGCACGATGTCGCTTTGAATAATGTGAAAAAGCGGCAGCCCCAAAATATCTTCATAAAAATGCCGGGTTTCCTCTGCATCTTTGGCCCGATAGGCGTAATGATGCAGCTGCTGGATAGGGGCGGGCGGGGGCAATGTGCTGGCTAACGGGCTGGGTAACCGACTGGCTAGGGGGCTGGCTAGGGGGCCGGATAGGGTGGTCATTTTTAAATTTCACTATGCGTAATTTATTTACTGTATCGTAATTTGCATGCCATGCCAATTCACAAGACAAATGTTTACGGTAGAGCTTGGAAGCAGAGAACAGCGGTAAAGTCGCCTCGTCACCCCACCCATTTGAAACATGCTGTTTTTACTTTCCCCTGCCAAATCTCTTGACTACGACACCCCCGCGCAAGTCAGCACCCACACCCAACCTTTGTTCACGCGCCAGTCGGCAGCGCTGATAGACGTTCTTAAAACCAAGTCACAAGAGGACATCAGTGGCTTGATGAAGCTCTCAAGTGCGCTGGCGGGTTTGAATGTGGCGCGCTATCAGGCCTGGTCGAATAAATTCACGGTTAAAAACGCCAAGCAAGCGGTGCTGGCTTTTAATGGTGATGTGTATGACGGCCTGAATGCCAAAACTCTGGATGCGGCGCAACTGGACTGGGCGCAGTTACATGTGTGCATCTTGAGCGGTTTGTACGGTGTGCTGCGGCCGCTAGATTTGCTGCAGCCGTATCGACTTGAAATGGGTACGGCATTGCGAACCGAAAAAGGTGGCAACCTGTACCAGTTTTGGGGATCACAACTTTCAAGCTATCTGAATGAACGCGCGGCTCTTGACACGACGCCTGTCATTGTTAACTTGGCCAGTGAAGAGTATTTCAAGGCGGTTGACTTGAAAGCACTCAAGGCCCGGGTTGTGAGTTGCGTGTTTGAAGACTATAAAAACGGCAAGTACAAAATCATCAGTTTTCATGCCAAACGCGCGCGGGGCTTGATGGTGCGCTACGCGATTGAAAAGAAAGCGGCCACGGTTAAAAAGCTCGAAGGATTCAATGCTGAGGGTTACGCCTTTGCGTCAAAGTTGTCTGCGCCCGACCGCTTGGTTTTCAGGCGCAAACTTGACAACTAACGCGCCTGCCAACCTGCCAAGCCCAGCACCGGGCGGCCCCGGTGCAACGCTGGACGGTGGCGACAAATGGGTTGAAGTGGTGCGCCGCCAGCAGGGCCCCGAGCTGGTGGTTTTTGCCAACCTGCTGACCGCTGCTGAATGCGCTGCCCTGATACTGGCCGCCAAGCCCCGGTTGTCACGGTCGTTAACAGTGGACACGAACACGGGTGACGAAGCCCTGCATCCTGACCGCACCAGCCAAGGCATGTTTTTTGAACGGTTTGAAAACGAACTGGTTTTGCGCATTGAAGCGCGCATCGCCAAGCTCTTGCGCTGGCCAGTCAAACATGGCGAGGGCTTGCAAGTGCTGCGCTACCGCAAAGGCGCGCAGTACACGCCGCACTACGATTATTTTGATGCGCGTGATGCCGCAACGCCCTTGCTGCTGGCGCGTGGTGGTCAACGCGTTGCAACGCTCATCATTTACCTGCGGGAGCCTGAAGCGGGTGGCGCAACCATATTCCCGGATTTGAATCTGCAGATAACGCCCAAGCGTGGCCAGGCCGTGTTCTTCAGTTACCCAGAAGCTCAGCCTTCAAGCCTGTCGCTGCACGGTGGTGCACCTGTGGTTGCAGGCGAGAAGTGGATTGCCACTAAATGGTTACGGCAGCATGAATTTAGCTGATTCAGGCTTGTGTTTCTATTGAATTAGGCCTTCAGCGCAATCAAAACAGGCGTAACAAGCTATTAAGATAATAGCAAGCCAATATTTTTATCGTAACCCTGCACCAGTGCCGCCTTCAACGCGCTGAATCAACTCAATTTTGTAGCCGTCCGGGTCAGTGACAAAAGCAATCACGGTGGTGCCGCCTTTGACGGGCCCCGCCTCGCGCGTCACATTGCCGCCAGCTGCCTTGATTTTGGCTACCGCTGCGTACGCATCAGGCACGCCCAATGCAATGTGACCATAAGCTGTGCCCAAGTCATAACTGCTCGTGCCGTGGTTGTAGGTCAGCTCAATTTCAGCTTGTGCCGGGTTGCCTTCAAAGCCCACAAACGCCAGTGAGTATTTGTACTCGGCGTTTTCAGACCGGCGCAGCAGCTGCATGCCCAGTACCTGGGTGTAAAAGTCAATCGAGCGTTCTAGGTCGCCAACGCGGAGCATGGTGTGGAGGAGTCGCATGATAAAAATAATGAAGGGTTTGAATGCGCTTATTGTGGTGTAACAGAGCCAGAGCTGTCGCCTGCGCTAAACGGTGTAATTCAAGGCCATTCGTCCACCATCGACCACCACAATTTCCCCTGTCATGTAGCTGGCGGCATCACTGGCCAAAAACGCCACCACATCAGCAACCTCTTGTGGGCTGCCCAATCGCTTGAGGGGCGTGCGACTGAGTATTTTTTGCCTGGCTTCCTCGCTGGTCAATACGGCCTTGGCCGCCAGTTCACTGGCAATCGTGCCAGGGGCAACAGCGTTGACGCGTATGCCCAGGTCTGCCAGCGCCAGCGCCATCACACGCGTTAGCTGATTAATGCCGCCTTTGCTGACGTTATAGCTGGCGATATTGGGTATGGCCAACATACCGTTGACCGAGCTCATGTTGACAATGCTGCCGCCGCCTGTTTTAGCCATTTCCCGCGCCACGGCTTGGCCGACCAGAAATGAGCCTTTCAGGTTAACGCGCAGTACAGCGTCAAAGTCTGCTTCAAGCACATCCAGAAAATTTGCCGCCTTGAAAATGCCAGCGTTATTGACCAGCACATCAATGCGGCCATACTGCAGGGCGATTTCTTTGACCAAATGGTCAACGTCTGCTTTGTCACCCACATCACAGTGAACATACCTCGCCTGCAGCTTTTGCGCCAGTGCCTGGCCGTTGACATCATCGATGTCGGCAATGACAACGCGCGCGCCTTCACGCGCAAAGCGCTCTGCGCAGGCCTGGCCAATGCCTTGAGCACCGCCGGTAATGATGCAGACTTTTTTGGTCAGGCCAAATGCAATCGTGGTGCCGGGTAGGTTCGTCATTTTTGAGTTGCCGCTAAAAATAATTCAGGTATTTAACGGCTGATTCTGCATGGCGCCAGACAACAGGACGTGTCGGCCTTTGCCTGACGTTTGCAGCGCATGCACCATCGCAGCCGCGACGTTGCTGGCGCTGATGGCGCGGTAGTTGGCAGGTATCAACGGTTCAAACCATTTAAAGGCCACCAAGGACAAGTTTTCGCCCAAACGTTCGGGTTGCCTGAGTGCGTCACGGTCGCCTGCCAGCAGCGACGGCCGCGCGATCACCAGGGTTTCAAACCCCAACTGGCCCACAGCCGCTTCCATCTTGCCTTTGACCCTGTTGTAAAAAACACGCGATTGCGTACTGGCACCCATGGCACTGACCACGGCCAGTCGGGTTGCGCCAGCCGCTTTAGCGTTAGATGCAATGGCAACCACCGTGCCCTCGTCAATTGCCCTGAAAGCTGCTTTGCTGCCAGCGACTTTGAGGGTCGTGCCCAAGGCTATCAACACGTCATCGACTGCAGGGCATGCCCAGTCTGTCAGCGATGCGCTGATGTGGACCACCACCTTGGGGTGCTGCACACTGGGTGCGCGCCGCCCGACGACGTGGACCGTGCTGTAGCTCTGGTCAGCCAACAAAATTTTCAGAACGGCTTGGCCTACCAGACCTGTTGCGCCGGCTACCAGCGCTTGCCGATTATTTACTGCGTCGTGCATCACGGGTGGCCACTTTGCCTGACCTAGTGCGGCTCAAAAACTGTCGTTAACTCCAGCACCCTTTGCGCTGACAACTCCAACCCATTGGGCCAGCACAGTGCCCCCGCATCAATAAAGCAGCTTTGAAAGTAGGTTGCTGTCCTGAGTGGCTCTAGCAGGCTGCCTTGCTTTTCTGCCAAATAAGGCGTGGCGTCAAACACGCCGCTTTCCCCGTTTGAAAACGTCAGCGCCAGCTTGAAGGCATCAACCACCTGACAGGTTAAAACTTTAATCACGGTCTGCTCCTTGAATTTTGTTGAGTGGTTCAAATCGCTGCGCTTTGTCCCAGTTGTCAAGCAATTCAGTTTGATGGGTCAAGCACCAATCCTTCACGATGGCTGCTACTTTGCGAGGTAATTCGCCCTGCAAAATCTCCCCCGTTTTGACGGTAATCAGCGCTTCAAACCCTTGGTATTCAGCATGAATGTGGATGGGCGGATGGTCGTCGTGCCACATTCGAATAATGATTCCAAAAAACGTGGCTATCGTAGGCATCAGAAAAGTTTAGCACCGTGGGCAGTTGTTAAGTGAATAGATGCGAGCTTGGTTTGTGTCGGGCGCTACGAAAAGCAGTGGCGTTGTCGTGATGTGGGTAATATTTAGTTGACAGCGAAAAGCATCATTCTTCATTGAGGTCAAGACATCAACGCTGGCTAAAAACGAAAAAAGCAGCCTGAAGCTGCTTTTGACGGATTTTTCGGGGCTAGTCAATCAACGCCGAAATCCACCGCCCGAGTTACCCCGGCCGCCAGCGCCCGTGCGCGGAGAGCCGCCACCAAAGTTACCACCACCACCGCCGCGATTGCCACCCCGGCCACCGCCAGCACCCCGCGTTGGAAGGCCAGATGACGGAAAGCCTGCAGACACATGGCTGGTCGGCTGGCGTTCGTCAAAGTCATTACGCTGCTCGCCCATGTCAACACGTGGGCCGCGTGGGTCCTGGCGCTGCACTTCATCACGCGGTTGGCGTGGCTGACCTTCATCGAAATTATTACGCTGTGGACGTGGGGCCTGTGGGCGTCGCTCGCCACGTGGTGGGCCTCCGTTGCCCTGGCCAAAGTTTGGGTTCTGCCTTGGCTGACCGGGGTTGGGGGTACGCGGGCCACGGCCGTAGTTACCGCCGCCACCACCGGAATTTTCGCGGTTATCACCACCACCATCGGCAGGTGCACGACCCCGGCCTCCGCCGTTGTTGCCACCACGGCCACCACCAGCAGCGCCACCTGGGTTGCCGCGCGCGGGCTGCCCAGCGCGGGTATCCCGAATGCGCGTCATCATTTCACTGCGCGCCGCCTTGGCCGCTGCCTGCATCACATCGCGGCTAGGCGGTTTGCCCAAGCCGCCCCAAATCGTTTGGCGGCCCATGGCCAGTGGCTCGGCGCGTTCGTCAGGGTCAGCTTCAAAGCCCGGCACCATGACAACTTCAATATTTTGCTTGGTAAAGCGCTCAATGTCCTGCATGAAGCCTTCTTCATCCAGACACACCAAACTCACTGCCTCGCCGCTGTTACCTGCGCGGCCGGTGCGGCCAATACGGTGAACGTAGTCTTCGCTGACGTTGGGAATCTCGTAGTTCACCACGTGCGGCAACTCGTCAATGTCAATACCGCGTGCTGCTATATCAGTAGCAACCAGCGCCCGAATCGTGCCGTCTTTAAAGCCTTGCAGCGCCTGGGTACGAGCCGTCTGGCTCTTGTTGCCGTGCAGGGCCAGAGCCTCAATACCGTTTTTAGTCAAGTGCTCGGCAACGTTATTGGCACCAAACTTGGTGCGCGTAAACACCAGCACCTGGCTCCAGTTGTGCTCGTTGATAATGTGCGTCAGCAAAGCTTTCTTTTTGCCGCGGCCCACTGGGTGAATAGTTTGCGTGATGCGCTGCACCGTGGTGTTGCGCGGCGTTACTTGAATATGTAACGGGTCGCGCAGCAAGCCGTTGGCCAGGTCCCGAATTTCGTCGCTGAAAGTGGCGCTGAACAACAGTGTCTGCTTTTGCTTGGGCACCAATGCCAGCACTTTTTTGATGTCGTGGATGAAACCCATGTCCAGCATGCGGTCAGCTTCGTCCAGCACCAGCACCTGCACCTGACCCAGGTCCAGCGTACCTTGGCCGGCGTGGTCGAGCAGGCGGCCCGGCGTGGCAACAAGAATGTCAACACCGCGCCGCAGTTTTTCAATTTGCGCGCCCATGCCGACACCGCCAAACATCACCATTGATGTCAGCTCAAGGTATTTGCCGTACTGGCGAACGCTTTCTTCAACCTGTGCTGCCAGCTCGCGCGTGGGCGTCATGATCAGGCACCGCACGGCATTGACGCCACGGCGATTCGTCAGCCGCGGCTCATTGGTCAGGCGCTGCAGCATCGGCAGCACAAAGGCTGCTGTTTTACCGGTGCCGGTTTGTGCGCCGCCGAGCAAGTCACCACCAGCCAAAACGGCGGGGATGGCTTGTGCCTGGATGGGGGTGGGGGTGTCGTAGCCCTGCTCAAGCACGGCTTTCAGGATGGCCGGGGCCAAATTCAATTCTTCAAAGGTCATAAAGATAAGTTGGTGCGCCACTTGGACGCTTGTCGCTTTTGATCGGCCTGTTGGGTGCTATTGTTTAAGAGCAACCCGCCAGTGATAGGCAGATGGGGTCAAAAAGTAGGGCTAGAAAACTTGTACGGGAAGTTTGGAATAACAAACCCGAAAAGTGCCCAAACGTTGCAGGTAACTGGAACCAGCAACAATTTTATTGTCTCACGGAACGATAATAGAGGGTTGCTCACACCGCCAGTTGCGAATATGCGCAACTGCAACCGCCTTTTTTTAACGACTTTTAAAAACTCATCTCCAATGGCTCAATACGTTTTCACCATGAACAAGGTCGGCAAAATTGTGCCGCCCAAACGCCACATCCTGAAAGATGTGTCTCTCAGTTTCTTCCCCGGCGCCAAGATTGGCATGTTGGGCGTTAATGGCTCCGGCAAGTCCACGCTGCTCAAAATCATGGCCGGGCTTGACAAGGAAATTGAAGGCGAAGCCACGCCCATGCCGGGCCTGAACATTGGCTACCTGCCGCAAGAACCCAAGCTGACCGACGCACACACCGTGCGCGAAAGCGTTGAAGAAGGCATGGGCGCTGTATTTGCTGCAAAAGGTTTGCTGGAAGCCGTCTACACCGCTTATGGCGAACCCGATGCTGACTTTGACGCGCTGGCTGCTGAGCAAGCTCGCTTGGAAGCCATCATTGCCACGTCAGGTACAGACTCGGAGCACCAGTTAGAGATTGCGGCTGACGCGTTGCGCTTGCCGCCATGGGACGCCAAAATTGGCGTATTGTCGGGCGGCGAAAAGCGTCGGGTGGCGCTGTGTCGGCTGCTGCTCAGCAAACCTGACATGTTGCTGCTGGACGAGCCCACCAACCACCTGGACGCTGAATCGGTGGATTGGCTCGAGCAATTTTTGCAGCGCTATTCAGGCACTGTAGTGGCCATTACCCACGACCGGTATTTTCTGGACAACGCTGCTGAATGGATTCTGGAACTCGACCGCGGCCACGGCATTCCGTGGAAGGGCAACTACAGCACCTGGCTAGAGCAAAAAGGCGAGCGCCTGGCGACTGAACAAAAGGGCGAAGAAGCCCGCGCCAAGGCCCTGAAAAAAGAGCTCGAATGGTCACGCCAAAACCCGAAAGCGCGTCAGGCCAAAAGCAAATCGCGTCTGGCCCGGTTTGAAGAACTCAGCGATTTTGAATACCAGAAACGCGTGGAAACCAACGAGATTTTCATCCCCGTGGCCGAGCGCCTGGGCGCGCAGGTCATTGAATTCAAGAATGTCACCAAATCGTTTGGCGACCGCGTGCTGATTGACAACCTGAGCTTTACCGTGCCTGCGGGCGCGATTGTCGGCATCATCGGCCCGAACGGTGCGGGCAAGTCAACGCTCTTTAAATTGATAGCAGGCAAAGAGCTGCCAGACAGCGGCGAGGTCGTTAAAGGCTCAACAGTGCGCATGGCTTTTGTTGACCAGAATCGCGACGACTTGGCGAATGAAAAAACCGTATGGGAAGACATCTCGGGCGGACTGGATATTTTGAACGTTGGCAAGTTTCAAATGCCAAGCCGTGCGTACGCAGGCCGCTTTAACTTCAACGGCGGCGACCAGCAAAAGCGCGTCGGCACGCTGTCAGGTGGTGAGCGCGGGCGCTTACATTTGGCCAAAACACTGATTGCTGGCGGCAACGTGCTGATGCTTGACGAGCCGTCAAATGACCTTGACGTTGAAACGCTGCGTGCGCTTGAAGACGCATTGCTGGAATTTGCAGGCTCAGTTATGGTCATCAGCCACGACCGCTGGTTTTTGGACCGTATCGCCACGCACATTCTGGCGGCTGAGGGCGACAGCCAGTGGACGTTCTTTGATGGCAACTATCAGGAATACGAAGCGGATAAAAAGAAGCGTTTGGGTGAAGAGGGTGCCAAGCCAAAGCGCATGCGGTATAAGGCCTTGAAGTGAATGCGGGTGCGAGGAATTTAACGCGGAGAAGAGGAGAGCGCGGAGGACGCGGAGGAAATATTTTTTGTGAAAAACACAAAAAAATACGGTATCTCCTCAGTAACTTCCCATCCACCTATTTCTAAACTCCGCGTCCTCCGCGCTCTCCTGCCCTCCGCGTTGAAAAATCTGCGACCTCGAACCCATGACCGACGAACAAGTGTTGATCCAAACCCGTCACTGGCTAGAAAAAGCCGTGATTGGCCTTAACCTCTGCCCTTTCGCCAAAGCTGTCTACGTTAAAAACCAGGTTCGCTTCGTCGTGAGCAAGGCGCGTCATGCCGACGACCTGCTGGAAGAACTGGATAGTGAGCTAGACCTGCTGGTAGCCACACCGGCTAGCGACATTGACACCACGCTGCTGATTCACCCCACGCTGTTTGAAGACTTTCTGGACTTCAATGATTTTCTTGAAATTGCTGAAGGCGTGGTCGATGAACATGGTCTGGAGGGTGTGATTCAACTGGCCAGCTTTCACCCGCAGTTTCAGTTCGACGGCACGGAGCCAGACGACATCAGCAACTACACCAACCGTGCGCCGTTTGCCATTTTGCATTTGTTGCGTGAGAGTAGTGTTGAGCGTGCAGTTGAGGCTTTTCCAAACTCTGATGCAATTTTTGAGACCAATATCCAGACGCTTGAAAAGCTCGGTCATGCCGGCTGGAAGGCGCTTGGGGTTTAGTCGCGGAGGCTTACTGCTTGTCATTGCGGGCTTGACCCGCAATCCATGACCCCGAATTTTGCAGCTGGCAGCACAGGTATGGATCCCGGGTCAAGCCCGGGATGACAGTTAATAGAACGTGCGCGTGTTTTAAACATCACCCAGCACCTCGGCCTCAGACCTTCTCAAAAGCGTTTTCAATAATGGCGGCTCAAAGTGCCGCTGCACCGTGATGGCATAAAAGTTTTCATGCAACTCGGGCACCACGCAATATTCCTGCAGCTTACCTGTCTTTAACTCGTCCTGCACCACCACGGTAGGTAGCAGCGCCACATTGCCCGAGTCGCGCGCCAGCAGCCGCAGCATGGCCATGTCGTCCACTTCGGCCAGCACCTGGTAGCGCAAACTCAGCTGCTCGCACAGAACGTCAAATCCGGCGCGAATGTCGCTGTCACGGCCTGGCAGCAGTAGCGGCAATTCTGCCAGCTGCTCGGGGAATCGAAATGTCTTGCCCTTAGCCATTGGTTTGCCCACCAGGCTGACCGGCTGGCGCGCAATGCGCCTGCAGCGCCACGGGTGCTGCGTATCGGCGTGGACTTTGCGGTTAGACAGCACGACGTCCAGGTTGTGTACCGCTAGCCGTGTGAGTAGTTCGTCGAGCCCGCCTGACTGAAGCACCAGTTCAACATCATCACGCTGGAGCAGCGGCTTGACAAAATTCTCCTGAAAATTCCGCGACAGCGTGGCCACGCCGCCGATGCGCAGCACCTGCCTTGTCATACGTTTCCCGTCGCGCAGCAGCGCCGTCAGCTCATTGCCGGTTTCAAATATCGTGTCGGCATATCTCAAGGCCACTCGTCCGGCCTCGGTCAGTTGCAGTACCCGGCCTTCACGCGTGAACAGTGCCTGGCCCAGTTGGTCTTCAAGCTGTTTGATTTGGGTAGACAGTGCCGATTGCGACACATGCAGCTGCGCTGCGGCACGGGTCAGATTGCCTTCCTTGGCAACAGCCCAAAAGTAATGCAGGTGGTGGTAGTTCAAACGTGACATAAAAGTTTGCAGTTTCAATAATGTTCTGTCTTAAAGAACGTAATTGACAGAAATATGTATTTTACAGAATTAACTTAAACAGGCAAAGTCACCGCATCGAACAACGAGGAGCTTATCTTGCTGGTTTCACCCGACTATTTACAGCCGCTGCGCTTTGGCTTGCTGCTGGCAGTGCCTTTGCTGTATGTGCTGGCGGCCTTTGGAGCCAACTGGCGTATGGCGCGGGCGTGCACGGCACTGGCCTTTGGTTTGGCTGCTGCGTCACTGGCCATGCTGGCCCTTGCCGGGCCTTTGATCATTCACAGCCTGCGCGCTGATGCGCTGGGCTGCATCGTGTTGCTGCTGGTCACATTCGTTGGCTGGGTGATCACCCGGTATTCACAAAGCTATATGGGCGGCGATGTTGGGCAAGTGCGATACATACGTTGGCTGATGGCCACGCTGGCTGCCGTTGCTGTGGTGGTGGTGACTAACAACCTCGCGGTGCTTGCCTTGGCCTGGCTGGCCACCAGCCTGGCCTTGCACCAGCTGCTGACGTTCTTCAGTCACAGGCCAGCAGCTTTGGTAGCGGCGCACAAAAAGTTTTTAGCCAGCAGGCTGGGCGACGTGTGTATTTTTGCCGCTGTGGTTTTAATTGGCACTACTTTGGATAGCCTGCAGATAGACCAGATCATCGCCAATGCACAAGTGCTGTCGGCTTACCCTCTGGCACTTAAGGCGGCGGTGTTTTTTCTCGTCATCAGCGCGCTGCTTAAATGCGCACAACTGCCGGTACACGGCTGGTTGATTCAGGTCATGGAAGCGCCGACACCCGTGTCAGCATTGCTGCACGCCGGCATTGTGAATCTGGGCGGCTTTTTGTTAATTCGCCTGAGCCCGCTGGTGTCTGAAGTGCCTGGCGCGCAAACGCTGCTGGTGGTGGTAGGCAGCATTACCGCGGTGGTAGCTGCGCTGGTGATGATGACCCGCATTAGCGTGAAGGTGATGCTGGCCTGGTCAACCTGCGCGCAAATGGGTTTTATGCTGCTGCAGTGCGGGCTTGGCGCGTATGAGCTGGCACTGCTGCACTTGGTGTCGCATTCGCTGTACAAAGCGCACGCCTTTTTGGCAGCTGGTGGCGCGGTGGAACAGGCCCGACTCAAGGCCATGTCGGCACCGCCGGGAGCCCCCAGCCTGAGCATGTTGATGGTGGGTGCGGCCAGTGGCCTGGTCATGGTGACGGCGGCTGGCATGCTGTGGGGCGTGACTTTTGACAGGCTCTCAGCGCTGGTTGTTTTGGCGGCGATTGTGTCGTTGGCGATTGCACCTCTGCTGACCGCACAAGCCTTAAAACTGGGCGGGCTCTGGCCGCTGGGCATGATGCTGGGTGCCTTCGGTGTGGCCTTCGCGTATTTTGGCTTGCACCATGTGTTTGCCTGGTTGGTCGACCTGCCCAAGACCATGAACACCAACATGTTTGATCTGGTCTGGGTTATGGCATGTTTTACGCTTTTGTTCGCCATGCAGTGCCTGATACTTGCGCGCCCGCACGGCGCTGTAGCCAGCCACCTTTACCCGTGGTTTTACGCTGGCCTGTATCTGGACGAATGGTTTACCCGCATGACGTTTCGCATCTGGCCTGCAAAGTTGTCACGCAAATCTGCCAACAATTAAAAAGGACTTTGACCATGAACTCCGTACTTGAAAAACCATCATCAAAAGCTGTTGACTTTGCCAGCCTGCAGGCCAGCCTGCAAGCCAATATCAGCCAAGCCTGTCAGCGAATTGCGCCGACCTGGCCTCTAGACCAATTTATCGCTGTCAACCCGTACTGGGGCTTTGTAGAGCAACCGATTGCGCAAGCGGCAAAGCAGTTGAGCCAGCTGTCTGGCACGCCGCTGGTGATGCCGCGTTCTTTCTACGAGGCAGAGTGGCAGGCTGGGCGCTTGACGCAAGCGCATTTGCAGGGCGCGATTGACGCGACTCTGGCAGATTGCACTGTCGATGAGCTGATCAACAGCATGACCATCCAACGCAGCGGCGTGCAGCAGCAAGCGCTGGTCACCACATTGGCCGACAGCCAGCGTGACTTGAGCCACGCCATGGCCTGGGTTGACTTTGTGACCCACCAGATCAGCCAACATTGCGCCGCCTACTTCGACGTCAGCCAGGCCGCGTGGAACCCGGAACGTGTCGGCCTGTACGCCAGCTGGGCCCGGCAGTTGGCCAATGACCACAGCACCGCACTGCTGATGGGTTACACCGGTTTCAGCCAGCAAGCCGCCAGTTTGCCGCAGAACCCGCGCGCACTGATTGCTGCTGCCACCCAGGCGTTGGGCATAACAGCTGAGCAGCGCACCGACTACTACACCGCGCTGCTGATGAGCATCAACGGCTGGTCGTCGTGGTGCGCGTATGAGCGTTGGCAGGCACGATTGGGCACGGTGCCGGGCAAAACGGATGACGATGACATCATCGAGCTGCTGGCGATTCGCCTGAGCTGGGAATGGTTGCTGCTGCAAAACCCCAAGGACAAGCAAATTGCTCCTAAATGGATAGCTGCTTGCGCCCGTAATGATAAGGCTACAGCATCATTTGACACTAAAAACAGGCATGATTGGCTGCTCCAGGAGGCTTTGGAGCTGGCGTACCAGCAGCCGCTGTGCCGCGGCTTGATGAATGCGCCAGCCGTCCCGTTGGAACCGACCGTTCAAGCCATTTTTTGCATTGATGTGCGGTCTGAAGTCTTTCGCAGGGCTTTGGAAGCCAGCAGCACCACCATGCAAACGCGCGGCTTTGCCGGTTTTTTCGGCTTGTTTATTTCCTATTCACCGACAGGCACGGCATTGAGCCGGCCGCAACTGCCAGGCCTGCTGCCGTCCAATCGCTGCGTGACTGACGAATGTGATTCAAAGTCGCTGGGCGAAGTAATAGCCAAAAAACGCAAGCAGGGTTTGCAGTGGCGGAGCACGCTGCAGACTTTTCGCTCCACGGCCAGCAGCGGCTTCAGTTTTGTGGAAACCTGCGGCATGCTGTATGCGGGCAAGCTGCTTAAAAAGACCTTGCCCAATTACGCCACACCCCACACGGTAGAACAAACTGGCTTGTCGGCTGACGAGGTGACAGCTACCCGGCCGCGCTTGCAAAACCTGCCGGGCGCCACGCCTGAGGCCGAGCTGCAATCTCGCTGCGACATGGCTGCGTTTATTCTGGGCGGCATGGGTGTGACAAAAAACTTCGCCCGCATCGTGCTGCTGGCCGGCCACGGCAGCCAGACTGCTAACAACCCGCATGCCGCCGGGCTGGACTGCGGCGCATGCGGGGGGCAAACCGGTGAGGTCAATGCGCGGGTACTGGCGGCACTGCTGAACGATTCAGCTGTACGCACTGCCTTGATAGCTAAAAACATCACCATCCCTGAGACCACCTGGTTTTTAGGCGGCATGCACAACACCACCACCGATGAGCTGGCGCTGTATGACACTGACCTGATGCCCGCAAGCCATGCCAATGACCTTGTGGCGTTAAATGCCGTACTACTGCAAGCTGGCCAGCGTGCCCGGGCAGAGCGCGCGCCTACCCTGGGCCTGGCGCATCTGGCCAAAGACGATGCACAGTTGGCGCTGAGTATCAAGTCCCGCGCCAATGACTGGGCACAGGTCCGGCCTGAATGGGGCTTGGCCAACAACGCCGCGTTCATCGTTGCGCCGCGCCAGCGCAGTGAGCATTTGAACCTGGCAGGCCGGGCCTTCTTGCACGACTATGACTACGCCCAAGACCCCGAACTGGGCGTGCTGACCCTCATCATGACCGCACCGATGGTGGTGACCAACTGGATCAACATGCAGTACTACGCGAGCGTGGTCGACAACGTCAAATACGGCAGCGGCAACAAGGTGCTACACAACGTGGTGGGCGGCAGGCTGGGCGTGTTTGAAGGCAATGGCGGTGATTTGCGCATTGGCTTGCCCATGCAATCGCTACATGACGGCAGTAACTGGCAGCACACGCCGCTGCGTTTGAGTGTGTTTATTGAGGCACCGCAGGACGCCATTGACAGCATCATTGCCAAACATGCGGTGGTCAAGAATCTGGTCGACAACCAGTGGCTGCACCTGTTTCAGATGCAGGCCGATGTTGCAGGGACGGCGGTGTCAATCACCCGTTACGGGCCAACCAGGCACGGCGCGGCACGCTGGCAAGCCGTGTAAAACGTTGGCTCATGCAGGTACACATCAGGTACGCAGCAGCTTTTTGCGCACCAGGTGAATGTTGCTGCGCAGGGCGTACAGCTCGTCGGTGTATGACAGCGGCACCGAAATCTTTTCAGCCTTGCTTTCCAGCGCGTTCAGCTCTTGCAGCAGGGTCTGGCTGTCTTCAGCCTGGCTGCGCACTTCAATGTCACGCAGTTGCCCATACCACCTGAAAATGCGCGACCGCACCCGAAACGTGTACAGCGGCGGCAAGATGCGTGACAGAGGCAGCAGCACCACCAAAATCACGCTCAGTACCAGCCACATCCGGTCAACCAGATTGGCCATCCAGAAACTCAGGTAGCGCTGCAAAAGCGGCGGGCCATTTTTTATGGCCCGTTCAGCCTCTTTGGCAATCGGCAGCTCGTTGTTCTCAATGTTCGGGTAAGCGCGTGCACGCTTGAACCAACCCGCGCCGCCGTGCATCGCGTTGCCCGCCTGTGCAAACAGCTGCAGCAACGCCGGGTGTGTGGTGCTGCGGCTGATCAAGGCGGTTGTTGGCCCGACCAGGCGCACATCGTCTGGCGGAATGTTGGCCGCCAGGTCCACCACGCCGCGTGGCAGGCGAGTGGTATTTAAAAAATCGAACCGACGTGAATACGCATCGCTTTGCGGAAAGTTCATCAGCTTGACACCCGGCGTTTGCAACAGCATTTGCACCATCAGGGACTCCGGTGCAGATGCAAAAACAATGGCGTCCAGCTCGTTGGCTAAAAAAGCCATGGTGGCTGGGGTTTGCTCCAGGGTCGAGACTTTTAAAGATTTGGGATCTATCCGGTTGCTGTCCAGCAGCTTGTTCATCAGGCTTGGCACGCCACTGCCCGCTGTGCCCATGTTGACCCGCATGCCTTGCAACTGCGTGAGCGACGTCAGCGTTGCCGTTGACGTGACTTTGCGTGCTGCATCTTCGCTGTAAAACAGCCACACCGGCTCTAAAAACAGACTGCCCAACGAGATCAGCCTGTCCTGGTCTTCATCGCTGTAGTCACTGGTACCGCCCTGCACAAAGCCCAGGTCAACCTTGCCGTCGCGCAGCAATTGCAGGTTGGCAGCTGAGCCCTGCGTAGTGACCAGGTCTACGGTGATGCCGTTGGCTTTGAGCGCTTTGGCATAGCGGTTGCCAAACTCTTCGTACGCGCTTTGTGCCGGGCCAGTAGCCAGTGTTACCCGCTTGGGCGGGTTGGGGTCCAACCACCAGTAGGCTAAGACCAACAAAGCCGCAGCTAACAAAATAAATGGGCCAAACGAAGTCGCCAGGTCACGCAGGGACAGCAAGGTGTAGCGGATGGTTTTAGACATGGGCCGCACCTTAGCACAGTTGCTGTATATTTACCTTGAAAAAGGCACTTTTAAGTATTAAAAGTGTCTCTAGCGCAATAAATACGTGCACTAATAGCTATGAAAGTAATAGCGGCAGTACAAATGCAAAAAAGCCGCCGACCATGAAGACAACCAAGCTGACACCGTAAACCATGGCCGACGATCTGCGGGTGCGCAGACAGGCGTTGCGCTGGGCGGCATCAACCGGGCAGGGCGCAAATCGGTTGCGCCATTGCAGCCAGCCGCTGACGGTCAGCATGATGCCTGCAAACACAAAGACAGCCTCTTTATATTCGCTGACCCAAACCAAACCCGGGACTATAGATACCAGTGTTGACAGCGCCGCTCCTGCGCCCAGTGCAACCAGCAGGGCAGGTAACGCACAGCAAATCAGCGTGCCGGTGCTGGTAAACAAACTTAAAAAAGTCATCCACCTGCCCGACACCTCAGGCATCTCAGGCGCGTCAGTCGTGTCAGGCCCTGAATCGTCGGTCACTTCTTTGCCTTGGTCTCTGCCTTGATGTCTTCTACCGACAGCGCCACAGTCTCCAGCTTGACCACGTCGTAGCCTGCCTCCTTGATCTCGGCGGCAATTTTTTTGTTGTCCAGCGTCTGGCCGTCCTTGGCCTCCACTGCAACCACTTTTTTCTTCAGGTCAACAAATACGGCTTTGGTTTGCGGCATCTTCAGCAAAGTTTTTTCAATACCTTGTGCGCAAAATGAGCACACCATGCCGTTGACTGTTGCCTTGACACTTTCAGCCGCTGCAACGGTATTAAAACCAGCAACAGACCAGACAATAGCGGCGCAAGTAGCTATTGATTTCATAGTAACGAGTGAGGTGGTGTTGGACGAAATAAAAGTTTTCATAAAAGTCTCCGAAGTTAAAAAATATACATAAAGTTAAAGCGCCCCTGCTTCATGTTGTTCACACCGAGCTCAACAAAGTAGCGGTTATGAATCAGCCGAAGCATGGGCGTGATTTCGGTTTTCTCGCTCAAGCCGCGCATGCGTCGCGCCTCCACGATCAGCCAGGGCTGGGTTTCGTCGTAGTCCACCTCGTAAAACGAAAACCCGCTGCGCACCGATGCAAAGTCATGGTTAATGCCCTTACCCGACAAGTTTTCCCTGTACAGCCTCGCTGTTGCGGAGACGTAAAGCCGTGTGGTTTCATAGTCAGCGGATAAGCCTGGCGCGTACATGGTTTTACTGTCCGTAAAGTTGTTGCCTGTTACGCGCCCAACACCCCCCAGCAGCCAGATGTTGGCTTGTGAATGTTCACCATTAACGCGGTGCAGCAGTCGGGTGTAAGTCAACTCAGAAAAGTTGCGGCTAACGCGCTTGTCGTCAGACCGCATCAACACAGCACCCGCGCCAAAAGCATCGCGCGGTGTGACGGCGTGGTTGACCCAAGCCTCCTGCCAGTTGGGTGAAAAGTCGCCCATTGCCATGGTGCTGCCCTTAAAGCCCATGGGGCCTGCATGAGAGCCATAGTGAACGCCAGCACTGGCAATCAGCGCGATAGCGACAAAAAATCGTTTCATTTGAGTCCTTCAAAAGTGGGTGATGCGGCGATCACCCCTACAAATAGCATGTGCTGTGTACCAGCAGACGCACCTTGGGCTTGAAGGTTAAAAAATCGGGGGTTTGAGGTTGATGGCTCTGGCCGCGTTGCTAAAGCTCGCGTCAAAAGCCGACGGCGCTAAATGCCGCGCTTGCTGAATGCCCGTCCAGGTGGCAAAGGTCAGGTTAGCCACCACCAGGCACAGCTCACAGGTGTCGCAGTTACTGCAGTAAGCAGCAGCATCTGCACCTTGCAGCTGCTCATGCATGGCACAGTCTGATGGCATTGGCACCTGATCGGTCACGCTAGCCATCTTCGCTTGCGCTACCGCACTGCCTGCCATGTTTACCGCCATCACATCGCCTGTCCAGCCGCGCAGGGGCAGCAGAACCAGCATTAAGACAACCAGCAGAAATCGCGTCAGACGGGACATCTTTTAATGATACGAGAAATAACGATAAGTTCAACCTGTCCTGCCCAACATTGGCCTGATGCCTGACAAGGTTGCAATTTGGAAATGGTCATTGTGAAGTTTTACTTATTAGCAACTTCATTGACAGGACGACTCACCATGAACTCAAATTCAATTTTCAATGCAACCCGTGTCGGCTTCATCACAATTACTTTGGGTTTATGCATTGGGGGAGTCAATGCCCAGTCGACTGCGCCTATGCCTGCGGAAATCGTCAAGCCCATGCCAAAAGCCGGGATGGACATGAAGCAAGGCATGGGCATGGATATGAAGCCCATGATGACTGATATGCACGACCAAATGATGGGCATGAAGCCGAGCGGCAATGCAGATGTTGACTTTGCCATGATGATGAAAATACATCACCAAGGGGCCATCACGATGGCAGAAGCACAGTTGAAGAATGGCAAAGACGCACAAATGCAAATGATGGCCAAAGACATCATTCGCGCTCAGAAAAAAGAAATCGCAGCCTTTGACAAGTTTTTAGCCAAGCGCGGAGACGCTGGCAAGAAGATGGGCGAGCCAGGCACGCCGATGAAAAAATAAGGTAAGCCTTGCTGCGTTGCGATTTCGTGTCGTCTACGGTGTTGCACATGCGAGCATGCTGATGTAGGACAAATCAGGTGCTGAATTTGCGCAGCATGAATCTGCTATTGATTGATCTGCATCAACACTTTTAAGCCGGGTTTCAATAAAGTTGAATCTTCTGATTAAAACCAGCATGACCTATTCTTTCATTAGTTGCAACTACCGAACTAAAGCATATGCCATGCTTTTGGTGTGGATGTTTGGGCTGATTTCAGGGGTGGCCAATGCCTGCCTGGTGGAACCTCCTGGCTATGCAACACATGTGATGTCTGCAGCGCATTCCTTGCAAAAAGATCTGACACACGCCAGTTCAATCAGGCATTCACAAACTGAAGCGAGTTCTGTTCTGGCTGACGACGCAAGTATTTCAAAGCAGCCATGCTTGAAGGTTTGCGACGACTATTCACGCTCTTTGACCAAAAAATATCAGGCAGGCCAGATAGAACCAGGACTACCGAGTGTTGTGGCTGTGCTTTGGTCTCTGGTTGAACCCGTTTATCTCTCCCATACACAGCCTGGCAGCACCCAGCGTGTGGTGTCCAAAGTGCCGCTTAGGCATCGCTACGCCAGACTTGCCCTTTAAGCTTCCATTTAACGGCGTTTGATGGCGTGAGCGCACGACTTAAGCCATGCACCTTGAGCCGCATCAATTGCTGTTCGCCTCGACTGTGTCTATTGGACGCTGAAGCAGTCCAAGCTTTACTTCTTCGTACCCCTTTTTATCCCATTTATTCATTTACTTTTCAGGAGCTTCTCATGAACACTTTCCGCTTAATCCCGTTGGCTGTTGCAATGAGTGTCGTTGGCACACTGATGGCCTGCAATACAGCCCCATCAATGCCTATGCCTATGAAGATGGTTGCACCAGGCAGTGCAGTACCGCCTGATCACCTGGCTCATATGGACACGCAAACCTAGGCCATGCAAGCCATGCATGAAAAAATGATGGCCGCCAAAACCCCGGAAGAGCGTAATGCGCTGATGGCCGAACACATGAAATCCATGCAGGACGGCATGAAGATGATGGAAGGCATGGCCAGCCCGGGCATGAAGGGAATGTCCGGCATGTCCGGCATGTCGGGTGAGATGGGCGCGCACCACGTCATGATGGAAAAACGCATGGCAATGATGCAAACCATGATGAAGATGATGATGGACCGTATGCCTGCCAACCCAGCTCGGTGAAAAAACGCTTTTAGACCGCAACAGCTAAGCCTGCGCCTATTCAATTTTCACAACTTACATCAAGGAATTAATCATGAACACCATCCATCTTGAAGTTAAAGGCATGAGCTGCGGCGGCTGCGTAAAAAGCGTCACTGCTGCTTTAACCCGCGTACCGGGCGTCAGTACCGTCGATGTTGACCTGCAAGCAGGTCGCGCCACCGTTACCGGCGATTTGCCGCAAGGCGGCGACCCGCTGGTATTGGCATCGACGGCTGCGGGCTACCCGGCCAAATTGACTTCTGCAGCAGCGGCATTACAAACGGTAAAAAAATCGGGTGGTTGCTGTGGATAAACTGCCCGCGCCTGGTACAGACACCGCACTGCAGACGTTAAAAGACCCAGTCTGCGGCATGACAGTGACCGGGCAGTCACAGCACCAGGCTGAGCATGTTGGCAAACACTATTACTTTTGCAGTGCTGGTTGCAAAACCAAATTCAACGCCAACCCAGGCCAGTACACAGCAGCCAGGCAGACGCACGTTCATAAAATGGGAGCGCCAGCAGGGGTTACGTCGCAGCCAGGCGTGGCCGGTGCGATTTACACCTGCCCGATGCACCCCGAAATCCGGCAGGACAAGCCCGGTGATTGCCCAATCTGCGGCATGTCGCTGGAGCCTTTGATCCCTGAATTGGAGGAAGTGGAAAATAAGGAGCTGATTGATTTTCAGCGCCGCTTTTGGTGGACGCTACCTCTTACTTTGGTGGTAGCCACACTGTCGATGGCAGGACACAAGCTCAACCTGTTCAGCATGGGAACCCAAAGCTGGGTGGAGTTTGTGCTGTCGCTGCCCATCGTTTTGTGGGCGGGCTGGCCTTTTTTCAAACGCGGCTGGGAGTCGGTTGTCAACCGCAGCCCGAACATGTGGACGCTGATCAGCCTGGGTACTGGCGCGGCGTTTGTTTACAGCGTGGTGGCAACATTTGCGCCGCAGGTTTTCCCGGATTCATTTATCGCCATGGGGCGCGTGGCGGTTTATTTTGAGGCGGCGGCGGTGATTATTTCGCTGACGCTGCTGGGGCAGTTGCTGGAGCTCAAGGCCCGCTCGCAAACGTCTGCAGCCATCAAATCACTGCTGGGTTTGTCGCCCAAAACCGCCAGGCGAATCGGCGCTGAGGGCAAAGAAGAAGACATACCTTTAAGCAACGTCCACGTCGGCGACGTCCTGCGCGTGCGGCCGGGTGAAAAGGTGCCGGTTGATGGTGTGGTCACTGAGGGCAGCAGCGCACTTGACGAGTCAATGCTGACGGGCGAGCCTTTGCCTGTGACCAAGCGGGTCGGCGACAAATTGATTGGTGCCACGCTCAACACCAGCGGCGCGCTGGTGATGCGCGCGGACTACGTGGGCAGCGCCACCATGCTGTCGCAAATTGTGCAAATGGTCGCGCAGGCACAGCGCTCCAAAGCGCCGATGCAACGCATGGCCGATGTGGTGGCGGGATACTTTGTGTACGGTGTGGTCGCAGCGGCGGTATTGACGTTTTTTGCATGGGGCGTATTTGGACCTGAACCGAGCTGGGTGTTTGGCCTGATCAACGCGGTGTCGGTACTGATCATCGCCTGCCCGTGTGCGCTGGGCCTGGCAACGCCCATGTCCATCATGGTGGCAACAGGGCGGGGTGCGACGCAGGGTGTGTTGTTTCGGGATGCAGCAGCGATTGAAAATTTGCGCAAAGTTGATACGCTGGTGATTGATAAAACCGGCACGTTGACCGAAGGTCGACCAGCCTTTGACCGTGTGGTTGCCGCAACTGGATTTGATGGGGATGAAGTGTTGCGCCTTGCCGCCAGCCTTGATCAAGGCAGCGAACACCCACTGGCTGAAACCATTGTGCGAGCCGCTCAAGAAAAAAACATGACCTTAGCCAAGCCTGCAAGCTTTGATTCAGGCTCTGGCATCGGCGTGAAAGGTCAAGTCGACGGCAAACAACTTGCGCTGGGCAACACCACGCTGATGCAGCAAATAAACATTGCAGTTGATACGTTGCTGCTGCAAGCTGAAGCGCTGCGGGGCGAAGGCGCCAGTGTGATGTATCTGGCGGCTGACGGCAAACTCGCAGGCTTGTTGGCCGTGTCTGACCCGGTCAAAGCCAGCACGCCGGAAGCATTGGCAACCCTCAAAGCCGCTGGCCTGCGGATCGTGATGGCGACAGGTGACGGTCTGACCACCGCCAAGGCGGTTGGCAAACGCTTGGGCATTGACGAGGTGCATGGCGAAGTCAAGCCAGCTGACAAATTGACGTTGATTGAGCAATTGCAATCTGAGGGCCATGTGGTGGCGATGGCGGGCGACGGCATCAATGACGCGCCTGCATTGGCCAAAGCCGATGTGGGCATTGCCATGGGCACAGGCACTGACGTGGCCATGAACAGCGCGGAGGTCACGCTGGTAAAAGGCGACTTGCGCGGCATTGCAATTGCGCTTGGCCTGTCAAATGCCACGGTTGCCAACATGAAGCAAAACCTGGCGTTTGCTTTTATCTATAACGCACTGGGCATACCCATTGCTGCGGGTGTGCTGTACCCGTTTACAGGCTGGCTGCTGTCACCCATGATTTCTGCGCTGGCGATGAGTTTGAGCTCAGCGTCGGTGATTTTTAATGCGTTGCGGTTGCGCGGCGCAAAAGTGAAGTAGCTTCTTACTCCTTCCCCCGCTGGGGGAAGGTGGGGATGGGGGCACGCACGATGCCAATACTGATCTTGCGCTTGGCCCCCACCCCAGCCCTCCCCCAGCGTGGGAGGGAGTTGGAAAAGCAGTTTACTTGACCGGCTGGATCTCAGTAACAGTAATCGCACTTCCCGTCTGCTCAGCTTTAAACTTGACCTTGTCACCTACCTTGACGGTGTCAAGCAGCGCAGCGTCTTTGACACCGAACACCATCGTCATGCCGGGCATGTCCAGGCTTTTGATCACGCCATGCTTGAGCGTAATCTTTTTATTTTCCTTGTCCACTTTGCGCACCTCACCGTCGGCCATGTCAGCTGATGCAGCCACTGACATGGTTTTTTTGGCATCGTCTTTTGCTATGGACGCACCAGCATGTGACATAGCAAAGACCGATGTAGTGCCCAGCAGCAGCGCGGAGATAGTGATGAGCGATTGAGTGGTTTTCATGGTGTTACTTTCGGGCTGTTAAAGATTTAAAAGGTCGAATTCAAGACTTGACACGGAACTTTGTTGCAGCCTTGGCTGCGTAGGATTCGTAAACACGCGAGCTGCCGTCTTTGGCGACAAGCACCACATCAAAAGCATCGCGTACACCCAGCATTTCGTCACGCATTTCCATGCCTGGTGAACCAACAGGCATACCGGGCACCGCCAGCCCGACGGCAGCAGGCTTTTCACGCAACAGCCGTTTGACTTCTTGCGCAGGCACATGACCTTCAATCACATAGCCGCCAACTTGCGCGGTGTGGCATGAGCCAAACTTCGCGGGCAGGCCCAGTTTTTGCCGAACAGGCGCGGTGTCTGGTACGTCGTTGGTCACCACGTTAAAACCCTCCTTGCGCAGGTGGATGACCCAGTCCTTGCAGCAACCGCAAGTGGGTGTTTTCCAAACGGTGACGGTTTCTGACTGGATGGCAGCTGTGCCGACTTGGGGGTAGCCCAATGCGGCAATTGCGAGGGCGCTTACCGAGGTTCGCATAAACCTGCGGCGGCTGGCGGATGTAGTTGATGTACGCATATCTGTGACCCTTTGAAAATTATGAATAAAGCCATGCTTACTTTGCCGCCAGCACGGTGATCTTGCCGACCATGCCCGCCTGGTAATGGCCCGCAATCAGGCAGGCAAAGTCAAACGTACCCGCCCGGTTGAATGTCCAGATCAGGTTTTGCGACTTGCCCGCTGCAACGTGTGCCATGTAGGGCTCATCGTGCTCCATGTTGGGGAACTTGACCATCAGCGCAGCGTGTTCGTCCAGATCCTTCTTGGTGCCAATGACCACTTCATGCATTTGCTTGCCTTCATTTTTAACAACAAAGCGAACGGTCTCGCCTTGTTTGACGGTGATGGCGCTGGGCGTAAAGCGCATGCTGTCGCTCATGCTCAGGTTGATGACGCGCTTGGCAGCTTTCGCATCGCCCGCAATACCCCAGTCTTTTTGCTCCTTGACTACAGCAGCTGTTTTAGCCTCATGGTGTGTATTTTCATGTGCAATAGTGCCTGTAGCCGAATAGATAAATACGCAAGTTGCTATTAATTTAAGAGTAGTGTGATTCATGGTCAGATCTTTGTGTGATGACTGGGAATTTAGTGCTTCATTCCTTCGTGCCCGCCAGATCCCTTTTTCATCACCGGCTTGCGGACTTGCACTTCAACTTCTTTGGCGGGCATGTTTTGCGCTTTCATGGACTGGCCACCTTCTGACGCAAAACGTGCAGGGTTTGGCAACGATCCCGTCCATTCATACGCCACCGTACCGGGTGGATGCTTGTACCAGCCGGGGTCTTTGTAGTCACCGGGCTTCTGGTCTTTGCGCACCTTGACCATGCTGAACATGCCGCCCATCTCGACGCTGCCAAACGGGCCTTCGCCGGTCATCATCTTGGCGGTGTTGTCGGGCAGCGGCATGTCCATCTCGGCCATGTCGGCCATGCCGCGCTCGCCCATCACCATGTAGTCGGGAATCACGTTGGTGATTTTTTTGACAATGTCGCGGTGGTCAACGCCAATCAATGTGGGTACATCGTGGCCCATGGCGTTCATGGTGTGGTGGCTCTTGTGGCAATGAAAAGCCCAGTCGCCTTCTTCATCAGCCAAAAATTCAAGTTGCCGCATTTGTCCCACAGCAATGTCCTGCGTCACTTCATATTGACGCGTCGATTTGGGGGTGGGCCCACCGTCCGTGCCGGTGACTAAAAATTCATGGCCGTGCAAGTGAATCGGGTGATTCGTCATAGTCAGGTTGCCGATGCGGATACGAACTTTGTCATTTTTGCGAACTATCAATGGGTCAATGCCAGGGAATACGCGGCTGTTCCAGCTCCAGATGTTGAAGTCCAGCATGGTCATGATCTTGGGCGTGCAGGCACCGGGGTCGATGTCGTACGCATTGAGCAAAAACACAAAGTCGCGGTCCACTTCGTCAATTAGCGGGTGCTTGGCTTTGGGGTGCGTGATCCAGAAACCCATCATGCCCATGGCCATTTGCGTCATCTCATCCGCATGCGGGTGGTACATGAAGGTACCGGGGCGGCGCGCGACAAACTCGTA
>JAYURC010000121.1:0-17650 GCA_043756405.1 Polaromonas sp.
AAAAGTGGTTTGAAAATGGCCTGAAAAACGGCAGCGTGAAGGCTTGCGACACGTTTTCAGCCAAGAATGTCTGAAAGTGTTTTAAAGTGTCTAAGAGTAGCTTTTTAAGTGTCAAATCGGCCTCTAGCCCAATTAAAACGTGCGTAAACAGCTATTAAAATAGTAGCAAACTGACGGGTGTTCTACGCTGGCTGCTTCCCGCGGTTTGATGGCGGACTGCTGTCAATGCCCCGCCATGTCGCCTGAAAGCGCAGGATGCGACAATATCTTGCTACATGACCTCTTCATTTTCAAATCTTTCCCTGGCCCCCCAGCTGGCCCGCGCCGTCGCCGAGATGGGCTACGAAACCATGACGCCGATTCAAGAACAGGCCATTCCGGTCGTTCTTGAAGGCAAAGACGTGATGGGTGCCGCGCAAACAGGCACCGGCAAAACCGCAGCGTTCGCACTGCCACTGTTGCAGCGCATGATGAAGCACGAAAACGCCTCGACATCGCCTGCGCGCCACCCGGTGCGGGCTTTGGTGCTATTGCCCACGCGTGAGCTGGCTGTGCAGGTGGCTGAGCAGGTCGAGTTGTATGCCAAGTACACCAACCTGCGCAGCGCCGTGGTGTTTGGCGGCATGGACATGAAGCCGCAAACGCTGGCGCTTAAAGCCGGGGTTGAAGTGTTGGTGGCCACGCCCGGCCGATTGCTGGACCATATTGAAGCCAAAAATGCTGTGCTGAACCAGGTTGAATATGTGGTACTTGATGAAGCTGACCGCATGCTCGACATCGGCTTTTTGCCTGATCTGCAGCGCATTTTGAGTTACCTGCCCAAGCAGCGGATCACACTGCTGTTTTCAGCCACTTTTTCGCCTGAAATCAAGCGGTTGGCATCCAGTTATTTGCAAGACCCGGTGACGATTGAAGTAGCAAGGTCTAACGCTACGGCATCCACCGTTGAACAGCACTTTTACAGCGTGGGCGCAGATGACAAGCGCCGTGCGTTGCACCAGATCTTAAAAACACGCGGCATGAAGCAGGCGTTTGTCTTCGTCAACAGTAAGCTAGGTTGCGCGCGTTTGGCCAGATCGTTAGAAAAAGAAGGCCTGAAAACCACTGCATTGCATGGCGATAAAAGCCAGGACGAGCGCCTGAAAGCGCTGGAAGCCTTTAAAAGCGGTGAAGTCGACCTGCTGGTGTGCACTGACGTGGCGGCGCGGGGCCTCGACATCAAGGACGTGCCGGCAGTGTTCAACTTTGACGTGCCTTTCAATGCTGAAGATTACGTCCACCGCATTGGCCGCACGGGTCGGGCTGGGGCATCAGGTTTGGCGGTGAGCTTTGTCGCCAGCAGCGACCAGCGCCTGGTGACTGATATTGAGAAGCTCATCAAAACCAAAATTGAGCTGGAGCCTTTGGTTTTTGATGAAGACCAGGCACCGACAGGTCGCATGAACGATGGCAGGCGCATGTACCGGGAAGCTGATGATGCATCAACCCGCGATTCTGCTCCGCGTGAAAGGCGTGAGCCCAGAGAATTTCGCGAGCGCCGTGAAGCACCACCGCACCGTCAAACTGCAGCACCGCGCGATCCGTTTTTTGACCAGCCGTATGAGTCAACAGCCGCACCAGACGCACAACCCGCCTGGGAAGCCGCCGCCAAGGCCAATCCTGCGCGTAACGGGGTATCGGCCAACATTAAGCCCAAAAAGAAAGTAGCTGCGCTTTTTAAAGTCGGCTCCTGAGTTTTTAAGCGGTAGCCACCGCTTGATGACATTCAATCAATCCAACGTCTGATCTGAATTTTCCAGATTGACGCCTATGCTGTGCCCATGATTTTGAAATGGGTGCAACGCCTTTATCTCCCTTTATGGCGCGCCTTGCAGCAGTGGCTGGATGCCGATGGTTTGCGCATGAGTGCTGCCATGTCGTTTTACGGCATTCTTAGCTTGGCGCCTTTGCTGGTTTTGATGGTGGCGGTGTTGGGTTGGTGGCTAGACCGCGCTTACATCGAAACCAGTCTGGTCAACCAAATCAGCGGCGTCATTGGTGAGCAGGGGGCAGAAGTTGTCAAACAGGCCATTGCCAGCGCACAGGCGCCGTCCGAAGGCATCACGGCTTCGTTGATTGCCTTTGTTCTGCTGCTTTCTGGCGCAACGGGCGTTTTTGCTGAGTTGCAAGACGCTTTTGAGCGGCTGTGGCGGCAGGGCAGCGGGCAGGTAGCGACCCAAAAATGGTGGTACAGCGCAACGTTGCGTCTGCGCGGCATTGCCTACATTCTGGCCTTTGGTTTTTTATTGTTAATTTCATTGGTTGTATCTACCGCGTTAGGGCTGGTATCTACCTGGGTAGGGGGCTATTTGCCCATTGAAAAAATTGCTTTTGGCATCAACGAACTCATTTCGTTTGCATTTTGCGTGGCATTGTTTGTGGCGTTAATGCGCATGAGCGCAGGCCCCAAGCCATCGCTGCGTTACCTGGTCATGGGCGCATCAGCAGGTGCCATCTTGTTTGCTGTTGGCAAGCATTTGATGGCGTTGTATCTATCTACCGCTGCTGTTGTGTCGGCCTACGGCGCAGCAGGCTCGCTGGTGGTGATTTTGATGTGGATTTATTTCTCATCTGCGGTGCTGCTGCTGTCGGCCAGCATGGCGCGCGCCTGGTGCGATGAAGCTGCAAAAAATGATGCTGCAAAAAAGCAAAGCCGTTAACCCGGCGTTAGCGCCTGATCGCATTTAACCTGAATCAACTCATAGTCGCTGGGTACAGCACCCAGCTTTGCAGCGGTCAGGCAGCCGCCCCAAACGCAGCCGGTGTCCAGCGGCAAAGCGTTGCTGTGCATTTCAATTGTGCGCTGGTTGTTTCGCATCAAGGTTGACCAGTGGCCAAAAGCGATTGGCTGATCTTGGGCAGCGCGGTTAGGCACATCAAACCAAGGTGTAAAGCCTGCGGGTGGGTTGTCTGCGCTGTCATTGCTGCTGAAGTCCATCAACCCATCAGCTGTGCAAAAGCGCAAGCGTGTCAGCGCATTGATGATCACACGCAGGCGGTCACTGCCCGTCAATCCATCGTGCCAGATGGCAGGCGTGTTGCCAAACATCTGTACCAGTTCAGTTTTAACGTCAGGCCCGCGCAGAACATGTTCAATCTCGGCGGCCAAGGCCAAGGTTTGCTCTGCCGTCCACTGCGGCAGCACGCCCGCATGCACCATCAACCAGCCATGCGCCTGTAGGGCCAGGGGGCGATGCCGCAGCCAGTCAAAAAGATATGGGCTGTCGTCAGCCGCAGTTAATGCATCAAGCGTGTCGTTGCGTCTGGTTTGGCGTACGCCCAGGCACACGGCAAGCGCATGCAGATCATGGTTACCCAGCAGGCATTGCGCGGCATTGCCCAACGCGCTTAAGCGGCGCAGCACACCCAGGGAGTCAGGCCCGCGGTTGACCAGGTCGCCCAGCAGGTAAAGGATATCAGTGCTGGGGGAAAAGTTGATTTCATCCAGCAAGCGTGCAAGCGGTGCATCGCAACCCTGAAGGTCGCCAATCAAGTACAGTGGCATCTGGGCACTTCTATAAATTCATTTTTCGGGCGAATTGCGGCATTGAGCGCCAGCGAACGCGTAGCATTCGGCGGTGCTTGCAATCCTTATGCACACAAGTGCGCCCCTAGGTGCTGCGCTCCGTGCGCCTTGCACTTCACCCCGAAGATCCGAATTTCTAAAAGCACCCATGCGCTTATTTTCCGCTAAGAACACGACATAAACCAATGGATTTTTTGCTGATTGCTTTTTTAACGCTGCTCAACGGTGTGTTCGCCATGTCTGAAATGGCGTTGTCATCCAGCCGCAAGGCAAGGCTGGCGGCCATGGCTGAATCGGGCGACAAAGGCGCGCAAGCAGCCTTGGGTTTGCTGGACAACCCGACCCAGTTTTTGTCGTCGGTTCAAGTCGGCATCACCTCCATCGGCATGCTTAACGGCATCATTGGTGAGGCGGCTTTCAGCGGCAGCTTGTCAGTGCTGTTTCAAAGTTGGGGTGTTCCGTTTCGTGTCGCAGAGATTTCAGCGACAGCAGTTGTGGTGGCCATCATCACGTACATCACTATTGTGTTTGGCGAACTGGTGCCCAAGCGCATCGGCCAGCTCTACCCTGAAAGCACGGCCCGGCTGGTTGCCCGCCCCATGATGTGGGTCGCCAGCGTGGCCAAACCTTTTGTGCGACTCCTGTCGCTCAGCACCCAAAGCGTACTCAAGCTGATGCGCGTTGACAATTCAGCAGGCCGCGCTGTGACTGAAGAAGAAATTACCGCCAGCCTGGTAGAAGGTGTGGACGCGGGGCTGATTGAAGAGCATGAACACCAGATGGTGCAAAACGTATTTTTGCTTGACGACCGTTTGCTTACATCACTGATGCTGCCGCGCTCTGACATTGAGTGGCTGGACGCGTCTGATACCGTACAAGAGGCAACTTTAAAAATGGGCGCGACCGGCCATTCGTGGTACCCGGTGTGTAGGGGTAGTCTGGACGATGTGGTGGGCGTTGTTAAATTGGCTTCGCTGCTGGCCATGCGAGAAAGCCAAGTCGACCTGGTTGATCAACGCATAGGGGCACACGCCACACCCGCCGTGTTTGTGCCCGAAACACTCACAGGTATGGAGCTGCTGGAGCAGTTTCGCGCCAAGTCAACCCGCATGGTGTTTGTAGTCGATGAATATGGTGTGGTGCAGGGCCTGGTCACACCGCTCGACATGCTGGAAGCCATCACGGGTGAGTTGCAACCTGGCGCGCAAATTGATGCCTGGGCCACCCAACGCGCGGATGGCAGTTGGCTGATTGACGGCGTCATGCCCGTGTCTGAACTCAAAGCGAGGCTGGACATCAAAGAACTACCCGACGAAGACAAAGGCCGCTACAACACGGTGGCGGGTTTGCTGCAAAGTGTATCGGGCAGGTTGCTTCAAACTACTGACAAGGTTGATTGCTCAGGCTGGCAATTTGAGGTGGTTGACCTAGATGGGAAACGGATTGACAAGATATTGGCGACTGCGGTGACAAGTGATGCAGACTGATATGCCTGCAAACCTTTAAAGACAGCTTCGCAAAGCGTACGTACTGTTTGCGTTGGAAATGAACGTAACAGCCATGTTTAATAACGTATTAGCCAAAAAAAGCCTCTGTTTCATAAAAAACAGAGGCTTTTATTTTGGTGCCGGAGAGATGAATCGAACACCCGACCTTCTCATTACGAATGAGCTGCTCTACCGACTGAGCTACACCGGCAGGTGTATTTTTATACACAACTTGTACAGCTCTAAATTATAGCCCGGCCTTAGCGACTGCTTCTACCTTGTGATGGCCTGACGTTACAAGCGCGATTTCATTTTTTGATTTGCGAATGCACATGCTGCCAACTCCTCATCACCCGAATGAAGTCCGGGCATTACTGACTCTTTGGCCTGCGCGGTAATGTCCGACGACTTTGGCGTTTTAAATCCTACAGTCTGCAAAACCTGATTCGGCCACGATATAGAAATTGGCAAAGAAAAATATTTCTTTTTCCGATTCCTTTTTTCGCAATCAGGCACTGATCACATGAACTCACTCATCGTTTTTTCTCATCTTCGCTGGAATTTCGTTTATCAGCGTCCGCAACATGTGCTGTCCCGTATTGCCGAGCGCTGGCCTGTGATTTATATCGAAGAGCCAATTTGGGGTGTATCTACAGACCGCATCGAATTTATTGCCGCTACACCGGACGTTGAAGTCTGGAGGCCGCATTTGCGTGGCGCTGAGCACGGTATGCATGGGGCTCAAAAAGCGACGATGCAACGCCTGATTGCTCAAGGGTTGCGCCAGCGCAGGATTGATGACTATTGGGTCTGGTTCTACACCCCAATGGCGCAGCCCTTTGCGGAGGCACTTGAGCCTGAAGGCATTATTTACGATTGCATGGACGAGTTGTCCATGTTCAAGGGAGCACCGCTACAGCTGATCGAGCAGGAGGCTGCGCTGTTTAAAGCAGCCGATATTGTGTTCACTGGCGGTCAAAGCTTGTATAACGCCAAACGAAGTCGCCATCCGAACGTTTACTGTTTTCCCAGCAGTGTTGATGCGCTTCACTTCCGTCCTGAAACTCCAGACCATCCGTTGCAGGCAAGTCTGTCTGGCCCTCGTCTGGGCTACTGCGGCGTCATCGACGAGCGTATTGATATTGAGCTGATTGCCGGCATTGCTTTAATGCGCCCCGACTGGCAAATCATCATGGTGGGCCCGACCGCCAAAATTGATGCAGCCAGCCTGCCGCAGCACAAGAACATCCACTGGCTGGGTCAGCAAAGCTATGCGGACCTTCCGGCATTCATCAACGGCTGGGACGTCTGTCTGCTACCTTTTGCTTTAAATGATGCGACGCGTTTTATCAGCCCGACCAAAACATTGGAGTACATGGCTTGCGGCAAACCGTGCGTCAGCACAGCCATTCGTGATGTCGTTGAACCTTATGGTCATGTGGTACCAATTCGTGCAGACGCTGCAGGCTTTGTTGAGGCGTGCGAAGGCATCATGCAGCGCACCGGGCAGCAGAGCAAAGAACAGCGGGTGCTGGTTGACGCGATTATTGCCAACACGTCGTGGGACGCTACTGCAGCCGAGATGAGTGATTTGATCGCTGATTTGCAAGCCGCGCGTGAATCACGTCCCTTGCTGCATACGCCCACCGGACCTGCTGCAGACCGGCTGCATGTTTCTGGAACATCCACGACCACGGCTGCACGCGCTGTCGTTTCATGAGGTAAGCATAGTGGACAGAAATAACCATGAATACGTGCGTGCAGCTGCAGCCCAAGCCCTTGCACCTGACAGTTTTGACTACCTTATTGTGGGCGCTGGATTTGCCGGCAGTGTGCTGGCTGAACGACTGGCCAACGTGCTGGGTAAACGCGTCCTGATTGTTGACAAGCGTGCGCACATAGGCGGCAATGCCTATGACCGTTATGACGATGCTGGTGTACTCATACACCCTTACGGTCCGCATATCTTTCACACCAATTCGGAAGACATTTACAACCATCTCTCGCAGTTCACTGCCTGGCGGCCTTACGAACATCGGGTACTGGCCAGTGTGGACGGCCAGCGGGTACCCATTCCGATCAATCTGGACACCATCAATCGGCTTTACGGGCTTAGCCTCAATTCGTTTGAAGTCGAAAAGTTTTTTGAATCGGTGGCTGAGAAAACAGACGAAATCAAAACTTCCGAGGATGTGGTGGTCAGCAAAGTGGGCCGCGAACTCTACAACAAGTTTTTTCGTGGCTACACCCGCAAGCAATGGGGCCTGGATCCTTCCGAACTGGATGCAAGTGTTACTGCCCGCGTACCTACCCGAACCAACCGTGATGACCGTTACTTCAATGACAGGTTTCAGGCTGTGCCGCTGCATGGCTACACGCGCATGTTCGAACGGATGCTGGCGCACCCTAACATCAAGATCATGTTGAACACCGATTACCGCGAGGTGCAAAACCTGGTGCCGTGGCGGCACATGGTTTATACCGGCCCGGTGGATGCCTTTTTTGACCACAAGTACGGCAAGCTGCCATACCGCAGCCTGAGGTTTGAACACACCATACTGCAACAGGCTCAGTTCCAGAAGGTCGGAACCGTTAACTTCCCGAACGAATGCGCCTATACGCGCATATCAGAGTTCAAGCACATCACGGGTCAGGCGCATGCTGCTACTTCGATTGTGCATGAGTACCCCTGCGCCGATGGCGACCCGTACTACCCCGTACCACGACCCGAAAATACCGCGCTGTACAAACGATATGAAGCCGATGCGGAAAATACCCCCGGTGTAACCTTTGTTGGGCGTCTGGCAACTTACCGCTACTACAACATGGATCAGGTGGTGGGTCAGGCACTGACCGCTTTTAAAAAGCTGCAGATTGCCGAGCTTCAGCAGACCAGGGGCAGTGCAACGAATGATTTGCGAACTGAGGCCACCGAGGCCATTGTCTAATGTCGCTGGAATTGTGGGCTGGCCCCGAATGCACGGTTAATCGGGTAGGCGACGAATTTCATGACCAGCTGGAAGTCAACGGATTTACTCAGGAAACCTCCCACCTGGACCGATTGGCAGGATTAAGTATTACGCGTCTGCGCTTGCCGCTTTTATGGGAGCGCACAGAAAAACAGCGCGACCAGTTTGACTGGCGATGGGCAGACAAGTCGCTTGCCCGCCTGGCCGCGCTGAAGGTCAAGCCGATTGCGGGCCTGCTGCACCACGGTAGCGGCCCGGCCTGGACCCACCTGCTGGATACGTCTTTTGCTACTTTGTTGGCAGACTATGCAAGCAAGGTTGCGGCACGCTACCCGCACATCCGTGACTGGACGCCCGTGAATGAACCACTCACAACCGCTCGCTTTAGCGGTCTCTATGGCTTTTGGTACCCGCATTGCCACGACGATGTGAGCTTTGTTCGCGCCTTGCTCAATCAGGTTCGTGCCACGGTACTGTCCATGCAGGCGGTGCGCCGCATCATTCCGCATGCACGCCTCGTACAAACCGAGGACCTTGGCTTTGTCACGAGTTCGCCAGCCCTTGCTTATCAGGCCAAGTTTGAGAATGAACGTCGTTGGCTCAGCTTCGACTTGCTCACTGGCCAGGTAGACCGTAATCACCCGCTGTGGGGTTATCTTTGCAAAGCCGGCGCCACCGAACATGAACTCGGGGCGCTGCGCGATGATCCATGTCCGCCGAATATTCTGGGCATCAACAGCTACATCACCAGCGAGCGTCATCTTGATGAACGCATCTGGAACTACCCGGCGCAACAAGTGGGCGGTAACCAGCGCGACCGTTATGTTGACGTTGAAGCCGTACGCGTGAATGGCGCGTTTACAGGTGGATTTGAAGCCCGCCTTCGAGAAACCTGCCAACGTTATGGCCGCCCTGTCGCTATCACCGAGGTACACCTTGGCTGCCGACGGGACGAGCAGCTCCGCTGGCTGCAGCAGGCCTGGCGTGCGGCAACGCAGGTGAAGTCCGAAGGGCATGATGTACGTGCCGTGACATGCTGGGCCACATCAGGTACTTTTGACTGGAACAGCCTGGTGACGCGTCGCGACGGCCATTACGAGCCCGGGCTGTGGGATCTGCGCTCGACTCCCCCGCGTGAGACTGCGTTGGCTGGTGTGGCACGCCAGCTTGCGCGCGGTCTAGAGCCCCAGCACCCCGTTTTAAAAGGCCCCGGTTGGTGGCAACGCGAGTCGCGCCTGATTTATTGCCCGCAAGGTGAAATTCAAGCCCTGCCTGTCACCGGGCGACCCCTGTTAATCACCGGCGCTACGGGAACCCTGGGACGCGCCTTTGCCCGCATCTGTGAAACACGCGGTTTGCCGTACCGGCTGCTGAGCCGGATCGATATGGACATTGCGGACCCTGTTTCAGTTGAAGCGCAATTGCAGCGCTGGCAACCCTGGGCAGTTGTCAACGCTGCCGGCTTTGTAAGAGTCGATGACGCAGAAACCGAAGCACCACGCCAGTGGCGGGAAAACGCTGTCGGCCCAGCTGTACTGGCCGAGGCGTGCGAGCGGCACGGTATACAACTGCTGTGCTTTTCGAGCGACCTGGTTTTTGACGGTATCAAACGCCAGCCGTATGTAGAAGCAGACGTGCCCCAACCCCTGAGTGCCTATGGCCGTGCCAAGCATGAGGCCGAGCGCGGCGTGCTGGGTGCGGCACCGAAGGCGCTTGTGATTCGCAGTGCCGCTTTTTTTGGCCCCTGGGACGCGCGCAATTTCATTACGTCGGGTTTGCGCGCTCTGCGTCGTGGTGAGCCGTGGCTGGCTGCCAACGATCAGGATGTATCACCGACCTATGTGCCGGACCTGGTGCACAACGCACTGGACCTGTTGATTGATGGTGAAAGTGGCATCTGGCATCTGGCCAACCACGGGCTGGCAAGCTGGTCGCAGTTGGCGTGCATGGCGGCAGAGGCGGCACGCCTTGACATTCGGCTGGTGCGGCCTGTTGCAGGTGTAGCGCTCGGTCAGCGTGCCCAGCGGCCCAGCTTCTCGGTGCTGGGCAGTGCGCGCGGACAGCTGATGCCCACATTGCAAAGCGGTCTTGACAGTTATATGGCCGAAGCATTGTTTGAAGACGGCAAAACCACAGGCACTGACAGTCCCGTTGCGGCGGAACTCACAGCATGAGCGACTCCAGAAACAGGCAGACGGTTGTCATTGCTGGCGGTGCAGGCTACATCGGTTCTCACATGTGCCGCTTGGCGCAAGACAGCGGCTACCAGGCCGTGGTGGTGGACAACCTCACAACCGGTCATGCCGACGCTGTAGGTGAGGGCGCTATTCTGCGCGTTGGTCAGATTGGCGATGCGGTATTCATGCGCCAAATACTGCGCGAATTTATGCCCGCCTGCGTGTTGCACTTTGCTGCCGCAAGCCTTGTGGGCGAGTCCATGAGCGAACCTGCCAAATACTGGCAAAACAATCTGGTGCAAACGCTCAGCCTGCTTGACACCATGCGCGAATGTGGCGTGAACCAGTTTATCTTCTCGTCAACTGCGGCTGTGTATGGCAATCCAATAGAGATGCTGATAACAGAGTCCCACCCACGGCTGCCAATTAACCCGTACGGGCAAAGCAAGCTCGCCGTCGAGAATGCATTGGCTGACTACAGCCGCGCCTACGGGCTGCGGTACACCACTTTCCGTTACTTTAATGCCGCAGGTGCACACCCTGATGGTTCTCTGGGGGAACGGCATGAACCTGAAACTCATCTGATTCCACTCGTGTTGCAGGTGGCGTCGGGGCGGCGCGCAGTGATTGGCCGCTTTGGAAATGATTTCGCTACCCGGGACGGGTCGTGCATTCGCGACTATGTGCATGTGCAAGACCTGTCGGTTGCACACCTGCTTGCCCTGCAGCGCCTAAGTGCCGGAGGTGCCAGTGCAACCTATAACCTTGGCAATGGTGCGGGGCATTCTGTGACAGAAGTGATAGCCGCTGCACGGCGAGTGACTGGCCACGCCATTCCCGTGCGTGACGACCTGCGCCGCGCAGGTGATCCTCCAGTGCTCGTAGCTGATGCAACGCTTGCGCGAAACGAATTAGGCTGGCAACCGATGTACGCAGACATTGACAGCATCATTGCGCACGCCTGGCAGTGGGAACAAAAAGCGCAGCAGCTCTGAGGCTTTTGGCTGCCACGTAGCGCCTGCTGGGCTCAAGGCAATCTTCAGACTTTAGGCACCAACTGCCGCCCTCGATAGCCCAGTGCTGCGTAGCGGGTGAGGGTATTCTCGGCAACTACTGCCACGTACTCGCTACGACACAGCGCTACACAAGCCCCTCCGAAGCCTGCGCCAGTCAGTCGAGCGCCGTACACATCCTTGTACGACTGCAAGATTTGAACAAGTGCGTCCAGCTCCGGCGTGGACACCTCATAGTCATTGCGAAGGCTCTCGTGTGACTCGTTCATCAGACGACCAAATGCTGTGGCGGTGATGTCCGCCGCAGCTGCTGCCAGGACGCGTGCGTTTTCAGTCAAAACGTGTCTGGCGCGTTGGTGCAGCAAAAGGGGCAATTCACTGAGCCGTCCGGCGTCTCGCACATCGCGCAAAGATGTCAAGCCGAGCATGGCTGCTGCCGCTTCGCATTGCGCCCGGCGTTCGTTGTATCCGCTACCTGCAAGCGTACGCGGCACGCCGGAGTCCAGCACCAGCACGGCGCAACCAGGCGGTAACGGCACATCCCGCCGCGCCAGCGTGCGGGTGTCAATAAGCAGGGCGCGGTGGGTGCTGGCCAGACTGGAAGCCATCTGGTCCATGATGCCGCAACGTACGTGGGCAAATTCAACTTCCACACGCTGGGCCAGCTTCGCCAAGGCCACGTCATCAAGCGCCAGCCCGAGCAGGCTGCGCAGACAGCGCAGGCAAGCCACTTCAAGCGCGGCGCTGGATGACAGGCCAACGCCTATGGGTACGTCTGACTGCACCACAATGTTCAGACCCGGCAGCTCACCGACCTGCTCCCTGACCAGCATGAGGCAGCCATACACATAACTGGCAAAGTGTTCGGCTGGCGCGGCATTGAGCGTAAACCCAACCCGCTGCCCAAGTTGCTCTGAATGCAGGTTAAATCGGCCAGACCCGTTGTACTGCATCTGCACGCGCGTGCGCTGCGCAATAGCGATGGGGAGGACGTAGCCATCGTTGTAGTCGGTATGCTCCCCCAGCAAATTAACCCGGCCGGGCGCGTCGGCCACTGCGGCATTTCTGACATCAATGGGCGATTGCAGATGACTGCTCACAACTCACCCGTCTCAACCTGCTGCAGCTCGCGCGCTTTGTCTTCAGGCAACACGTCCATTGCAAAAAAACCCGCCCCCAGCTCCGTTCCAGCCAAAAACTTGAGCCGATCTCTTGTGCGATACGGCGGCCAAATCTGCGCATGCAGGTGGGATTCTGGATGGGCGATGCCGTCGGTGGGCGCCTGATACCAAGCCATCAGGTAAGGCAGCGGGCGATCCCACAGCTTGTCATATTTGCGCAGCACGGTTTTGAGCGCACGGGCCAGGTCGTTGCGCTCGGCATGCGTCAGCGCGGCAAAGCTGTCTGCTGGGCGGATGGGCGCTACCCACACCTCATACGGGTAGCGTGCGCATGCCGGCACAAAAGCCACCGCATGCTCACCTTCATACAGCATGCGCACCCTATCTTTGCGCTCGGCTTCAATGTGTTGCTCAAGCAGCCCCCGCCCATGCCGTGTGTAATGTTCACTCGCGAGCTGCTGCATACGCGCAGCCACTGGCGGCACCAGCGGGTACGCATAGATTTGGCCATGCGGATGGGACAGCGTCACGCCACATTCCGCACCCCTATTTTCAAAAGGGAACACATATTGAATCGCCGCTTGAGCCCCGAGTCGCAGCGTGCGGTCTGCCAGCACTTCAAACAGCATCGCGATGCGGTCCAGTGAAAGTGCACCCAGCGAACTTTTAGCATCCTGCGTGAAAACAACCACTTCACAGCGCCCGTTGGCAAGCGCTGTGGGCACGATCAGCTCAGGTGGTAGCGCTATCGGGCCGCCAAGTGAGGGGAAGCGGTTTTCAAACACTGCCATGTCCCATGCGCCCTGTGGCACTTCGGTGGGGTGGGCCGGGCCCTGCATGGGTGCAAGCGGGTTGTACTCGGGCGGTGGCTGGAAGGTACGGTCCTGCCGATGTGCCGCGTAGGTGATCCACTCGCCCCGCAACGGGTGCCAGCGCAGGTGGGCTGACGCGGTTAGTGGGCTGTCGAATGGGCTTGGTGCCTGCAGCTGTGAGTCAAGCGGCTCACGGCTGTAAAGCGTCATTTGCCTGCCGTCGGGTTTGACCAGGTCAAGGCTGTACATCACACGCCTCCAGGAATCCAAGTGCGTGACTGGGACGTGGCTTTGGCGATGCGCGCCAGTGGAATCTTTGGCGTGCGGTCGGGGTTTAGCAGGCCGTTCGCTTCCTGAAAGGTGTCGGCGAACTGCGTGTAGCAAAAGCCGCTGAACAGCGCGGTGTGGATCACGGTGTTCAGCAGTTCTTCATACAGTCGTGCAAAGGTTTCCATGTCGCTCACTTCGGTGTAGCCCCATGACTGATGGCCATCCTTCGCGGCTGCGCAAAATGCAATACCGCCGAACTCTGTCAGCATGATCGGCTGGCCCCGATGCGGATGGCCGTCTAGCGTCAGCACGCGCCCGCCTGGGCGGCGGCGGTCAAACATGTCGGCGGGCACTATTTCTGAACCATAGCGCTGGCGGATGTGCTCAATGTTGTTGTCGTAGTCGTGGATGCCAATAATGTCCGTGGCTCCTGACTCCCATCCGTCGTTGCCGATCACGGCACGTGTTGGGTCCAGCGTCTTGGTCAGGTGGTACAGCGCATCAACTGCATGGCGCTGGGCCTGCACGGATGGGAGTTCTGGCACCCCCCAGGACTCATTGAACGGCACCCACACGATGATGCACGGGTGGCTGTAATCGCGTTCAATGGCTTCAGTCCATTCACGGACGGTTCGCTTGATGGCTGTGCCCGTAAAGCGGTAGGCCGATGGCATTTCCTCCCACACCAAAAGGCCAAGCCGGTCGGCCCAATACAGGTAGCGCGGGTCTTCGATCTTTTGATGCTTGCGTACACCGTTGAAACCCATGGCCTTTGCCAGCTCCACATCTCGGCGCAAGGCGGCATCATCTGGCGCGGCCAACAGCGTGTCGGGCCAGTAGCCCTGGTCCAGCACCATGCGAAGCACGTAAGGCCTGCCATTAAGCATGAAGCGGTCTTTCAGCACATGAGCCGAGCGCAGTGCAGTGTAGGACTGAACGACATCAACAATTTCGCCGTTACGCCATAAAGTGAGCTTGGCATCGAGCAGGGTAGGCCGTTCGGGGCTCCAGAGCAGCTCGTTGCGAAAATCATCAATGCCCGGGTCAGACAAGCCAATGAAACGGTCGACCTGGCCATCCACCACCATATAGCGGTCTCGGGTCAGCAACTGATCACCATGACGCAACTCCAGCGACAGCGTGAGGTTGCCCGAGAGATCGCCGCGCAAATGCGCCTCCAGCCCTATAGAAAAACTTTCTAGCCGCGGCGTCCAGCGCAGCCTGTCAATGTGGGTATGGCCAACCCGCTCCAACCACACAGTCTGCCAGATGCCGCTGGTGCGCGGATACCAGATTAAATGTGGCTCCAGCTTCCAGTCCTGCTTGCCGCGCGGCTTGTTCAGCTCATGTGGGTTATCTTCAGCATGGATCGTGACAATTTGGTTGCCATTTAAAGCTAATGCCGTTGTGATGTCCGCCGAAAAGGGCGTGTGGCCGCCTTCATGGCTGGCAACGAGCGTGCCATTAACCCAGACGCGGGCGGCGTAGTCAACCGCGCCAAAACGCAAAATTACCCGGTCTGTACCCGGCAAGATGTGCACCTCGCGCTGGTACCAGCACGCCTTGTGAAACCCGGCGTCGCCAATACCGCTGGCTACCGACTCGGGCGGGTAGGGGACTTCAATGCTCAACGGCCAGCTCACTACGTCTGCAGGAGAGCTGTATTCCCCGTCGTTATCGAAGCAAAAGCGCCAGGGGCCGTTAAGGCAAATCCACTGTTCGCGCTGCAGCTGTGGGCGGGGGTAACCATGTTTCAAGAGGATCCATACGCTTGGTGAATGTGATCGTCATGTTAGGGCTCACGCAAGCCCAGCTTATGTAGGAACGCATGCCATGCGCCGCACAGTAATCATCTACCCCCTTGCCCTCCACCACCTACTAATGCATTAAGTGGTACGCCGTCAAGCGCTCAACTTCGTTCTTTGAGCCCAGCACCACACTGACGCGCTCATGCAGTTTGGTGGGTTGCAAGTCCAGGATGCGCTGTTTGCAATTGGTTGACGCGCCGCCAGCTTGTTCCACCAGCCAGCTCATGGGGTTGGCCTCATACATCAGACGCAACTTGCCGGCCTTTTCAGGCTCGCGTTTGTCCCAAGGGTACATAAAGACACCGCCGCGGCACAAAATACGGTGTACGTCAGCCACCATGGCTGCCACCCAGCGCATGTTGAAGTCCTTGCCACGCGGGCCGTCTTTGCCAGCCAAAAGCTCATTGACGTAGCGTTTAACGGGCTCATCCCAATGGCGCATATTGCTCATGTTGATGGCAAACTCTTGTGTGTCTGGCGGGATTTGCACGTTTTCTTCCGTCAGTACAAACGAGCCTTGTTCGCGGTCCAAAGTAAACATGGCCACACCGTCACCAACTGTCAGCACCAGCGTGGTCTGTGGGCCATAAATGCAGTAACCTGCCGCCACCTGTTTGTTGCCCGCCTGCAAGAAGTCCGCCTCATCCACACCGCGGTCTCCTTCAGGCATTTTCAAAACGCTGAAGATGGTGCCAATGCTGACGTTGATGTCAATATTGCTGGAGCCGTCCAGCGGGTCAAACAGCAGCAAATACTCACCTTGCGGGTAGCGGTTGGGCACCGCGTAGATGCCTTCCATTTCCTCACTGGCCATGCCCGCCAGATGCCCGCCCCATTCATTGGCCTCGATTAGCACTTCATTGGCAATGATGTCCAGCTTTTTCTGAATTTCGCCCTGTACGTTTTCACTCTCGGCAGAGCCCATCACGCTGCCCAGCGCACCTTTGTTAACCGCCTGACTGATGCTTTTGCAGGCGCGGGCAACGACTTCAAGCAAGAGGCGCAATTCAGGCGGGATATGACCCTCCAGGCGTTGTTGTTCAACCAGATAGCGGGTTAGAGAAATTTTTGTGGACATAGTGAACTCTAGGTATTTGTCTAGGTTGCCAGGGCGCGGGTAACAACTTCAAACGTATCTTTGCTCAAATCACTCTTTGCAGCGACTCGCGCAATCGCTTCACGCGCCGCGCTGCGGTAAGGTTCTGCCAGTTTGCTCCAGCGGTCGAGGGCTCGGGCCAGGCGGGCGGCAACTTGTGGGTTCATGGCGTCCAGCTCAATGACGCGCTCACTCCAGAACACATAGCCTGCCGCGTCAAGCCGGTGAAAAGCCGCCGGGTTACCGCAGTAAGTGCTGATGACGCTGCGTGCGCGATTGGGGTTCTTCAAACTGAAGTCGCTGTGCTTCATGAGCTGCTTCACAAATGGCAGGATGTTGCCATTGCGGTCAGGGCTGGCCGCTTGCAGGCTGAACCATTTGTCAATCACCAAAGCTTCATCTTTAAACATGGCGTGAAACAGCGCCAAGGCTTGCACTGCCAGTGAATGGCCGCTGGTTACTAAAGCACTCAAAGCGTTGAAGCGGTCGGTCATATTGCCTGCGCTCTGAAAGCGTTGCCGTGTTTTGGCTGGCCATTCGTCATTGCCTGAGGCTACGGCAGCCAAACACAGGTAAGTCAGCGCCATGCCCGCCAGCGCACGGCGGCCAGAAGATGCAGCGTCAGGCGTGTAGTTGCCCGTATCCTGATTCGCCTCGTACACCGCCGCCCAGTCAGCTTGCAGACCAGTGGCAAGTTGCAGTCGCATGGCTTCGCGCACGGCGTGTATTTGCTGCGGGTCTACCACGGCAAGTTGTTCAGCCAAATAAGTTTCAGACGGCAGTGTCAACACAAGCTCTTTAAAGGCAGCGTCCAGCGTCGGGTGATGCAAAACTTGCCGCATGGCGGCCTGGTACGCCTCGCTTAGTATATTTTTTGAATTATTTGATGCTGTAGCGCTCTGAATATGTGTGCTAAAAGCTCCTGAATTAATAGCAGCTATCGCCGCACGAACCGCAAGACGCTGCCCGGCTTCCCAGCGGTTGAAGGCGTCACTGTCGTGCGCCAGCAGGTGCAGCAGTTGTGCATCGTTGTAGTCAAACTCAAGCACCACTGGTGCGGTGAAGCCGCGCAGAATGGAGGGTACGGGCTTCTCGGCGATGCCTGTGAAGGTAAATGTCTCGCTGGGTTGGGTGAGCACTAGAATGCGGCTTGTTAGGACGGCACTGTCGCCAGTGAGTTGTAGTGGCAAGTCCTGACCATCAGCGCCCAGCAAGCCCAGAGCCACTGGAATGACGAAGGGCTCTTTGATCGCCTGACCTGTGGTCGGCGCGCAACTTTGGCTCAACGTCAGTGTGTAGGTGCTGGCGGTTGCGTCATACACACCCTGAGCC
>JAYURC010000122.1:0-6593 GCA_043756405.1 Polaromonas sp.
TGCTGGTAGGTGTGGGCACGCGGTATGGCGCGGGTTGTACCAGTGGTCACGGCGTGTGCGGTTTGTCTAGGTTGTCGCTAAGGTCGCTGGCGGCCACTGGCATGTTCATGGGTGCAGGCTTTGCAACTGTGTTTGTGATGCGCCACGTTTTCACTTTTTAAAGGATATCGACATGTTTGCAATATCTGCACTGTTATCGGGTCTGGTTTTTGGACTGGGGTTGATCGTGTCTGGCATGGCCAACCCGGCCAAAGTGCTCGGCTTTTTAGACCTGGCAGGTGCCTGGGATCCGTCGCTGGCCTTTGTCATGGGCGGGGCTATTCTGGTCGGGTTTTTTGCTTTTTTAGTTGCCAAAAAACGCACACACTCATTCATCGGTGCAGAGATGAGATTGCCCACAGCATCAGCCATCGATGGTCGCTTGCTGACGGGCAGTGCGCTGTTTGGAGCAGGTTGGGGCGTGGCTGGCTTTTGCCCTGGCCCGGGCCTGGTAGCACTTGGCATGGGCGAGCCCAAGGCATTGGTATTTGTTGCGGCCATGCTGCTGGGTATGGTGATTTTTTCATGGCGTGAAAAGCGTTTACATGCTGCCGCTGCGAGCGCAGCCTGGGACACTGTTGATGACTAGCATCACGCCATGGATTGCGGCTGGTATCACAGTGGCTGTGTTGGTAGCCTACGAGCTGGCATTGCTGTGGATGCAACGCCGCAGCCCTGCAATTCTTGCCCGCTCGGCACACGCCAACCTGCGGGAAGAGTGGTTTGCAGCGTTGTCAAAACAAAAAGGTTCTGAAATTTTGGCAGTGCAAACCCTGCGCAATTCGCTGATGTCCGCCACCATGACGGCGTCGACAGCAGCGCTGGGCCTGATTGGCGCAGCCACGCTGCTTGCGCCGTCACTCAGCTCGTCCTTCGGCACTCTTGACAACATGACGCAGCATTTTACCGCCCGCCTGGTGATGGAGCTGGCACTCATGGGCTTGCTGTTTGCATCGCTGGTCTGCTCGGCCATGGCGGTGCGTTACTACAACCACGCCGGCTTTATTTTGTCGATGCCGGTTGACTCTGAGGAGCGCAAACAATGGGGCCCGACGGCTGTGGCCTACTTGCGCCGCGCGGGGCTGCTTTATAGCTGGGGCCTGCGCCACTTGCTGATGGTGGCACCACTGCTGGCGTTTATCGTCTACCCTTTGGCCGGGCCAGTGGCTGCTTTACTTGTGGTGGTTGCGCTGTTTGGGTTTGACCGGTTTCAGGCTTAGGTTGAGTCTGTACAAAGCAGCTTCTTTTGTGATTAACGCACTTGTCTGACAGCGCAAAGAAACACTGCGATATAGCCTGATTCCTGCTGCGGCTTACGCAAAAGGACGTTCATGGAATTTAAAGACTACTACCTGGTCATGGGTGTGGATAACAGCGCAACGCCTGAAGACATCAAGCGCGCACACCGCAAACTGGCGCGCAAATACCACCCAGACGTCAGCAAGGAAAAAGACGCAGAGGCAAAATTCAAAGAGCTGGCCGAGGCCTATGACGTGCTGAAAGACCCTGAAAAACGCGCAGCATACGACAGACTGGGTGCCAACTACAAAGCGGGGCAAGACTTTCAACCGCCGCCCGACTGGGCTGGTCAGCATGCCGGGCAAGGCGCCTACCCGCACGGTTTTGACACGGGCGATGGGCAAGACCACAGCGCGTTTTTTGATGCGCTATTTCGCGGAATGAAAGGTGGTGGACGTGAACAAGGCACTGGGCAGCAACGCAGCCACGAAGCGTTTGACATGCACGGGCAAGACCAATACGCCAAGATTCAGATTGACATTGAAGACTCTTACAAGGGCGCAACCCGCACGCTACAACTGCGGATGCAAGTTGAAGGCAGCGACGGCAGGCCAAGAATGGAAGAACGCACAATTGAGTTTGTGATTCCCAAGGGCATCCGTGCGGGTCAGCACATTCGCCTGGCAGCACAGGGCGGGCCTGGAACGGGCCATGGGAACGAAAAGGGCAGCCCCGGCGACTTGTACCTTGACGTTGAAATGCTGCCGCACGCGCTTTACCGCACTGACGGTTACGACGTTCTGATGGATTTGCCAATAGCGCCCTGGGAGGCGGCATTGGGCGCTGAAGTGGTTGTGCCTACCCCGACAGGTCAGGTTGAGATCAAGATCCCGGCAGGATCGATCTCTGGCCGCAAACTGCGCGTTAAAGGATGTGGCTTGCCGGGTGGGCGTGGATCACCGGGTAGAAGTCCTGGTGATTTTTACTACGTGCTGAAGATAACGCAGCCCCCGGCAAACAGCGATGCAGATAAGAAAGCGTACGCCAATATGCAAGCGGCTTTCAACACCTTCAACCCTCGCGCCCACATTGAGGAGCTCTCAGCATGACGCCCAACTTCATCATCACTTCGCCGATACAAGCCACCAGCTACGCGCTGGAGGACATCACCGAGCTGACCCTTAGCGACTTGTGCCGCGCCTGCGCCGCACAGACTCACATCATCATTGAGCTGGTCAGCGAAGGAGTGATTGACACCACCGACGCGCTACAAGGTCAGCCGCCCGAGCACTGGCGCTTTACTGGCTTGCACCTGCACCGCGCTAAAGTGGCCATGCGCCTGCATCGGGACTTGGGGGTGAACTTTGCGGGTGCGGCGTTAGCGCTGGAGCTGATGGATGAAGTGCAGGCACTGAAAGCCAAGCTTCGCGTATCTGCTATGTAATTAATAGCTGATAAAACTTGTATTTGCTGGACAAAACACCTACTTTGTTTATTTTTTATTAGCCACAAAGCATCTCATCTTTTCAACATCACGATGATTTAATGTATAAAAACCCATCAAAATTTATTAAATGCATGGGTATACAGCTATGACTTTAATAGCAATTGGCGGGGTACTGTTTGATATCGTGAAATTGGCGCTTTATATAGCCTGTGCACACCTGGCTTTAAGCATGTACACCAAACACAACAAAACGCCTTGGCTTTTGGCACTGGCAGGCAGGCGTTTGGCAGTTTTAACTTTGCTGACGTTGATCGTCGTTGGTATCAAGGTGTTTGAAGATGTGCTTTCAAAAGAGTCTGGCCCTGTCGACACGGCTGCGCTTTGGTTCATCAGGCAAAACACCTCGCCAGCATTGGCCGGCTTTTTTAGCGTGGTCACCTGGACGGGCGCTGCGATTTTTTTGGTACCGGCTACAGTTGTCGTGTGTGGCATGCTTTGGGTGACACGACATCACCGCGAGGCTGTTTTGCTGGCCGCCACCATGGCCAGCGGATGGGCAATCACCTACGCGCTTAAAGCATTCGTTAACCGCGCACGGCCTGAGCTGTGGAGCACCACGTGGTACTGGGGGTCGAGTTTTCCGAGCGGGCACACACTCAGTACAGCAGCCTTTGCCACGGCGCTGACTTTGGTCGCCACACGTTTGTGGCCACGATCAAGGCGCACAGCACTGCCGCTGGCCGTGCTGTGGATTAGCCTGATGGGGCTGTCACGTCTGGTGCTGGGTGTGCATTGGCCATCAGATGTGCTGGCAGCGGTTTGTTTGGGCTTGTTCATTCCGTTGGCAATCAACCTGTTGCTTTTCCCTCGGGTTTCCTGATCTACTCCTGAATTACTACTTCTGACCTACATCAATACCGCAAGAGCTTGAACAGATACCCTCGGCTACATGAGCAGACTGCACACAAACCAACACGCTGAAGCCCACCGTACCCACCGTGTCGGCTGGCTGCGTGCCGCCGTGCTGGGTGCCAATGACGGCATTGTGTCTACGGCCAGTTTGCTGGTGGGCGTGGCGGCAGCCAACGCCAGTCAAACCACACTGTTGATGACAGGGGTAGCCGCACTGGTAGCCGGGGCCATGTCGATGGCGGCAGGCGAGTATGTGTCGGTTCACTCACAGGCCGACACTGAAAAAGCTGATCTTCTGCGTGAGTCGGCAGAGCTGGCTAAAAACCCCGCCGCCGAGCTGCAGGAATTAACCGCCATCTATGTCGAACGCGGTCTGACGCACGACCTGGCCACACAGGTTGCCGTGCAATTGACAGCGCACGATGCGCTGGGCTCCCACGCGCGCGACGAGCTGGGTATCTGCGGCGCGTTCAGCGCCAAGCCGTTCCAGGCCGCAGGGGCATCAGCCGCCAGTTTTGCGGTGGGCGCTGTGCTGCCACTGGGCGTAGCTGCGATTGCGCCCGCGCAAAGCGTGATGGTGTGGGTCGCTTGTGCATCGTTGTTAAGCCTGGCGCTGTTGGGTATGGTGGCCGCACGCGCGGGCGGCGCTAAAGTTTGGGCGAGCGTGCAGCGGGTTACTTTTTGGGGTCTGCTGGCGATGGGGGCTACAGCAGGTGTCGGTAAGCTTTTCGGTATGCCCGTTTAAATAAATTGATACCATTTAAGTCTTTATCCCAACAAACACTTGCGCATACAGCTATTAATTTAGTAGCTATTTGGATATTTGCCAGATATTTGTCAGATGCTGCCCGGTGGCCATTACCCACGCCAAAACGGTTTGATCAATGCAAAGGCTTTGATTTTTTTCAGACACCGCTTGGCATTGGGTTGCTTGCGTGCGGCCAGCCAGCCGATACCGTACCAGGCATTAGGCTGATCTGCCGCCAAGTCGCGCCAGGCGTGCAGGGCCATCAGCTCGTCGTTGTACAGGCCCAGCGCATCCTGCACCGGCTTGAGCGCTGCGGTCATTCGGTTGACCTTGCTGCTGCCAAAAAGTGGCGCTGAAAACTCCGTCAGGTAGCGCAGCCTCTTCAGGCGTTTGCGCACGCTATGCTGATCTGCTTCTTCAAGTGCAAGAAATTTTTTGCCGTCGTTCAGCGCGCGCTTGTGGAGTTTTTCCAGGCGCCGGGCAATGGACACAAAAGCTATCCAGTAAAAATGCAAACGCCGCTATGTAAAAAGAAATTTGTACTGCTCGCGCAACAGATTTTTTTGCACTTTCCCCATGGTGTTGCGCGGCAGTTCGGCAACCACATGACATTGCTTGGGTATTTTGAAATTGGCCAGCTTAGACTTGAGTGCGCTGATGATGACCTCAGGCTCCAGCATCGTGCCAGGTTTGGCAATAACGACGGCCACGCCTACCTCGCCAAAATCCGGGTGCGCTACGCCAATCAGTGCGCTTTCAAGTACGCCGGGCAGGTCGTTGATGTAGCCTTCAATTTCTGCCGGATAGACGTTGTAGCCGCCGCTGATGATCAGGTCTTTGCTGCGTCCCACGATGGTGAGGTAGCCACGCTCGTCAATTTTGCCGACGTCGCCGGTTTTGAAGAAGCCATCAGCGGTGAACTCCTCCAGCGTTTTTTCAGGCATGCGCCAATAGCCTTTGAAGACATTTGGCCCTTTGACCTGAATGCCGCCAATTTCGTCCGTGCCTGCTGACTTTCCATCGTCGTCTTGAACGCGCAACGTCACGCCCGGCAAGGCAAAGCCGACTGTGCCACCGCGCCGCTCGCCGTTAGAAATGTCGTACGGGTTGGACGTCAACATGGCCGTCTCAGACATACCGTAGCGCTCCAGAATTGTGTGGCCGGTGCGGATTTGCCACTCGTTAAAAGTTTCAATCAACAGTGGGGCAGAGCCCGCCACAAACAGGCGCATGTTCTTCACAACGTTTTTGTCCAGACCAGGTTCATTCAGCAACCGCACATACAAAGTAGGCACACCCATGAAGACGGTAGCCTCGGGCATTTTGTTAACGACAAAGCTCGGGTCGAATTTGGCGCACCAGATCATTTTGCTGCCGTTGATGAGTGCACCATGCAGCGCCACAAACAGGCCATGCACATGGAAGATCGGCAGTGCATGAATCAGCACATCGCCATGTTTCCAGCCCCAATGATCTTTCAGCACCAGTGCATTGCTCAGCATGTTGCCGTGCGAAAGCATCGCGCCCTTGCTACGGCCTGTGGTACCACTGGTGTACAAAATGGCGGCCAGATCATCAGCCTGCGCCTGCGCTACTTTGTGCTGGTCACTGCAATGTGCAGCGCGGTCCAGCAATGACCCGGTGCGGTCATCATCAAGGGTGAAGACGTTTTGCGTGCCGGCTTTGAACGCTATTTTGCTGACCCAGCCGAAGTTCTTTTTGCTGCACACCACCACCGCTGGTTCGGCGTTGCCAATGAAGTATTCGATCTCTGCGGTTTGATAAGCGTTGTTCAGGGGCAAAAACACGTAGCCTGCGCGCAGCGTGGCCAGGTACAGCAGCATGGTTTCAACTGACTTTTCAACCTGCACGGCAATCCGCGCGCCTGCTGGCAGCTTGAGTGACACCAGCAAGTTGGCCAGCATGGCAGTGGCGCGTTCGATGTCGAGCCACGAGTAGTTCAAACCGTTGTCGGTTTCAACGGCTGTGGCGTTCATGTCAGCAGGAAAGGCGGCACGCAGGGCGGCGAAAAGGTTGTGATTTTTCATGATTTGTATACAGCAATAACAGGCTTAACCCCTCCCCTGTTGGGGTAAGGTTGGGACGGGGGCACGTGTGGCGAATAAATTCAAGCATAGCGACTATGCTGGCCCCCATCCCTGCCTTCCCCCCAGCGGGTGAAGGAGTGGTACCGGAACGGGACAAAAA
>JAYURC010000123.1:0-68623 GCA_043756405.1 Polaromonas sp.
GCCATCACAGCAGGTTAATCCATGCACTTAAATGAACTCAAGGCACTGCATGTGTCTGAAGTCCTCAAGCAAGCCGAAGCCCTTGAGATTGAAAACGTAGGCCGTATGCGCAAGCAGGAGCTGATGTTTGCCATCATCAAAAAACGCTCCAAAACCGGCGAAACCATCGTCGCTGACGGCGTCCTTGAGGTGCTGCCAGACGGCTTTGGGTTTTTGCGTGCGCCAGATTCCAGTTACACCGCCAGCACTGACGATATCTACATCAGCCCGAGCCAGATTCGCCGCTTTAACCTGCACACCGGCGACATGATTGAGGGCGAAGTGCGTACGCCCAAAGACGGCGAGCGTTACTTTGCATTGAACAAATTAGACAAGGTCAATGACGGCGCGCCGGAAGACAACAAACACAAGGTGATGTTTGAGAACTTGACGCCGCTGTTCCCACGCGAGCAGTTCAAGCTTGAGCGCGACATCAAGGGTGAAGAAAACCTGACCAGCCGCATCATCGACATCATTGCCCCCATTGGCAAAGGCCAACGCGCACTGCTGGTCGCACCGCCCAAGTCTGGCAAAACCGTGATGATGCAGCACATCGCCCACGCGATTACCGCCAATTATCCGGAAGTGGTAATGATGGTGTTGCTGGTCGATGAGCGCCCCGAAGAGGTCACTGAGATGCAGCGCAGCGTGCGCGGTGAAGTGATTTCATCGACATTTGACGAGCCTGCTGCCCGCCACGTGCACGTCGCGGAAATGGTGATTGAGCGCGCCAAGCGCCTGGTTGAGCTGGGTAAAGACGTTGTGATTCTGCTGGACTCCATCACCCGTCTGGCACGAGCCTACAACAACGTGTTGCCGTCATCCGGCAAAGTGCTGACTGGTGGCGTGGATGCCAATGCACTGCAGCGCCCAAAGCGATTTTTTGGTGCGGCCCGCAAAATTGAAGAAGGCGGCAGCCTGACCATCATTGGTACCGCACTGGTTGACACTGGCAGCCGTATGGATGAAGTCATTTTTGAAGAATTTAAAGGTACCGGCAACTGCGAAATTCACCTGGACCGCCGCTTGTATGAAAAGCGCGTGTTCCCGGCGATTCACTTGAACCGCAGCGGTACCCGCAAAGAAGAACTCTTGTTGGCCCCTGAGATCCTGCAAAAGTCGAGGATTCTGCGTCAGTTCATGTACAACATGGACGAAATTGAATCCATGGAGCTGATGTTGAAAAACATGAAGGCCACGAAGAACAATCACGAGTTTTTCGACATGATGAGGCGCGGTGGCTGACCGGGCTATAATCGAAAGCTAACTGGAAAGTGCTCAAAAATGGTTTTGAGTGGCTGCCTAAATGACAACTCAGCGAAATTTAAGGATAGAGAAATGAAAGACGGCATTCACCCCAACTACCGCGACGTTTGCTTTTTGGACTTGTCCAACAACTTCAAATTCGTCACCCGCTCATGTGTCAACACCAAAGAGATGTTGAAAATGGAAGATGGCCGCGAGTTGCCTTTGTACAAGCTGGACACATCAAGCGAGTCGCACCCGTTTTACACCGGCACCCAAAAATCCGTGGACAACATGGGTGGTCGCGTTGAGAAATTCCGCAACCGTTTTGGTAAAACTGCCGCTAAAGACGCTGCACCCGCTGCCTGAAATCCAGTTTCAGCCGCAATTTGAATTGCAAAAAAGCAGCCTGAAATTCAGGCTGCTTTTTTTTCGTTCACTGTTGCTTGACAATGAGCGCACTCCTTCCCTGAACCGTTTTGAACAAGCCGTCACCCGCCATCATTGCCCAGTCTGCAGTTCGCCGCCTGCCTCGGCTAGCGCTGCTGCTGTTTTGCGCAGCCTATGTGCTGCCTGGTTTTTTTGGCCGCGCTCCCTGGAAAAACGAAGACATCGCCGCCTTTGGAGTGATGCGGGAACTGGCTGTCAATTGGGCCAACTGGCTGACACCGCAATTGCTCGGGCAACCCAACAGCGCTGATGCGCTTGTCCCGTACTGGTTGGGCGCATTTGCCATCCAGATTCTGCCTTTCCTTGATTCGGCTTTTGCAGTCCGCGTACCTTTCATACTGCTGCTGGCTTTGAGTTTGTTTGCAACCTGGAATGCCATTTATTACTTGACGCGCAGTCCGCAAGCGCAGCCTGTGGCGTTTGCTTTTGGTGGCGAGGCCAGTCCGACTGACTATGCACGCGCTATTGCAGATGCGGGTGTACTGGCTCTGATTGCAAGTTTGGGGCTGGCACAGCTGTCGCACGAAACAACACCGGCACTGGCCCAGTTGGGTTTTTACGCATTGATTTTTTACGCCATGGCAGCCAGCCCGTATCGCCGTGCCACCCAAGTATTGGGTCCTGCGCTCGGCCTGTTGGTAGGTCTGTCAGGGCTGGCTTTGAGTGGTGCACCAACACTCGCCATATTGTTGGGTATTGGCGGTGCTGTGGTGGAATGGACGCACATGCGCTGGGGGGGTGCCGCTTCGTCTGGTGGCTTGAACAGCACAACGAGGCGCCAGTCCTGGCAATGGCTGCTGTTAATCGCCTGTGCGACTACGGGCGTGGCTTTGCTGGTCTGGATGCTGGACCTGTGGCGTTGGCGTATCAATTTGCCGGGTTTGGGAGAGCAAAGTGCATGGGCAGACTGGCGCAGATTAGGTCGGCTTCTGCTGTGGTTCACCTGGCCTGCCTGGCCACTGGCTTTATGGACACTCTGGCGCTGGCGCAGGCAGCTGGCTAGCCGTCACATCGCATTGCCGCTGTGGTTTGTAACAGTGGCGGTGCTTGCTGCTTTAACGACTCCGTCGTCCGATCGCAGCTTGCTGCTCGGCCTGCCGCCCTTGGCAGCGCTGGCAGCTTTTGCCTTGCCGACCCTCAAGCGAAGCGTCGCTTCCCTGATTGACTGGTTCACACTGCTCTTTTTTACGGGCTGTAGCATCATCATCTGGGTGGTGTGGGTTGCCATGCAAACCGGCGTGCCACGCCAACCCGCAGCCAACGTCGCCAAACTCGCGCCTGGTTTTGAGCCCAGTTTCTCGTGGTTGGCTTTTTTGGCGGCGCTTGTTGCAACCGTGGCCTGGGCCTGGTTGGTCAAGTGGCGCACGGGTGCACATCGAACAGCGCTATGGAAATCGCTGGTGCTGCCCGCTGGTGGCGCAACGCTTTGCTGGTTGTTACTGATGACGCTGTGGCTGCCTTTGCTGGACTATGCGCGCAGTTATGCGCCCCTGTCGCGCCAGGTTGCAAAACAGATGGGGCCGACTAATTGCGCTGAGATATTCGGCATTAACAGCGCCCAGGCAGCGGCCTTGCAGTACCACGGTAAGCTAAAGCTGCGCCAGGCTGCACCGGATGCAGGTTGCGACTTCCTGATCGTGGATGCAGACGTTCAGTCCAAACTGGGGAGCGTTGTCCACCTGCCTGATTGGGCCTTTTGGGCAACCCTGAGCCGGCCTGCAGACCGCAATGAAAATGTCTTGTTGTACAAACGTGTCGCCAATAGCGGAAAAAATGCCTTCACGACGCGTGCCCCGTGAGTGAGCTAAAAATCATAGCGCGGCATGCAGGTGTTGTGCTGGTTGGGCAGCTTGCGGTCATGTCTTTTGGCGTAGCCGACACGGTCATTGCAGGGCGCTACAGCGACACGGCCTTGGCAGCGCTGTCAGTGGGTTCGGCCATTTACGTCAGCGTGTACGTGGGTTTGATCGGTATTGTGCAGGCGTTGTTGCCCATCTGGGCTGAATTGCTGGGTGCCAAAAAACATCAAGCCATCGGCCGTTCGCTCAGGCAAAGTCTTTACTTGTGCGGTCTTGTCACCCTGGTGGGCATGGCAGCGCTGCTGTTCCCTGGCGCCTTGTTGCGCTGGGCTAAGGTACCGGAGCTGATGCTGGACGACGTTGAAAATTACCTCAGGGTGTTGGCTTTCGCCTTTGCACCGTCCATCTTGTTTCGCCTTTACAGCACGTTCAATCAGTCACTGGGCAAACCGCTGATGGTTACCTGGCTGCAAGTGGGTGCGCTGCTGGTCAAAATCCCGCTATCCATCTGGCTGGTAGCGGGTGGTGCAGGCCTTGAGCCCATGGGCGTTGTAGGTTGTGCCTGGGCCACACTGGTTGTTAACTACCTGCTGTTGGCGCTTGGCATCGTCATGCTGCGCACGCAGAGATTTTACAAACCATTTGGCATTTGGCAACGCATGGATCGTCCGGACTGGCCGACCATAGGCAACTTTGCGCGGCTGGGTATTCCGGCAGGGTTGAGTTATTTCGTGGAAGTTACTTCTTTTACCTTGATGGCGATTTTTATTGCCAAACTCGGCGTTGACGCATCAGCCAGTCATCAAATTGCTGCCAGCATGGCGGCCGTTTTATACATGCTGCCACTGTCATTGGCGATTGCGTGCAGCGCGCGCGTGTCGTTTTGGCTGGGAGCGAACAGACCCGGCGATGCAAAAAACATTATTTTATTAGGATTAAAGCTCACAACCAGCATTTCAATTGCTTTAATAGCTTCTATATTAATAGCAAAAGATGCCATAGCCAGTTTTTACTCAACGAATCCAGTCATCGTCAATACAGCGGCATCGCTGCTTGTTTGGGTGGCTTTTTATCATTTGGCAGACAGCATTCAAGCTGTCTGTGCATTTTTATTACGCTGTTACCGGGTGACGATAGCGCCGTTAGTGCTTTACAGCGTTTTGCTGTGGGGTTTCGGACTGTATGGAGGACACCTGCTGACCTATGAAGGACTGCTCGGGCTACCTGCCATGCCAACGCCTCATGCCTTCTGGATGGCAAGTAGTTTGGCGCTGTGGTTAGTTGCCGTTTGCCTTATGGGTCTGTTGTTGTACGTCAGCAAAAAACAGCATGCTGAAAGCATCTAAGTTAACTTGCGCGGTGACTCCGAACGCGTGCAGACGGAAACGTGATTGAAAATCTGGAGCCTTCTCCAAGCTGGCTTTGAATATGCAGTTCGGCACCGTGACGTTGCGCCACATGTTTGACAATGGCTAGCCCCAAACCTGTTCCACCGGTCTCGCGCGAGCGACTGCGATCAATCCGGTAAAAGCGCTCCGTCAGTCGCGGCAAATGCTCAGCTGCGATACCTGGTCCACAGTCCTCCACGACAAACTCGCCTCGGCCATCATTGAGTATTTTGCAACTCACACGAACTTTACCGCCATCCGGCGTGTAGCGCACTGCGTTAGTGACCAGGTTTGATAACGCGCTGTACAGTTCGGCCTGCACACCCGCAATGTCAAACCTCACGCCCACATCAAACTTGATGTCGTGCCCGTGCGGCGCAAGCAGGGCAGACAAAGCGCATGCTTCCTGTTCGGCCTGCGCGAACAACGCGCCGGTATCCACCCAATCGTTGGCGCTTGGGTGTGGACTTCCTTCAAGCCGCGACAGTGTCAGCAAATCATTAACCAAAGTCTGCATACGCTGCGACTGCTGTGCCATCAAAGTCAAATAACGGTCACGCTCCTGCTCCTTTAACGGCAGGGTTTGCAGCGTTTCGATAAATCCAGAAAGAACCGTCAAAGGGGTGCGAATTTCGTGCGAAACATTGGCTACAAAATCCCGCCGCATCGCTTCTGCCAGTTCAATGGCCGTGATGTCACGTGACAGCAACAGCTTACGGTCTTTACCGTAAGAGTGTGCGTGTACGGACAATTTAACCGGCCTGCCGGGTACGCTGGCACTGCCCGGTATAACGACATCGTGTACGAAATCGTTGGCCGCCATATACGTTTTAAAGCCCGGTGCCCTGACCAGGTTGGAAATATGCTGCAATACATCCCGTCGTGCATCAAATCCGAAGTGCTGGGTCGCCATCTGGTTACACCATTCGATCCGGTCTTGCGAATCAAGTAAAACCACGCCGCTTGGCGACGCCTGCATGGCGGCCAAAAACTCGTCAAGCCGACCCTGACTGTCCTGAAGGAATTGATCTTGGCTACGAGAAAGCCTGCGAATACGGTCAGCAGCTTCACCCCAAAGTCCGAGCATGCGGGGCGGCAAATGGGTGGCCACAGAAGCTGATTCGCTGTTCTGCGCAAAACGTATCCAGGCCAAAAATCGGGCCGCATAAAAGCTGTCCACCAAAAACCAGATGGAAACAGCGCCCAAAAATCCAATGATCGACCCAGTTTGTGAGGCTACTAAAAACCCCAAACTGCCACCTGCCAGCAAGCAGACGGAAAATACCAGGTAGCGGTTAATCATGCCCTCAGCTGTGCAGTAGAGGTTACTGTCATAGCAGTCAGGCGGTAGCCGGAGCCACGCACGGTTTCAACCATGCAGCCAGCGCTGCCCAAGGCCTCTCGCAGGCGCTTGACGTGAACGTCTACGGTGCGCTCTTCGATGAAAACGTGGTCGCCCCAAACCTTGTCTAAAAGAGAACCTCGGCTATGAACGCGTTCGGCGTGCTTCATAAAATAATGCAGCAACTTGAATTCAGTAGGACCCAATTTGAGCTCATGATGCTGGAAAGATATGCGGTGTGTAGCCGCATCCAGAACCAGCTCTCCTACTGTCACACTGTCACTGACTGATTCAGGCGAGCGCCGCCTGAGCACAGCACGTATACGTGCCAGCAATTCCTGGGTAGAAAATGGCTTGGTAATGTAGTCATCAGCGCCAGCGTCAAGTCCAGCCACTTTGTCAGGCTCATCGCCACGAGCTGTCAGCATCAAGATAGGGATACTTTTGGTTCGCGCCTGCTTACGCCAATGGCGCGCCAGTGACAAGCCGCTTTGTCCGGGCAGCATCCAGTCGAGCAAAATGGCATCGGGCAACACGGCATCAAGCTCACGCTGCGCAGTCACGCTGTCTTGCGCAATAACCGCGTCAAAGCCGCCGTGTTGAAGGTTTACCGAGATCAACTCTGCAATCGCTGGTTCATCTTCAACTACCAAAATGCGAGGTCGATTTTTCATTTCAATTACTGAATTGCAGACTCAATCTGAGCCATAGGTGTGTGCCGCACGTCCTCACCCTTGACGATGTAGATGATGAACTCCGCGATATTCTTGGCATGGTCACCGATTCGCTCAATCGCCTTGGCAACAAACAGCAAGTCAAGACTAGCTGAAATAGTACGGGGATCCTCCATCATGTACGTGATGAGCTTGCGTACAAAGCCGTCAAATTCCTTGTCGATCAGATCGTCCTCTTTCAGAATTGAAAGCGCAACAGCTGTGTCGAGCCTGGCAAAAGCATCTAGCGCCTTGCGCAGTAATCCAGAGGCCAATTCAGCGGCAACGCGCAAATCAGACGATGGAAGCGCGCGAGACGAGCCGCTGTCAATGATGGACTTGACCATACGCGCGATTTTGTCGGCCTCATCGCCCGCCCGTTCAAGATTGGCAGTTGTTTTTGAAATCGCAATCAACAAACGCAAGTCGCGGGCAGTCGGCTGGCGGCGCGCAATGATGGATGACAAATCTCGGTCAATATCAACTTCCATGGCGTTAACGCGCACTTCGGCTTCAAGCACCTGGTTGGCACTTTCCACACTGAACTGCGACAACGCGTAGGTGGCGAGACGTATCTGTGACTCAACCAGACCACCAAGTTCCATAACGCGCGACGACACACCATTAAGCTCACTGTCAAACTGGCTGGATAGATGTTTATCAGACATTAAGTTCTTTCAAATCGTTCAGCCAAAACGGCCAGTAATGTAGTCTTCGGTTTCTTTGCGTTTAGGCTTAAAAAACAGGTCTTCAGTCACCCCAAATTCCACAAGATCGCCCAGGTACATGTACGCCGTGTAGTCGCTGCAACGCGCCGCTTGCTGCATGTTGTGGGTCACGATCACAACTGTGTAGTCATTTTTCAACTCAGTAATTAACTCTTCAACTTTAGCGGTAGAAATAGGATCGAGCGCTGAGCATGGCTCATCAAGCAACAGCACTTCAGGCTTGATTGCAATGCCGCGTGCTATGCACAAGCGCTGCTGCTGACCGCCCGAAAGGCTTGATCCATTTTGATTTAACTTATCTTTGACTTCGCCCCACAGTGCCGCCTTGCGCAATGCCCATTCAACACGCTCATCCATGTCCGAGCTGCTTAGGCTTTCAAACAGTTTGACCCCAAATGAAATGTTGTCATAGATAGACATCGGAAAGGGTGTCGGTTTTTGAAAAACCATACCGACTTTTGATCGTATCAATGCCACGTCTTTTTTTGACGTCAAAAGGTTTTCACCTTCAAACATCACCGTCCCTTCGGCGCGTTGCTCAGGGTAGAGCTCGTACATGCGATTGAAAATGCGCAACAACGTTGATTTTCCGCACCCAGACGGTCCGATAAAAGCTGTTACTTTTTTCTCTGGAATTTCTAGATTAATATTTTTTAAGGCGTGAAATTTACCATAATAAAACTCAAGATTTTTTACAGAAATTTTGGGGTTTTCGATAGTTAGAGCTGCAGGCGGCATATTGTTTTATCTTTAAACGTTGGATAAGTAGATTTGCAGTAATGCAGAAAAGTTAAAGCTTATTTCGTGTCAAATAACGCGCCAGAATATTCAACGCCAGTACTGCAGTGGTAATCAGCAAAACGCCAGCCCAAGCGAGGTTTTGCCAGTTTTCATAAGGACTCATCGCGTACTTGAATATCGTCACTGGCAAGCTAGCCATAGGTTCGGTCAAACTTGAAGTCCAAAACTGGTTACTTAACGCTGTAAATAACAGCGGTGCAGTCTCACCAGAAATGCGCGCCACTGCAAGCATCACACCGGTGACAACTCCCGCTCTGGCGGCTTTCATTGTGATACTCAAGATAACCTTCCACTTTGGTGCGCCCAGCGCATACGCCGCTTCGCGCAACGCCGAAGGTATCAACTGAAGCATATTTTCAGTGGTGCGGATGACTACCGGAATAACGATTAGCGCAAGTGCAATGACACCCGCCCATCCGGAAAACGATTTGTAGCGGGATACAACAACCGCATAGACAAATAATCCAATCACAATTGATGGCGCAGATAACAAAATATCATTTACAAATCGTACTGTTGCAGACAGCCAGCTTTTGGTGTCGAATTCAGCCAAATAAATGCCTGCCATCACACCAATTGGCGTCCCCACGAATGTCGCCAACATCACCATCAAAAACGATCCGTAAATCGCATTGGCCAGGCCACCTGGGTCGTTTGGTGGTGGCGTCATTTGCGTTAACGTAGCGACAGACAGACCACTGATACCTAAGCGCAAAGTCTCAAAAAGAATCCAGAACAACCAAAACAAACCGAACACCATTGCTGCCATAGCAAGAATAATTGCAAGGGCATTAATTTTTTTACGCCTGGCAAATTTAGCTTCACGGTGCATTGTCAAGACTGCGTTCATGTGCGTGCTCCCTCACTTTTTTTGAGTTGTGAGAGAAGGAGCTTTGACATCGTCAACACAGCAAACGTGATGAAAAAGAGTACCAGACCCAAATACATCAGGGCACCTTGATGCAGTCCTTCGCCCGCTTCTGCAAACTCGTTGGCCAAAGCCGAAGTAATACTGTTGGCGGCAGTAAATAAACTGAGCGACTCAAGTTGGTTGAAATTGCCGATTACAAAGGTAATGGCCATCGTTTCACCGATAGCACGCCCCAGTCCCAACATAATTCCACCAATAACACCAGACTTGGTGTAGGGCAAAACAACCCGTGAAACAACTTCCCACGTAGTCGCACCCAAGGCATAAGCCGACTCTTTGAGTAATACAGGTGTCACCTCAAACACATCACGCATAACTGATGCAATGAATGGGATGATCATGATGGCCAAAATAATGCCTGCTGACAATATGCCGATGCCGACAGGCGCACCCGAAAACAGAGTTCCGAGCAATGGGACGTCACCAAATGCTTTTTGCAACGGTTGCTGCACGTACGTTGACAGCACGGGTGCGAAAACCAGTAAGCCCCACATGCCATAAACGATTGAAGGTACCGCTGCAAGTAACTCAATTGCAGTGCCTAAAGGCCGCCGCAGCCAAGCAGGCGACAGCTCAGTCAAAAATAATGCGATTCCAAAACTGACCGGCACAGCAATGACCAAAGCCACCAAAGATGTCATTACTGTGCCGTAAATCATGACCAACCCGCCGAAATCCTCTTTGACAGGATCCCAGGTTGTGCTCACCAAAAACCCCAAACCGAACTTTGAGATTGCAGGCCATGCACTAATGGTTAGCGACACAAGTATCGCCACCAAAATTAGCAAAGTAAATATAGCCGCTCCTTTGGCAGCGGCTGCAAACAAAATGTCAAGCATTGGGCCTGAACGCGGTTTTTGACTGGGTGGTGGCGTTTTAATCATCACACTTCCGGTAGAACCGGCAGAATTTTTTGAAGAAATAGGATTCGCGGGAAGTGTAGAAGACAAGCAGTTACTCCAAAAGTCAGACCGATGGAACAGTCTTATTACTTGATAGCTACCGGTTTGCCCGAAACATCCGTTACTTTAGCCCAAGACTTCTCGATCGCACCAATCACGTCATCAGGCATAGGAACGTAGTCAAGCGCTGTAGCGGTTGCATCACCATTTTTGAAAGCCCACGTGAAGAACTTAAAAACTTCTGTTGCGTTAGCCGGCTTTTCCTGCTTCATGTTCATCAGAATAAACGTGGCTGTAGAGATTGGCCACGCATTTTTGCCAGGTTGGTCAGTGATCAATTGGAAAAATGATTTGTTCCAATCTGCACCGGCGGCAGCAGCTTTAAACGTGGTGTCGTCTGGCGCTACAAAAACGCCATCACGGTTTTTCATCAGCGTGTAGGTCATTTTATTTTGCTTGACATAAGAGTACTCAACATAGCCAATAGAGTTCGGCAAACGTTTGACAAACGCAGCAACACCTTCATTACCTTTACCGCCAGCGCCTACTGGCCAGTTGACAGCAGTGCCCTCACCAACCTTAGCTTTCCATTCAGCATTGACGCGTGACAGGTAGTTCGTGAAATTAAACGTTGTCCCAGATCCATCTGCGCGGCGAACAGGCGAAATTGTTGCGTCAGGCAATGGCAAAGCTGGATTCAAAGCTTTGATAGCCGCGTCATTCCATTTAGTAATTTTGCCGAGATAGATGTCAGCCAGAACTTGACCGTCAAGTCTCATCTGGCCCGGCTCAACGCCTTTGATGTTCACTACAGGAACTGTGCCGCCAATCACCGCAGGAAACTGAATTTGACCTTTTTTTGCCAAAACATCATCTGTTTGAGGCATGTCAGAAGCACCAAAATCAACAGTTTTTGAGTCAATCTGTTTGATACCAGCGCCGGATCCGATCGACTGGTAGTTGATTTTTACGCCGGTTGCCTTGTTGTAGTCAGCTGCCCACTTTGCATAGATGGGTGCCGGAAACGTTGCACCAGCGCCGGTGATTTCTTGGGCGCTTGCAAGCGTTGAAAGCGTGGCTGCCGCAGCTGCGAAAACGCAAATTGAAGAGAATTTGTAACGCAATTTCATAAAGACCTCTCAAGTTAAAAAAGAAGATAGGGCGACTGTAAGTAGCTTCTGTGACAAAGGCGTGACATATACCCTTACTCCTAGCCGATCCAATGGTGACAAATCTCCAGCACGTTGCACCAAGTTGTCTGCTTTGTCACGGTTTTGTCACTGTTTTCTTTTACGCTAACGCTTGTTTTTAAACAGGAGTAATTTACATGTTGAACATTTTTTCCAATCGTCGTTTGTTGATGGCTGCTGCCGTCATTACCGTTTTGTCTGGTTGCGCCACCCAGTCCAAGCCAGTGTCTGTAGCAGACACCATTGCCATGAAACCTGAACTGAGCACGCTCAGCGGTTTGGTGGTCAAAGCGGGTTTGACTGACACGCTTAAAGGAACTGGGCCTTTTACTGTTTTCGCGCCCACCAATGCGGCATTTGCCAAAGTACCCGCAAAGACCATGGAAGACTTGGGCAAAGACCCAGCAAAATTGAAAGCAGTTTTGACGTACCACGTCGTGCCGGGCAAGGTCATGGCTGCTGATGTTAAAAACGGTAACGCAAAAACTGTTAACGGTGCTAGCTTGGCATTGTCGAAAGCTGGGGATTTCGTCACCGTTGAAGATGGCATGGTTCAAACCGCAGATTTGTCGGCGACCAATGGCGTTGTACACATTATTGACAGCGTTTTGATTCCACCCTCACGCTAACATTATTTAACTCTCTGTTGGCCAATCTTTGACTTCGGTTGGTCAATAAAATTTCTCATCAAAAGCCAGTTCTTTTAGACTGAGAGCACTGGCTTTTTTTCGTCTGCTGTTCATGTACGCTGAGTTCACCACGATAAACTCAGTCATGCAAAACGGAATTTTATTAGCCGCTGCGGACTTGGGGTCCAACAGTTTTCGCCTTGAAATCGGCCGCTACGACACAGGTCAGATCACCCGCACCGAATACCTGAAGGAGACCGTTCGCCAAGGCAACGGTCTAGACGAAAACCGCAACTTGACATTGGATGCGATGCAGCGCGGTTGGGACTGTCTGGCGCGCTTTGGTGAAAGGCTGGCAGGCTTTAAAAAGTCGCAAGTTCGTGCCGTGGCAACACAAACCTTGCGAGAGGCCAGAAACCGGGACGAATTTCTGGTGCGCGGCAGCAAGCTGCTCGGCTTTCCAATCGACGTTATTGCGGGACGTGAAGAAGCCAGGCTCATTTATCAGGGCGTGGCACACATGCTGCCGCAGTCCGACGAGCGGCGCCTGGTCGTGGATATCGGCGGGCGCTCCACTGAAATGATTGTTGGTAAGGGCTTTGAAGCGCACACCATGGAGTCGTACAGGGTTGGCAGCGTGGCGTGGTCAATGAAGTACTTTCCCGATGGCCAATTTTCTGCACGTGCATTTGAAGACGCAGAAGTTGCTGCCAAGGCGATTTTGGACGAGGCCATCAATTTGTATCGTGCAAATGCCTGGGATGTCGCTTATGGCTCGTCCGGAACGATTGGCGCTGTCAGCGACGTCCTGTCGGCATCCGGTTGGGCACCTGGTTTGGTCACTCGAGAAGGGCTCGACTGGTTGCTGGATCGCTTGATCAAGGCGCAAAGTGCTGATCGCCTGAAAATTGAAGGTATGAAGGATGACAGACGTGCCGTCATTGGAGGCGGTGTCAGCGTACTGCGCGCCGTTTTTGACTTGCTTGACATTCACCAAATGCAAGCCGCTGTTGGTGCGCTGCGCCATGGTGTGCTGTATGACCTGGTGGACCGCGAGCAAGGCGTCACTGATCTGCGTTCTACGAGCGTTGATCGGTTAGCGAATAAATTTGGCACTGACACCATTCAGTCGTTGCGGGTCACCAAGGTGGCTCAGCAACTGTTTTTAATGCTGACGGGTCATCAGCGCGCCATCGAGACTGACCGCTTTTTACGCAAGCTGAAGTGGGCAGCGCAGCTTCATGAAATTGGCAGCCATATTTCGCATAGCGACTATCACAGGCACGGCGCCTATATTCTGGGCAACACAGATGCGCCCGGTTTTGCTCTGCCAGAGCTGCACCGCTTAAGCCTGTTGGTGCTCGGTCACAGGGGCAAACTGAGAAAGCTTGAAATAGACTTTGAAGATGACTCATTTATCCAGCAGCTACTTTGCTTGCGCATAGCCGTCATCTTGTGCCATGCCCGACGCGACCCGGATTTACAGGGCTTGCAGCTTGATGTGAACCGTGAGTCCGGAAAAATTTTTGTATTGAACTATAGATTCGGCTGGTCACAAGCATTTCCGCAATCAGCCCATTTACTGCGTGAAGAAGTTCTGGCATGGCAAAAAACGCCTTGGACTCTGGTTGTTTCTGAGCTGCCATTTGTAGATTAAAAGTGCGTTGACACTTAAGTTGTAAACCGTATAAACTATATATACGGTTTATCCTGCATTCAACAACAAAGGAAATTTATGGCGACTGCAAAAACACCATCCCAAGCAGCAACTCCCGTAGTTGCTGCGCCTGAAAAGACTTTACCGAAAAGTGCGCCGGTAAAACCCCAACCGGCCAAAACTTCCCGATCAGTAAATGCGGGGGCAACTAAAACTGTGACTGCGAAACCAGCACCCAAAAAAGCGCAGCCAACAACTACCCAAACTGTTGTTAAAACTGCTGCTAAAAAGCCTAAAAAAGCAAAATTGGTTCGCGACAGTTTCACTATTCCAAAACCTGAATACGTCGTTTTGGACTCGCTCAAACTGCGCGCCGCCAAGCTGGGTCGTTCAGTCAAAAAGAGCGAATTACTGCGGGCTGGCATCAAAGAATTGGCAGCCTTGGCTGATGCCGCGTTTTTGAGCTCGCTAGAAAAAGTCCCCGTCATTAAGACAGGACGTCCGACAACCGCCAAGTAGCCGCTACATCACCTCTGGTGATTGCACGGTCACGACGACTGTCTGGCTGTGTCCATCACGCTCACGGTTACGCAACCACCAGAGGGCGCCTTTTTTAACGGAGCATTCGCTTTCTTTTAATACCAAAAGTTGAGCAATGATTTGTCCCAACGTTGGCTGGTGGCCGATGACTAAAACTGGGTACTTGTTGTTTGGCCACTGGACCAGTTCCAGCAACTGAGCCGGGGTGGCGTCCGGTGCAATTTCTGCACGAACTTTATATTTACGCCCCAAGGCCAAGGCCGTTTGCTCGCAGCGCCTTGCCGGGCTGACCAAAATGCGTGCACCTTCGGGCAGTTGTCTGTCCAGCCATGCGGCCATACGGGCGGCCTGTTTTTCACCACGCTGAGTCAGTGAGCGGTCCAGATCAAGCCCCGACACCCCGTCGTTAAAAATCCAGTCCTCAGCCTCTGCATGACGCCACAATATCAAGTCCATGGTCGGCTCTTCTGCTGTTTTACTTTTTATGCTTGGCTGTGGCGGCGTAACGCCTCATCAGCGCAGCCTGGGCGCCGTTACCAGCGTCGCCATTGATCCGCCTGTAGCTGCCGTTTGATTGCAGTTCCCATGCATCGACTTCGTCGTGTAGATATGGCACAAGGCATTCATCAACAATGCGTTGTCTGATCAAAGGGTCGGTAACAGGCCAGGCCAGTTCAATACGGCGCAGCATGTTGCGATTCATCCAGTCGGCACTTGATAGAAGCAAGGTTTCTTCGTCGCCGTTTCGAAAATAAAACACCCTTGAATGCTCAAGAAAACGGCCAATCACTGATCGCACACGAATGTTGTCGGTGACGCCGGGCACCTGAGCGGGCAGCATGCAGGCACCGCGAACGATCAGGTCAATCTTGACGCCTCGCTGTCCCGCTCTGACAAGTGCAAGCATTAACGCTTCGTCAGTCAGCGCGTTCATTTTGGCGACGATGCGCGTGTCCTTTCCTTTGGCTACCGCGTCGCCTAACGCATCAATTTTCTCAATCAATTTACGTTGTAGGTGGAACGGGGCCAACAACAGATGATGCAGCTTGGGCAAGCGACTCTGGCTGGCCAGGTGAACAAAAACGCTGTCCATGTCTGCTGTCAGCAAGGGCTCGGCTGTCAGGTAGCTGATGTCGGTGTACAGCTTGGCGGTTCGAGGGTTGTAATTGCCGGTTGACAAATGCCCGTAGCGCACCAAGTTGCGGCCTTCACGCCGGGTGACAAGCAACATCTTGGCGTGGGTTTTCAGCCCCACCACACCGTACAGCACCTGGGCGCCCACGGACTCCAGCATTTCAGCCCAGTTGATGTTGGCTTCCTCGTCAAATCGAGCCTTCAGCTCAACCACCACTGTCACCTCTTTGCCGCGCCTCACGGCTTCACGCAGCAACTGCATCAGCTCTGAATCTGCGCCCGTGCGGTAAATGGTTTGCTTGATGGCCAAAACCGACGGATCGTTAACGGCCTCCCGCAAGAAAGCTAAAACACCTTCAAAACTTTCAAAAGGCTGATGAATCGACACGTCACCTTGTTTAAGACGCTCAAAAAACGACTGGCCTGAAACCAACTGCGCTGGGTAGCCCGCGTTGTAAGTTGGAAACAACAATTTCGGGTCGTTGACCAAATCCACGATTTGCGTCAACCGAGACAAATTGACCGGGCCGTGTACGCGATACAAGGCAAGCTCAGGCAAGTCAAACTGCTTGAGAAGAAAACCAGACAGATATTCGGAGCAGCCCGCTGACACCTCAAGCCGCACCGCCTGACCGTAATGACGCTGCTCTAACCCCTGGCGAAGCGCGGTACGCAGGTTCTGAACATCGTCTTCGTCAACGGCGAGGTCTGAGTGGCGCGTCACCCGAAACTGCGAGAACTGCTCCATCACCCGTCCTGGGAACAGTTCTGCCAAGTGCGCTCTGATAACACTTGAAAGTGATACGAACAGCCTGCCTTTGTTGCTGCCCCGTGCAGGCATGTGGGTGAAGCGCGGCAGTACCCGCGGGACTTTCACAATGGCAATGTCGTTCTCACGCCCAAACGCATCGTGCCCGCTCAAACGAACAATAAAGTTAAGTGATTTATTGGCCACCTGCGGAAAAGGATGCGACGGGTCCAAGCCAACCGGTATCAGCAACGGCCGCACTTCACGCTCAAAGTAGGCTTTGACCCAACGGCGCTGCTCGGCATTTCGTTCGCCGTGCGAGACGATGCGAATTCCCTGACGCCCGAATTCTGGCAGCAAATCGTCGTTGTAAAGTGAATACTGGCGCGCCACCAGATCATGAGCAACCTCTGACAGTGCCCTGAACGACTCTGCCGTGTAGAGACCTTTGTTGTCATTGGCGATTGCTGCCGTCAAATGCGGCTCAGCGCGCACTTCAAAAAATTCATCCAGGTTGGATGAGACGATACACAAATATCGCAGCCGCTCTAACAGCGGTACATCAGACCTTTTGGCCCAGTCCAGTACGCGCTCATTAAATGCCAGGATGCTGTGATCGCGATCCAAAAACTGAAAGGGTTTGACGGAAGTTAAAGCGTTTAAATTGATCAAGAACCAGACAACGGGTTAGACCGCTGTTATCCAAAGTGAACAAATAAGATACATGCAAAAAAGATTCTATGACAGCGGTGCAGAAGGATTTTTGGCCAAATTGACAGGGGCCAGGTTTGCTTTCACGCTCTCGGCATTTTTCACCGCCCGATCGGGGTGTGCAAACACCAGAAAACTGTCAAACAAGCGGGTAGCGTGCGCCCAACCGAAATCTAGCGCACGTAAACGAGCCTCGTGGCGGGGCACGGCAAGCGCCTGGTAACAAGCCGTTTGCAAGTCAGCATGCATAACGCCGCCGTGATGCTGTCCGTTATCTGTGCCCCCTGCCTTGCACAACACCTCCAGCGGGCCATCGACTGGGTAAGCTGCAACCGGCGTGCCAGTGGCCATTGCCTCCAGCATCACCAGGCCAAAGGTTTCCGACCGGCTGGGAAACACAAACACATCGGCTGCGGCATACACCTTGGCCAACTGTTGCCTGGGGAGTATGCCCATCCAACGCACGTGCGGGTAACGTTGCTTCAAGCTCGCTTCGAGTGGCCCGACACCACAGACGACTTTCGTGCCAGGAATATCGAGGCTTAAAAAAGCGTCGATGTTTTTTTCATAAGAGACGCGACCGACAAATAGCGAAATGGGCCGCAGCAGCGTGCCCATGGGCGGATTCATTACCGGTAACAAGCGAGGTTGCGGCTGGTAAACAAACAGTTCAGTGTCCACGCCATGTGTCCAGCTGCGCAGATTTTGAAAACCACGTTGTTCCAGCATGCGCAGCACACCTTGTGTCGGCACCATCACCCCAGACGATGGTTTGTGAAAGTACCTGAACAGCGCATAACCCCATGACAACGGAACCCTTAAGGCGGCGTGCAATATTTCAGGAAATTTTGTGTGAAATGCGGTGGTAAACCTCAAACCACGCTTGCGGCAATAACCGCGCGTCGCCCAGCCCAACGGCCCTTCAGTAGCAATGTGAATCGCCTCGGGTGCAAAGGTATCGAGCTTTTCGGTCAGCACGCGCTTGGGAGAAACAGCCAGGTCAATGCCGGCATAGCCGGGACAAGGCCGGGTTTTAAACAGGCCGGGGTGAATGACTTCAATCGTGTGGCCAAGTGCCTGCAGCTCACGAACCAGCTCGACCAGTGTGGTCACTACGCCGTTGACCTGTGGTTGCCAGGCGTCAGTAATCAGTGCAATTCTCATATTCGCTGTTCCATCAGGCAGTCAAGGGCTGGCCAATATGTGTCCTGCTTTGTGTATCGTGTGCGGGTGCCCAGTGCAGTAACTCCAGCACACCGTCAAAATGTTCAACCAGCGCGGTGCGGCTTTCTACCCAGTCGCCATCGTTGCAGTACAGCACACCGTTGATGTCACGCATTTCAGCGCGGTGAATGTGCCCGCACACAACGCCCTGGTGGCCCCGGTTGCGCGCTTCGTTGGCCACCGCCTCTTCAAAATCGGTCACGTAATTCAAAGCACTTTTGACTTTTTGCTTCAAGTAAGCAGACAACGACCAGTACGGTAACCCCAGACGGGCGCGCAAGCTGTTCAGGTAGCGATTGAGCTTGAGCGTGAACTCATACAAGTTGTCACCCACAATCGCCAGCCAGCGGGCGCACTGCACCACGGCATCAAAGTAGTCACCATGGATGACCCACAACTGGCGCCCGTCGGCAGTTATATGCACGGCTTCTTCCATCACCTCAATGTCGCCGAAGCGATGGCCAATAAACTCGCGCGCAAACTCGTCGTGGTTGCCGGGTATAAAAACCACACGGCAGCCCTTGCGCGCTCGCTTGAGGAGTTTTTGCACCACATCGTTGTGGGCTTGTGGCCAATACCACTTGCGGCGCAGTTGCCAGCCGTCAATGATGTCACCCACGAGGTACAGATTGTCGCTGGGGTGCGCTTTTAAAAAGTCTAGGAGTGCATGCGCCTGGCAGCCGGGCGTACCCAAATGCAGGTCAGAAATAAAAATGGTGCGGTAACGTTTGCACTGCGATTCATCGTCCAGGTTCTGCTGTGGCTGGTCATCCGCTCCAGATATATTGCCCATCGAACCCAAAGCGTCAAACATCGTGCGCATCACACGGCTGCAGGTTTTGCCGTGAAATGCTTTAAAAAGCGCGGCGGCAGATCGCCAATGCGCATCATCATCGGCAAATCGGCTGAATTGAAGTCAGGGTCCCAAGCTGGCGCACCCAGCACCTTTGCCCCTAGGCGCAAGTAACCGCGAATCAGTGCGGGTGGCTCGATGTTTAAAGAATCATCAAGCCTGTCTACCGGCAACGCCAGGCGCGGCGTGACGTGGTACTCAATGGGTGCCAGGTGCGTTTGCTTGACTTGCCGCCAAATGCTGGCGGCTGCCTGCCCACTGCTGGTGCCGCCAGTTTGCATCGGAATGCTGGCGCAACCAATCATGGTGTCCAACTGGTTGCGCGCCATGAATTCGGCCAGTGCGCTCCAGAGCGCCAGAATCACGCCGCCAGAGCGGTGGTCTGCATGCACACAACTGCGGCCCAACTCAACCATTCGCTCACGCAGGCTGCGCAGGCGTGTCAGGTCAAATTCAGTATCGCTGTAAGTGCTGCCAGCGCGCTTGGCTTGTGTTGGCGTCAGTACGCGGTAGGTGCCAATCACTTCCCCACTGACTTCGTCGCGAACCAGCAAATGCTCACAATAATCGTCAAACAGGTCAATGTCGTGGCCAGGCAGGGTGTTGGGCAGCGAAGCACCCATTTCAACCGCAAAAACCTGATACCTTAAACGCTGCGCCGCCCGAACCTCGTCCTGATGCCGGGCCCAGCTGACGGAGATTTTCCCCACGGCAGGCCTTTGAACAACATCGGAAATGACAGTTTGACCGCTTGGACAAAGTGACCCCCGAATAACTTGTGGCATGGCCACCGGTGACAAGGCGAAAGTGGGATTTGGCAGTTCTTTCATGGCAGCTCCTGGCGTTTGTAGTTAGCTATTGAGTCAGTCGGCAAAATTTGCTGTAAAAAAAGCCCTGGGGTCGGGGCTGCTTGAGAAAGGTCACTTGATGGTCATTGGATAAACGGGCTGCATGCTGTGGAGCCCTTCGAGCCAGGGCCTGGCTCCGGGCTTGAATCGCAACCCGCCCGGGCTATTGGCTAACGACAAGGCGGTGCAACGCAAGATGCGAAGACATTGCTGGTTAAAGGTACTGACCACGGCGGGGATTGTGTTTTCTCTCATGACCAAATTATGGGCACTTGAGGTGACACGCTTGTGTCAGTTGCGTTGCAGTTATGTGACAGGACAGAGGCTTGCTTGCCTGTCTGCAGGGCTGCTGAGTGCTATAAATTAAGGAGCAGTGCGCACAACAATATGTTGAGCTGGAGACCAAAAATGTATATGAAAAAGCCTGTTTAGGACTTTCTCAAGCCCGTTTTGATGCCCAAATCCACATCCAGACGCCGCCCAGCATCATCGGCACGCACAGCCATTGGCCCATGCTCATGCCCAACTGCAAGATACCGAGGTGCGCGTCGGGTTCGCGGAAAAATTCGGCAATAAACCGGAACACGCCATAGCCGAATAAAAACGCGCCGGAGACTTGACCCATTTTTCGCGGTTTGCGGGCGTACAGCCATAACAAGATGAACAGCAGCAAGCCTTCCAGCAAAAACTGATAAATTTGTGAAGGGTGGCGCGGCAATGGGCCACCGTCTCTGAACAGCATGCCCCACGGTAGCGACGGGTCAGCCACCCGGCCCCACAGCTCGCCATTGATGAAGTTCCCTGCGCGGCCTGCCGCCAGCCCGGTAGGCACACAGGGCGCAATAAAGTCCATCACCTGCAGCCACGGCCGCTGGCGCGTACGGGCAAACCACCACTGCGACACCAGCACGCCAATCAAACCGCCATGAAAACTCATGCCCCCTTGCCAGATGTAAAAAATTTCCAGGGGGTGACTGGCGTAGTAAGCGGGTTTGTAAAACAGGCAGTAGCCTATGCGCCCACCAATAATCACACCCATCACGCCCAAAAACAAAATATCTTCAATGTCCCGCTTGCGCCACGCACCGGCGCCCTGGATGGATGCAAAGGGCTGATGCTTCAGTCGCAGCGTGGCCAGAAAGAAAAACAAGCCGAACGCGGCAAGATATGTCAGGCCATACCAATGAATGGCCAGGGGGCCAAGTTGCAGGGCAACGGGATGAATTTCTGGATGGATAAGCATGGCGACATTTTGCACGCATCGTGGTTGAACAAATACAATCAAATTTGAACAAACTCACGAGATACGCCATGGACATCAAAACAATCACTTTGAACCCCCGCAGCAAAAACATCACCGAAGGTAAATCACGCGCGCCCAACCGCTCGATGTATTACGCCATGGGTTACGAGACGGCTGACTTTAAAAAGCCGATGATTGGTGTGGCCAACGGGCACAGCACCATCACGCCGTGCAACAGCGGCCTGCAAAAGCTGGCAGATGCCGCGATTGCCGCGATTGAGGCTGCGGGCGGCAATGCGCAAGTGTTTGGCACGCCGACCATTTCAGACGGCATGGCCATGGGTACGGAGGGCATGAAATATTCGCTGGTGTCGCGAGAAGTCATCAGCGACTGCATTGAAACCTGCGTGCAAGGCCAGTGGATGGACGGCGTGCTGGTGGTCGGTGGTTGCGACAAAAATATGCCCGGCGGCCTGATGGGCATGCTACGCGCCAATGTGCCAGCGATTTATGTCTATGGCGGCACCATTTTGCCGGGTCATTACAAAGGCAAAGACCTGAATATTGTCAGCGTGTTTGAAGCGGTGGGAGAAAATTCAGCCGGACGCATGAGCGACGAAGACCTAGAGCAAATAGAACGCCGCGCCGTGCCGGGCACCGGCAGTTGCGGCGGCATGTACACCGCCAACACCATGTCCAGCTCGTTTGAAGCACTGGGCATATCACTGCCGTATTCGAGCACCATGGCTAACCCACATGACGAAAAGATGAACTCGGCCGCTGAATCAGCACGCGTGTTGATTGAAGCGGTTAAAAAGGACATCAAACCGCGCGACATCGTGACCAAAAAAGCCATTGAAAATGCTGTGGCAGTCATCATGGCTACCGGCGGCTCAACCAACGCCGTGCTGCACTTCTTAGCCATTGCCCACACCGCGGGCGTGGACTGGACGATTGATGATTTTGAGCGTATTCGTGTCAAGACGCCTGTGCTATGTGACTTGAAGCCATCAGGCAAATACCTGGCAGTTGACCTGCATAAGGCAGGCGGTATTCCGCAAGTTATGAAGACGCTGCTGGTTGCTGGTTTGCTGCATGGCGACTGCCTGACGATTAGCGGCCAGACCATCGCGGAAGTGTTGAAAGACATCCCTGACGTGCCGCGTGCCGACCAGGATGTTATTCGCGCGATTGATAAGCCGATTTACAAACAAGGCCACCTCGCAATATTGAAAGGCAACTTGTCGCCTGAAGGCGCAGTTGCCAAAATTACCGGCTTGAAAAACCCCGTAATGACCGGCCCTGCGCGCGTTTTTGACGACGAGCAATCTGGTCTGGCTGCCATTTTGGCTGGGAAAATCGTAGCTGGGGATGTGATGGTTCTGCGCTACCTCGGTCCCAAAGGTGGCCCAGGTATGCCAGAAATGCTGGCACCTACCGGCGCCCTGATTGGCACAGGTTTGGGTGAAAGTGTTGGCCTGATTACGGATGGCCGCTTTTCTGGCGGCACCTGGGGCATGGTGGTTGGCCACGTGGCCCCAGAAGCGGCAGCGGGCGGCAATATCGCGTTTATCCGCGAAGGCGATTTAATCACCATTGATGCAAAACAGCTGCTGCTTCAACTCAACATCAGCGACGACGAACTGGCTAAACGCAAAGTGGGCTGGGTTGCGCCAAAGCCGCGTTACACGCGCGGCGTACAGGCCAAATTTGCGTACAACGCATCAAGCGCCAGCAAAGGTGCTGTGCTGGACGATTATTGATTTACTTTTTACGCTTGGTGGGCAGCATGCCCATGTGAGCGCGCTGCTTTTCAAGTCGGTCTTGCTTGCGCTTGTCCATTTTGTCCATCTCCCTGCGTTTGGTATAGCCCGAGCTGTCTGCCCAGGCCCACCAAAGCACAGCCATGCCAAATGGCGACAAAACGACCCACCATGACCATAGTGCAACAGGGCCAAAGGCCATGTATTTCATGATCAGTGCAGCAATGCCTAAAAGTAAAAAATACATGAGATTTCTGCTTTCAATGAATTCGTGTGGGATGTGTCGTAAGTAGGGTCAAACATGGGGACAGCGCTCGTCAACCCGACTCACTACAATCACGTTAAACCAATGTAACCCAACTTGTTACGCACTTACAAGGACAATCCCATGAAACGCATTCTTGTCGCAATCGCCGCAGTGGTCACTGTATTTGGAGTGTCAACACCTGCACTGGCCGACATGGCTTTGGCCACGTCTAAAAACTGCATGGCGTGCCACGCGGTTGATAAAAAATTGGTCGGCCCGTCTTACAAAGACATTGCTACCAAGTATGCAGGCCAAGCCGACGCTGTTGACAAGCTGGCTGGCAAGGTGGTTAAAGGTGGCTCGGGCGCTTGGGGGCCAGTGCCCATGCCCGCCAATGCGCAAATCAATGAGGCTGATGCCAAAAAATTGGTTGCGTGGATTTTGGCGGGATCCAAGTAATTTTTTCAGCTTTCCAATTAAAAAAAGCCCGCTGCTTGCGGGCTTTTTTACGTTTGATGGTTTAAATATTTTCAGCCAATTGGTCAAGAATGGCCGGGTTTTCCAACGTGGACGTGTCTTGCGTGATCGCTTCACCCTTGGCAATACCGCGCAGCAGGCGGCGCATGATCTTGCCACTGCGGGTTTTGGGCAAATTGTCGCCAAAACGGATGTCTTTTGGTTTTGCAATAGGACCAATTTGTTTGGCCACCCAGTCACGCAATTCTTTGGCAATGGCTTTGGCTTCGCCGCCGGTGGGGCGTGAGCGCTTGAGCACCACGAACGCAACAATTGCCTCCCCAGTCAAGTCGTCTGGCCTGCCCACCACGGCTGCCTCAGCCACCAGGTGCGAGCAAGACACCAGTGCTGATTCAATTTCCATCGTGCCCATGCGGTGGCCAGACACGTTCAGTACGTCGTCGATACGGCCAGTGATGCGAAAGTATCCGTTGTCCTTGTTTCTGACTGCACCATCACCTGCCAGGTAAATCGTGCCGCCCATCTCAGCCGGGAAGTAGGCCTTCTTGAAGCGCTCAGGGTCGCCCCAAATGGTGCGAATCATTGACGGCCAAGGGCGTTTGACAACCAGCATGCCGCCAGCGCCATTGGGTAAATCGTGGCCGGTTTCGTCCACAATTGCCGCCATGATGCCGGGCAACGGCAGCGTGCAGCTGCCCGGCACCAGCGGCGTAGCGCCGGGCAGCGGCGTGATCATGTGGCCGCCGGTTTCGGTTTGCCAAAAAGTGTCCAACACCGGGCAGCGCTCGCCACCGACGTTTTTGTAGTACCACATCCAGGCTTCCGGGTTGATGGGTTCACCCACTGAACCCAGAATGCGCAAGCTGCTCAGGTCTGAGCGCGCCGGGTGCACTTTTTCATCGGCCTCAGCCGCTTTAATGAGCGAGCGGATCGCGGTCGGTGCTGTGTAAAAAATCGACACCTTGTGACGCTCTATCATCTGCCAAAACCTGCCAGCGTTCGGGAAAGTAGGAATGCCCTCAAAAATGACTTGCGTTGCACCCGCCGCCAGCGGGCCGTACGCGACGTAGGTGTGCCCCGTGATCCAGCCAATGTCTGCAGTACACCAGAACACATCAGACGGTTGCAAGTCAAACGTCCAGTCCATCGTCAGCTTGGCCCAGAGCAAATAACCGCCCGTGCTGTGTTGAACACCTTTGGGTTTGCCAGTTGAGCCCGAGGTGTACAACACGAACAAGGGATGCTCCGCGCCAACGAATTCTGGCTCGCACACCAGCGCTGCCTTGGCCGTAACCTCGTGCATCAGGCTGTCGCGCCCAGCCACCATGTTGCAGGCTGTAGCTGTGCGCTGGTACACGACGACGTTCTTGATCGACTCGCAGCCGCCCATTGCCAAGCCTTCGTCAACAATGGCTTTGAGTGGCAGCTCCTTGCCGCCGCGCAACTGATAGTTAGCGGTAATGACTGCCACAGCACCCGCGTCCATGATGCGCTCTTGCAAACTCTTGGCTGAAAAGCCGCCAAACACCACCGAATGCGTTGCGCCAATACGTGCGCAGGCTTGCATCGCTACTACGCCCTCAACGGTCATTGGCATGTAGATGACCACACGGTCACCTCTGGTGATTCCCATGTCTTTGAGAGCGCTGGCGAACTGGCTAACTTTGGCGTGCAGTTCTTTGTAGGTAACGTTGAAGATGCTGCCGTCATCACCTTCAAAAATAATGGCTTTTTTGCTTTCTGTGGGGGTGCCCAGGTGGCGGTCCAGGCAGTTGTACGACGCATTAAGCTGGCCATCAGCAAACCATGTGTAAAACGGTGCGTTGGACTCGTTGAGCACTTCAGTAAACGGCTTCTTCCAACTCAAATTGTCACGTGCCAGCTTGGCCCAAAAACCCTCGAAATCGCTTTCTGCTTCAAGACATAGCGCGTTGTAGGCATCCATTCCTGAAATACGGGCTGCTTTAGCGATGGCGGCGCTTGGCGGGAAGATGCGATCCTCTACCAGCAATGATTCGATGTTTGTGTTGCTCATGTTGTCTCCTGGTTGTCGTTGGCATGTCTCAGATCCATGCTACTGTCCGGTAATGCTCTTACAAAGCACTGACTGGCATGAACCTTACAAAAATCGACCATTAAATTAATCCAATGAACGAGCCCAATCCTGAAAAATCCCCCGCTCTCAGCCCGCTGGCTAATTTTATTTTTGCCAGTCGCTGGCTGCAGCTGCCTTTGTATCTTGGCCTGATTGCTGCGCAGGCGGTGTATGTTGTTCACTTTTTGGTGGAGCTTAAGCACCTGATCGGCGCAGCCTTCGGCAATCAACCGGACTTGCAAGCACTGGTAACAAGCATTGGCTACAAGACTACTGTGCCAATCACCATGCTGAATGAAACAGTCATCATGCTCGTGGTGCTGGCTCTAATTGACGTCGTCATGATTTCCAACCTGCTCATCATGGTCATTGTGGGTGGTTACGCCACCTTCGTCAGCCGCATGAATCTGGACGGCCACCCGGACCAGCCTGAATGGCTAAGCCACGTCAACGCCAGCGTGCTGAAAGTCAAGCTGGCCACTGCCATTATTGGCATCAGTTCCATTCATTTGCTGAAAACATTCATCAACGCCGACAACTACACCGATCGGGTACTGATTGCACAAACCGTGATTCACATTGCATTTTTACTGTCGGCCATGGCAATTGCGTACACCGACAAAATGATGTCAGGCATGGCAGCGCAAAAGCATTGACTTTTTAAAATAATCACACCAGACTTTTGATGGATTCAACATGACGATATTGATGTTTGTTGGCGGCCTGATTGGCCTGATTATTGGTGCTGAACTTTTGGTGCGGGGCGCTTCCAAGCTGGCGTTGTCTTTCGGAATCTCGCCGCTGGTGGTGGGCCTGACCATCGTTGCGTTTGGTACCAGCGCGCCTGAGGTGGCTGTATCGGTGGGTGCCGTGCTGGACGGCAACCCGGATATCGCCATTGGCAATGTGGTGGGCAGCAATATCTTCAATGTGCTGTTTATTTTGGGTGTGTCTGCGCTCATCGTCCCGCTGGTGGTCAACATTCAGTTAATACGGCAGGAAGTACCCACCATGATTGGCGCGTCAGTGCTGTTGCTGGCCCTTACGCTGGATGGAAATTTGAGCGTTTGGGACGGTGCATTTTTGTTTGTGCTGTTGATTGCCTACACAGTGTTTTTAATCGTGCAGTCGCGCAAGGAAACCAAGGCAGCCAAAGACGAATACGCAGCAGAGATCAAGCCCGCTGAAAAAGGCAGCTGGGACTCAAAACTGCCGGTTCAGATTGTGCTTATCGTTGTTGGCCTGGGCTTTTTGGTTCTGGGCTCAGAGTGGCTGGTTAATGCGTCAATTATTTTTGCAAAAGCCTTGGGTGTGAGCGATCTGATTATTGGTTTGACCATCGTTGCGGCGGGCACCTCCATGCCCGAAGTAGCGACTTCAATTACCGCAGCCGTTAAAGGCGAGCGTGACATTGCTGTGGGCAACGTGGTGGGCAGCAACACTTTCAACATTTTGGGTTGCCTGGGCTTGTCAGGGCTGATTTCAGGAGACATGGGACTGGTGATGGCACCATCATTGCTGGCTTTCGATATTTGGGTCATGCTGGCTGTGGCACTGGCTTGCTTGCCGATTTTCATGACGGGGCGTGAAATAGCGCGCTGGGAAGGTGGCGTTTTTCTCGGCTATTACGTTGCTTATGTGGCTTACCTGATTTTGGCCACCCAACAGCACGATGCGCTTGGCGCGTTTTCAACAACCATGATGACTTTTGTAGTACCCATCACGGTCGTTACCTTGATTGTGGTGCTGCTGCGGCGCGGCAAATCGCCTGACAAATCAGCATGACCGCTAGCTACCTTCTGCCATTGTTGGCTGCGCTGCCTTGGTTGGCTGCGTTTGCCCTGGCGGGAGTGAGCAACACCAAACCGAAACCGTCCGCGTGGCTAGCTGGCTTGGTTGCACTGGCTGGCTGCGCCGGGCTGGCTATGCTGGCACCAGCGGTTTTTGCAGGCGAAGTTATTCGTTGGTCGATTGAGTGGCTGCCCGCGCTGGGCCTGAGGCTGGGCTTTCGGATGGACGGCTTGACCTGGATGTTTGCACTGCTGGTGCTCGGCATAGGCGCTCTGGTGGTGCTGTATGCCGCTTACTACCTGGACCGCAAAGACCCGCCCGCCCGTTTCTTTATGTTTTTTATGCTCTTCATGGGTGCCATGCTGGGTGTGGTGCTGGCGGACAACCTGATTTTGCTGGTCGTGTTTTGGGAACTGACCAGCCTGTCATCATTTTTGTTGATTGGCTTTTGGCACGGCGATGCGCACAAGGGCAAAGACGCACGCGAGGGCGCCCGCATGGCGCTGTCAGTTACCGGGGCGGGTGGATTGTGCTTGCTGGCCGGGGTGCTGCTAATTGGCCAAATCGTTGGCAGCACCGATCTGGATCGCGTACTCGCGTCAGGCGACATCATTCGTCAGCATGCGCTGTATGAAGTGGCGCTGGTGCTGGTGCTGCTCGGCTGCTTTACCAAAAGCGCGCAGTTTCCGTTTCACTTTTGGCTGCCCCACGCCATGGCCGCGCCTACGCCCGTGTCGGCTTATCTGCATTCAGCGACCATGGTCAAGGCGGGTGTGTTTTTGCTGGCGCGGCTGTACCCGGCATTGGGCGGGTCTGAGCCGTGGTTCTGGATTGTGTCGCTGACCGGGCTAACGACGCTGGTGTTTGGTGCCTACATGGCGCTGTTCAAGCATGATCTGAAAAGCTTGCTGGCTTATTCCACCATCAGTCATTTGGGTTTGATCACGCTGCTCTTTGGGCTGGACGAGCCGCTGGCCGTGGTGGCTGGTGTGTTTCACATTCTTAACCATGCAACGTTCAAGGCCTCGCTTTTTATGGCGGCGGGCATCATTGAGCATGAAACCGGTTCCCGCGACATGCGCGAGCTGAGCGGCTTGTGGAAGTACATGCCAATCACTGGAGCGCTGGCAATGGTTGCCGCAGCGGCCATGGCGGGCGTGCCGTTACTCAATGGTTTTTTGAGCAAAGAGATGTTTTTTGTTGAAGCCGTTGCCAAAGAAGGTCATGCGGCCATGCAGTGGATACTGCCTGTCGGGGCGACTGTGGCTGGTGCTCTTGGAGTCGCCTACAGTTTGCGTTTTATCCATGATGTGTTCTTTCGGGGCCCCGCCGTCGACCTGGCACGCACACCGCATGAGCCGCCTCATTTCATGCGGGTACCGGTCGAACTACTGGTGCTGCTGTGCCTGGTGGTCGGGTTGATACCGGCATTAACAGTGGGGCCATTGCTGGCTGTGGCCGCAAAAGCTGCCTTGCTGGGGCCAAACGTCGGCAGCTTGCCTGAGTACAAACTGGCGCTCTGGCATGGCTTTAATTTGCCGTTGCTCATGAGCGTGTTGGCGCTGGTGCTGGGCACGGCCATTTATTTTGGCCTGCAGCGCCGGGTTGACCTGCACAGGCTTGACAAGGTACCAGCGGTACCCAACACCGGCGGGCGCGAATTGTTCGCATCGGCCTTAAGTCGCGCTACCCGGCAGGCTGCGCGGTTGTCTGCGTCGCTACAAACCGGCAGCCTGCAAAATTATTTGTTGCTGCTGGTCGTCATGGCCACGCTGGCGGGCGCATTGCCGTTCTTGCAAGGGCAAGGCCAGGCAGACCCAACGCAAACCTCGCCGCCCGCAGGTTTTGCGTTTGTCGCCATCTGGGCCATTGGCATGGCGGCCATTGCAGCTTGCGTGATTTTTCACCGTCAGCGGCTGACAGCGCTGCTGTTGTTGGGCGCAGTTGGGCTGGCAGTCAGCTTGGTTTTTGTGTATTTTTCAGCGCCGGATTTGGCGCTAACGCAGCTGCTGGTTGAGGTAGCAACCATTATTCTGATGATGCTGGCTTTGAACTGGTTGCCTGAAACGTCTGAGCTTGACGCCAGCGACACCCGTGGACGGCGCGTGCGTGATGCCGTTATTGCGCTGGCTGCAGGCAGTGGTGTGGCGGCACTGGCTTGGATGGTGCTGGGCCGACCATTTGACTCCATCTCTCCTTTTTTCCTGGAAACCACGCTGGCGCTGGGCGGTGGTGCCAATGCGGTGAATGTCATCATCGTGGACTACCGCGGCTTTGACACGCTGGGCGAAATCACCGTCATGGCCATTGCGGCACTGGTGATTCACGCGTTGCTGGCCGACTGGCAGCCGACGCACCGCCTTCCAGTTTTGCTAAATTCTTCAGACGGCCACCCGCTGATGCTCGCTGTGGTCAGTCAATTGCTGCTGCCACTGACCATGGTTGTTGCGTTGTATCTGCTGCTACGCGGCCACAACTTGCCAGGCGGTGGTTTCATTGCCGGGCTGGTGCTGGCCATTGGTTTGCTGCTGCAATTTGTGGCTAACGGCCAGCGTTTTGTGGGCCAGCGCATGAGCACTGATTATCAGCCGATGCTGGCTTGGGGCTTGTTGATTGCAGGCGCTAGCGGTATGGGCAGCTGGTTTTTCGGTGCACCATTTTTAACCAGCACGTATGACTATCCGGTTTGGCCGCTGGTCGGCGAAGTGCCGCTGGCCAGTGCTGCTCTGTTTGACCTGGGCGTGTTTTTTACAGTGGTGGGTGCCACCATGGTGGCGCTGTTGTCTGTGGCGAGGCTTACTGCAGCGGGCGTAATCACCACGCAACTTGCCACGCCAGTCAGTAATACAAATAAGGTAGCCCCATGACCGCCCTGCTCATGTCCGTTGCGCTCGGGGCTTTGGCAGCCGGCGGCATTTATCTCATGCTCAGGCCACGCACTTTTGATGTGGTGCTAGGGCTGACGCTGCTGTCCTATTCGGTCAATTTATTCATCTTTTTTATGGGCAGGTTAAAAGTCAATGCGGCTCCAATTGTTGACGGCAAGAAAATTGCCACGTTGGCAACATATGCCGACCCCTTGCCGCAGGCGCTGGTGTTGACGGCCATCGTCATCAGCTTTGCCATGACTGCGGTGTTGCTGGTGATTGCTTTGCGGGCCCGGGCAGAAACCGGGTCTGACCACGTTGACGGTGCTGACACCAAAGCCATTGAAAATCTGCACCCATGAGCTGGCCCGACTTGATTGTTTTACCCATCTTGCTGCCGCTAATGGCCGGGGCGTTGTTGGTTTTGCTTGAGAAAAAAGGCGGCAGACTGCCCTCGGTTTTGGCGGCGGTAGCCTCAATTGCCGGGCTCGTGATAGCGCTGTTGCTGCTAAACCGCGCCCTTACCGGTAACGTACAAGCCTACCTGCTGGGCAATTGGGCCGCACCGTTTGGCATTGCCCTGGCGCTAGACCGCTTGTCAGCGCTGATGGTGCTGCTGACTTCAGTGATTGGCTGCATCACCTTGCTGTACGCAATGGGCGGGGACGCCAGGCGCGGTCGGCACTTTTACAGCTTGCTGCAGTTTCAATTGATGGGACTGAACGGCGCATTTTTAACAGCAGACCTGTTTAACCTGTTTGTGTTTTTTGAAGTGCTGTTAATTGCTTCTTATGGTTTGCTGCTGCACGGCGCAGGCGCGGCGCGACTGAAGGCGTCTGTTCATTACGTCAGTTTTAACCTGGCCGGGTCGGCCTTGTTTTTGATAGCGGCCAGCCTGCTTTACGGGCTGACAGGCACGCTTAATCTGGCTGACCTGGCGCAGCGGGTGCCGCTGGTGCCAAGTGACCGCACGCTGCTGGTGCAAAGCGCCGGCCTATTGCTGGTGGTGGTGTTCAGCGTGAAGGCGGCGCTGCTGCCGTTGTATTTCTGGTTGCCTGCTGCGTACAGCGCGGCGTCTGCACCGTCAGCTGCGCTGTTTGCCATCATGACCAAAGTGGGCATTTATGCCATCTTGCGGGTTACCACACTGATTTTTGGTGAAACAGGTGGCCCAGCAGCTTTTCTTACTTCACCGTGGCTTGAGTTTTTAGCGCTGGGCACGCTGCTGCTGGGCGCAATTGGTGCTGTGGCCGCGACAAGCCTGCGCGTCATGATTGGCAATGTGGTGGTTGCTTCAGCTGGCACGCTGCTACTGGCGGTGGCGCTGGGGCGGCCTGACACGGTGGCTGCCGGTATTTTTTACCTGGTCAACAGCACGCTGGTGGCTGCCGCGCTGTTTTTGCTGGCGGACCGCCTGCGGGCCAGCCGCGGTGCGGCAGATGATGATTTTCAAGCTGTCAGGGCTGATGCTGCTGGTCAGACCGGAGCTGCAGCAAAAACCCGAGCGTTGCTGGGCGTGCTCTTTTTTATCTTTGCCATCGGTGCAGCGGGCCTGCCGCCACTGGCTGGTTTTTTGGGCAAAGCCATGCTGTTGCAAGCTGCCGGACAAACGCCTTGGGCCGGCTGGATTGTGGCGGTAATTCTGGCCAGCAGCCTCTTGACACTCGTCGCGTTTGCCCAATCGGGAAGCATCCTGTTTTGGAAGCCTCCGCAAAGCCTCGCTGCATCATGTACCACTGCACCTATTGACCCACCAATTCCGGCAATGCCGAGCCATGCAGCACATCACGCCAGCCTGGGTTTGTTACTGGCCTTGCTGGTCGCTTGCTCGGTGTTTGCAGGGCCACTGTCTCGTTTCGCGCAGGCGGCATCTGCCCAGTTGTTTGAGCGGCAGGCTTACATTGGCGCGGTGTTGGGGGCAAAAGCTCTACCCGCTGCTATTGATGTGCGGCGCGAGATGCGTGAACGTAAAAACCCGGCGCTTGAGAAGGCCAAGCCATGACCAAACCCATGACCGAAAGCTACAACCGCCTGCTGCCGTCGCCACTGCTGTCGCTGGTTCTTGCTGTGATTTGGCCCGTACTTAACCAGTCGTGGTCTGTGGGGCATCTGGTTTTAGGCTCGGTACTGGCAATTCTGATTCCCTTGTTTACCGAGCGGCTGCGGGCTGACCGCCCGGTCATGAAGCGCCCCGGTGTGATGGTGCGGCTGCTTTTCATTGTGCTCAAGGACATCATCACGTCCAACATCGACGTGGCCCGGCTGATTTTGGGTCGTGAGTCAGCCATTCGGCCCGGTTTTGTCTGGGTGCCTTTGTCCATTACCGACCCGAACGGCATCGTGCTGCTGGCGGGCATCATCACCATGACACCTGGCACGCTGTCTGCCGACGTATCCGCAGACCGGCGGCATCTGCTCGTCCACGCGTTCAATATCAGCGATGAAGCCGAGCTGGTTGCCAGCATCAAGACCCGGTACGAGAACCCGCTGATGGAGATATTCCAATGAATCTGCTTGCTACCGTATTGCCGTGGGCCATCGGTGCTTTTGCGCTGGCTCTGCTGCTGAATGCATGGCGGCTGCTCCGCGGCCCCAGCATGCCTGACCGCATTCTGGCGCTCGACACGCTGTACATCAACACCCTGGCACTGCTGGTGCTGCTCGGCATCTGGTTTGGCACCGATGTTTATTTTGAGGTTGCCTTGCTGATTGCCATGCTGGGCTTTATCAGCACCGTTGTGCTGTCCAAATACCTGCTTCGCGGCGAGATTGTGGAGTAAGCCAGTCATGAACCCAAGCCTGCTTGAACTACCTGCCTTGCTGGACGCTCTGCTGTCGCTGCTGGTCGTGATGGGTGCAGCCTTTGCGCTGATTGGTTCCTGGGGCCTGGCCCGGCTGTCAGATTTTTTAAAGCGCCTGCACGGCCCCACCAAAGCCACAACGCTGGGCGTGGGCAGTGTTTTGCTAGCCTCTGCCATCTGGTTTAGTTTGGCGCGCGAGACCGGCAGTTTGCATGAGTTGCTGATCACACTGTTCTTGTTTATGACGGCACCCATATCAGCGCACTTGTTGATCAAGGCTGCGATAAAGCTTGACCCGACAATCGGGCCGCCTCCGCCGCCAACTTTGAACAACAAGCCGCCCGCCTGATCAGGTTTATCAACCCCTGTAGACGGTTGTAGTGAGCAATTTAAGGGTGCGTCATCCTGGCTGGAACCACCCACGCGTCAAACTGCTCCGCTGTCAGGTAGCCCGAAGCAACTGCCGCTGAACGCAGATTGCTTCCTTCTTTATGCGCTTTTTTGGCAATAAAAGCTGCCTTGTCATAGCCAATGTGCGGGTTGAGCACGGTAACCAACATCAACGAGCTGGCCACCAGATGCGCGATGCGTTCGCGATTTGGCTCAATGCCAACTGCGCAGTGATCATTAAAGCTGACCATGCCATCAGCCAGCAGCCTCACGCTTTGCAGAAAGTTATGCGCGATCATCGGGCGGAAAACATTCAATTCAAAGTTGCCCGATGCGCCGCCGAAATTGATGGCCACATCGTTACCAAATACCTGCGCGCACAGCATCGTCATCGCTTCGCACTGCGTCGGGTTGACCTTGCCAGGCATGATGGACGACCCGGGCTCATTTTCAGGCAGGCTCAGCTCGCCAATGCCGCTGCGGGGACCACTGGCCAGCCAGCGGATGTCATTGGCGATTTTCATCAGGCTTGACGCTATTGTTTTAAGAGCGCCATGCGCGCATACCAAGCCGTCTACACATGCCAAAGCTTCAAACTTATTGGGTGCAGTGATAAAAGGCAGGCCTGTCAACGCCGCCAACTCAGATGCCACCGCTACCGCATAGCCTTTCGGCGCATTAAGTCCTGTGCCGACTGCCGTGCCGCCCAATGCCAGCTCGTACAGGTGTGGCAGCGCTGCATGAATATGTTTTTGCCCATGCTCGAGTTGCGCCACGTAGCCTGAGAACTCTTGCCCCAGCGTGAGCGGCGTAGCATCTTGCAGATGGGTACGGCCAATTTTGACGATGCTATCGAATTGTTTTGACTTGTGCGCCAGCGTTGTGCGCAACTTTTCAATAGCTGGCAACAGCTTTTCAGTCATGCCGACAACCGCTGCAATGTGCATGGCAGAGGGGAACACATCGTTTGACGACTGGCTGCGGTTCACGTCGTCGTTCGGGTGCACCAAGCGCCCCGCCCCACGCTTGCCACCCATCAACTCGCTGGCGCGATTGGCCAGCACTTCATTGACGTTCATGTTGGTTTGCGTGCCCGAGCCGGTTTGCCACACCACCAGCGGGAATTGGCCCGCATGCTGTCCGGCTATTACCTCGTCAGCCGCAGCCAAGATGGCGTTTGTGACCGCGTCATTTTGCAAACCCAATGCGTGATTGACGACGCTGGACGAACGCTTGATTTGCGCTAACGCCCGAATGATCTCAGGCGGCATTAACTCGCCAGAAATGTCAAAGTTTTGCAGCGAGCGCTGGGTTTGCGCGCCCCACAGCTTGTCTGCGGGCACATCAATCGGGCCGAGTGTGTCGTGCTCAACGCGTGTTCTCTTGGCGGTTTCGCGTGTCGTCATGGTTTTTTGACCTGTCAAAATGGAAGGCATCAACACCACTTATCCCACGAATCACTACCCATGACCATCATCAAACAAGCCGACCTGATTGAGTCCATCGCCGCTGCGCTGCAGTACATCAGCTACTACCACCCGGCCGACTACATTGCCCACCTGGCACGCGCCTACGAGGCCGAGCAAAGCCCGGCTGCCAAAGATGCCATCGCGCAAATTTTGACCAACAGCAAGATGAGTGCAACCGGCCAGCGCCCGATTTGCCAGGACACGGGCATCGTCAATGTGTTTTTAAAAATTGGCATGGGTGTGCGCTGGGAAGGCTTTACAGGGTCGGTTGATGACGCCGTCAACGAAGGCGTGCGCCGTGGCTATAACCACGAGGGCAACACGCTGCGCGCGTCCGTCGTGGCCGACCCGCAATTCGACCGAAAAAACACCAAAGACAACACACCCGCCGTGATCTTTACCGAACTCGTCACAGGCAACACGATTGAAGTAACCGTGGCAGCCAAGGGCGGTGGCAGTGAAAACAAAAGCAAGCTGGCCATGCTGAACCCCGGCGACAGCATTGTTGACTGGGTATTGAAGACCGTGCCCACCATGGGCGCAGGGTGGTGCCCGCCGGGCATGCTGGGCATCGGCATTGGCGGCACGGCTGAAAAAGCCATGTTGCTGGCCAAGGAAAGCCTGATGCAAGACCTGGACATGTACGAATTACAGGCCAAGGCCAAAAACGTGACGAAAGGGGGTGCAGCATTAACAAAGGTTGAAGCCCTGCGCATTGAGCTGTATGAAAAAGTTAACGCGCTGGGCATAGGCGCGCAAGGCCTGGGCGGCCTGACAACGGTGCTGGACGTCAAGATCAATATGTATCCTACCCATGCCGCCGGCAAACCGGTGGCAATGATCCCCAACTGCGCCGCCACGCGCCATGCCCACTTTGTGATGGATGGCAGCGGCCCGGTGTACCTGACGCCGCCTGCACTGAGCACTTGGCCAGACGTGAACTGGACACCCGATTACGTCAAAAGCAAAGCCGTGAACCTGAACACGCTGAGCAAAGCCGAGGTAGCCAGCTGGAAGCCCGGCGACACGCTGCTGCTGAGCGGCAAAATGCTGACGGGTCGCGACGCCGCCCACAAACGCATTCAAACCATGCTGGCCGCAGGCGAGGCGCTGCCGGTTGACTTCACCAACCGCGTGATTTACTACGTAGGCCCAGTTGACCCGGTCAAAGATGAAGCCGTCGGCCCGGCCGGCCCCACTACAGCCACGCGCATGGACGGCTTTACCGAAATGATGCTGGCTCAAACCGGCCTGATCAGCATGATCGGCAAAGCCGAGCGCGGACCAGAGGGCATTGCTGCCATCAAAAAACACCAAAGCGCCTACCTGATGGCCGTCGGCGGCGCGGCGTATCTGGTGTCCAAAGCCATCAAACATGCCACAGTCGTAGGCTTTGCCGACCTGGGCATGGAGGCGATTTATGAGTTTGATGTGGTCGATATGCCGGTGACAGTAGCGGTTGATTCAGGCGGCACAAGCGCGCACATTACCGGGCCAGCTGAATGGCAAAAGCGGATAGCGACTGGAGAATTTAAAGGGATTGCGGTAGCTGCAGGTTAGCTTGATATTGACTGTGTCTGGTTTTGCACCATTCACGCGTTAAATCACGTATCAATGGTGTAAAACTAATAAAATTAATGGCTTATGGTTTATGAAAAATCTGATTTCACGCCATTTTCAAGCGACGCCCAGCGCATCAGCACAAATTTTGAGCAAATTTACAAAGCGTGGCTAGATGCGCGCAGGCAATTTGACGAACTGCTCGTATCAAAGTACTGGGTCGCCAAAGACAGTACCGACTACCTGTACGTTAAATCGTCATCGATTGACAACGGCGCAAGTGTTGGGCCCCGAGGTCCGAATACGGAAAAGCAGTTGTCCGAATTTACGCAAACAAAAAAAGAACTCAAGATGCGCATCCAGTCATTTGATGCAGTGATTCAGAAACGCGCGGGCTTGTACCGCCGCCTGCGCTTGCCGTCACTGCCTGACAAATTTGACTTGGCATGGTGCCGGGGCAGCAATGTATCGCTTGCAACGCTGTTGGGCAACCAGCCCGCTAATGCAAAACTCTCTTTGGCGTGCTCAAAAGCATCGACAGCTCTTACCGTATTTCGCCGCGCAAGCCTTGCCAGGCTGTCAGCAGTGACGGCTACGAGGTTGAGTTGCTAGCCGCACCCAGCACGCACCCGTTGCCTAAAAACGAAGCCTTTGACCCCATGGCATCCTTGATAGTGCAAGAGTGGCTGTTAAAAGGCACTGCAGTCAGTGTTGTCGCAACCCTTAAAGGTTGTGCTGCGCCGTTGGTTGTGCCCGACCCGCGCTGGATGGCGTTGCACAAACTTTGGCTGGCTGACAAACCGGAACGACGCGCAGACAAAATGGGCAAAGACCGCCGTCAGGCAAACGTGCTGTTGGACGCCACTCGGTATTTTTTAGAAAATTCATACCCATTAAATATTGATTTTTTGATGGCATTGCCTGAACAGTTACGCAGTCACTTTGGCCAGTGGTGCACGTCCAGCGGTTTCATACCTGCACAATGAAAGCCCCCATCGGTATCTTTGACTCCGGTATAGGTGGCCTGAGCGTTTTAAGAGCGTTACGCGCCGAACTGCCCAACGAGCACTTCATCTACGTCGCAGACAGCGGCCATGCGCCTTATGGCGAGCGGGACAATGCTCATGTTGTTGCGCGGTCGATGGCTATTGCAGCGTATCTGGTGGCGCAAAACATCAAGGCACTGGTCGTGGCGTGCAATACAGCTACCGCAGCGGCAATTGACCTGCTCCGCGCAGCCCACCCTGGCCTGCCAATCATTGGTGTGGAGCCCGCTTTAAAACCCGCCGTGATCCTCAGCCAGACCCAACACATTGCCGTGATGGCCACGCGCAGCACGCTGGCTAGTGCACGCTTTTCGGCGCTGCTAGCAGCGCAGGACAGCCGGGCACGCTTTACATTGCTGCCATGTGACGGGCTGGCAGAAGCTGTTGAGCAATTCACACAAAATACCGACGCTACTAAATTAATAGCTGCTTGCGCAAGAGTAATAAACGCAAAAGCCACTTTTGATGCCTTAAATGAGCCAAAAAACCCTGTTGATGTCATCGTTTTGGGCTGCACACACTACCTATTTGCTGCAATACACATAGCAGCGCAAGTCGACAAAAGGGTACGTCTCATCGACACCAGCAATGCTGTGGCACGCCAGACCAGACAGCGCTTAGGCCGTCAACTGTCCATGCAGCATGAAGTGGTGCCCACCGGATTCATCACCACTGGCGACCCTGCGGCCTTACGCAGCGCTGTAAGCGCCTGGCTGGGACTGAATTCAGACGTTGAACGGGTATTTATTTAGTCGCTGTTTGCGCTTTTTTGTGTGCAAGGTTCACGGCAATGATGGAATTAACGGCCACTTGCAAGTGGCTGCACTGGATTCGCCATTGATGTGACCCGCACCTGATTCGGGCAGTTAACTGACGAGGCCTGCGTTGACAAACCTACGCCGTGCTTTTTCGGACGATGTGAAGATAAATTGAAAGTTACCTCACATTTGAAAAAGGATCCCCATGATCAGGCTCGTCAATGATTCGACCCTTTCAGCCGAGCCGTCCACGGGCCTTTCGCGCCGCGCCATGGTGCAGGTCAGTACCGCCATAGCAGCTGTTCCGCTCGTGGGTTGTGCAACAGAACCACCGACCAATATGGCGGGTTCGGTCGCCACGTCAAGGGAACCGAATCCGGTGATGATGCGCATGAACCTGCAAGTTAATGGCCAAACGTATCCGCTGACCATTGACGGCCGTACCAGTTTGCTGGACGCGCTGCGCGAACACATGAATTTAAAAGGTTCTAAAAAAGGGTGTGATCATGGCCAGTGCGGTGCCTGTACCGTACTAATTGACGGCAGGCGAATCAACTCTTGCCTGAGCCTTGCCGTGATGCATGAGGGCCAGGCCATCACTACCATTGAGGGCTTGTCCAGCGGCGACACTTTGCACCCGATGCAGGCTGCATTCATCAAGCACGACGGATTTCAGTGCGGTTACTGCACGCCGGGGCAAATCTGTTCGTCAGTGGGTATGCTGGCAGAGGCCAAAGCAGGCATGCCAAGCCATGTTACTCAAGACCTGGCCAGCGCCGCTGGTGCGCTGAACGATGAAGAAATACGCGAACGCATGAGTGGCAATATTTGTCGCTGCAGCGCCTACCCCAATATCGTGGCGGCTATTCGCGATGTAGCAGGAGCGGTTGCATGAAGTCCTTTACTTACGAACGCGCCACGTCGCCTGCAGGGGCTGCTGCAGCGGCTGCAGCCAAACCCGACGCAAAATTTATTGCTGGCGGCACCAATTTGCTGGACTTGATGAAGCTGCAAATCGAAACGCCGCTGCATTTAGTTGACATCACCCGCTTGGGACTGGACAAAACCGAGCTGACTGCAGACGGTGGGGTACGCATTGGTGCCATGGTGAGCAATTCTGACCTGGCCGCAGACCCGCGTATCCGCAAAGACTACGCGGTGTTAAGCCGCGCTTTGCTCAGCGGTGCATCAGGCCAGCTGCGCAACAAGGCCACAACGGGCGGCAACCTGTTGCAGCGCACCCGCTGCTATTATTTTTATGACACCGCACAAGCTTGCAACAAGCGTACGCCAGGCACGGGCTGCTCGGCGCTGCAGGGTTACAACCGCCTGCACGCCGTGCTGGGCACCAGCGATCAATGCATTGCGACGCACCCGTCAGACATGGCCGTTGCCATGCGCGTGCTTGATGCGCAGGTTGAAACGGTGCTACCCAGCGGCGCAAAACGCGTCATACCGATTGCCGATTTCCACCGCCTGCCCGGTAACACGCCGCACATTGAAACCAATCTGCAGGCCGGTGAAATGATCACCGCTGTCACGCTACCGCCGCCGCTGCCTGGCAAACACATTTACCGCAAGGTTCGCGACCGGGCATCGTACGCATTTGCTACAGTTTCAGTAGCCGCCATCATCGACTCTTCGGGCGGTATTGTTCGGTCTGCCAAATTGGCTTTTGGCGGGCTGGCACACCAACCGTGGCGTGTGCTGGGCGCTGAAACATTGTTGGCAGCTGTGGGCGTCAACCCGGCAACCGCTGATGCTGCAGCCGACCAGGTGCTGCAAGGTGCGCGTGGTTTTGGCCACAACGATTTCAAAATTCCGTTGGTGCGCAGTACCTTGCGGGCAGTGCTGGCTGAAGCCTAAAAACACCCATTTCTGGAGCCACACATGCAGATGAACACACCCGCCCCTCGCAACGCGCTGGATGACAACCGCCAGGGTTTGATGGGCAAGCCTCTGGACCGCGTGGAAGGGCGTCTGAAAGTGATGGGCCAAGCGCCCTACGCGCATGAAATTATTGAAGGCGAAGGAGGTCTAGCCGCAGCCCACGGCTACCTGGTGCAGGCCACCATTTCTAAAGGGCGAATCAGCGCTATCAATACCAGTGCAGCTGAACGTGCACCCGGCGTGTTGCTGGTACTGACGCACCTGAATGCACCCAAACAAGCACCCTGGGGGCCGATTGAGTTGCCTGACCGCTATGCGCGCGCTATTCCGCAGCTGGGCTCTGCCGCTGTTGACTATTACGGCCAGCCGATTGCTTTTGTTGTGGCCACCACGTTCGAGCAGGCCCGATCAGCGTCAAAACTGGTTTCAGTGACTTACGCCAAAGCGGCCGGTGAGCACGAGATGAAAAGCCATTTGGCGCGCGGTGAGTTGCAAGAAAAAATCTTTGGAGAACCCGCGGTTAACGGCTCCAAAGAAGAGTTTGACAAAGCGTTCGCAAATTCAGCGGTCACGGTGAACGCGCACTTCACCACAGCAGCCCATGCGGCCGCACCCATGGAGCCACCGGCAACCCTGGCCTATTGGCAGGGCAACAAATTAACGGTGCATTGCTCGGCTCAGCTCATCAACAGCGCACAAAAGGGCGTGGCGTCAACCCTTGGTTTGCCCCTGGCTGATGTGCGATTGGTCAGCCGTTACATTGGTGGCGGTTTTGGCAGCAAACTGCCCATTTACGGCGATGTGATCTTGACAGCGCTTGCTGCCCTAGCGTTAAAAAGGCCCGTTAAAACCGCCCTCACCCGCCAGCAGATGTTTCACATCACGTCGCACCGCAGCGACACCGTTCAGCACCTGCGTCTGGGCTCGTCAACTGACGGCAAACTCAATGCTGTGAGCCATGAAGCATGGTCAAACACCGCCCGGTATGACGACTTTCTGGAACCATCCGCCGTGCAAACGCGCACGCTGTACGCGGCGCCCGCACGCTACACGCCGCATTACCTTGTCAAACTTGATTTGCCGGTGTCGGACTCCACCCGCGCCCCCGGCGAAGCGGTCGGCATGATAGCGCTTGAAGTGGCCATGGACGAGCTGGCTGAAAAACTCAAGCTTGACCCGATTGAGCTGCGCCTGCGCAACGAGCCCACCCAAGAGCAGGACAAGAAAATCCCGTTTTCAAGCCGTAACCTGGTGGCCTGCATGAAAGAAGGCGCTAGCCGCTTTGGCTGGAGCCAAAGACGCGCCGTGCCAGCGCAGCAGCGTGAAGGCCGCTGGCTTATTGGCATGGGCATGGCCGCTGCCATTCGCTCCAACCTCATCATGCCGTCCAAATGTGATGTGGCGCTAAACCGCGAAGGTATCTTGACCGTAAAAATGGCCATGACAGATATTGGTACCGGCAGCTACACCGTGCTAACGCAGATCGCCGCTGAAATGATGGGGTTGCCGATTGAGCGTGTGCGCATGGCGCTGGGCGATAGCGACTTTCCTGCTACACCGGGTTCAGGCGGCTCGTGGGGTGCGGCCAGCTCAGGCTCGGGCCTGTTTGATGCGTGTACCAACCTGCGAGCCAAGCTGGCTGAAAAGATGGGGATCAATGTTGCCGATGCCACGTTTGCAAATGGCAGCCTGTCAGGCGCAGGCAAAGCTGAAACACTGGGCACGATGGCTGGCACGCTTGGCATGCAGGCCAGTGGCGAGATCAAACCAGGTGCCATGGCCAAAGAGTTTGCACAACATGCCTACGGCGCACACTTTGCCGAAACTGCTGTCAATATCGACACGGGCGAGATCCGCGTGCGCCGACTGTTGGGCGTGTTTGCGGCTGGGCGAATTTTGAATGAAAAGACCGCAAAAAGCCAGATCAGTGGTGCCATGATCTGGGCCGTTGGTACCGCCCTGCATGAGGATGCCGTCATCGACCCACGCGACGGACACTTTGTTAACCACGACTTGGCCGAGTACCACGTGCCATCGCATGCCGACATTCCAAAAATTGACGTGTTTTTTTTGAACGAAGTGGACGACAAAACCAACCCACTCAAAATCAAAGGCGTGGGAGAGTTGGGCATTTGCGGCGCAGGTGCTGCCGTGGCCAACGCGGTCTACAACGCCACCGGGGTGCGGGTGCGTGATTTTCCGATCACCCTGGACAAGGTACGTGCGGGGCTTGAGGCCAATCGAATGGTTTGATAAATTGCAGTAATTGCTATTAATTTAGGAGCTTTTTACGCACGTATTTGTTGCGCTACAGGCATAAAACGTATTAAAAACTTATCGAAATCGGCCCATTTCAGCCCATTTCAGCCCATTCAATCTATTTAAAACAGTTTGACCTTGTTGGCGGCTAAGCCAAAGCGGACAACGGATTTACTTCAAAAAATGCGTCCGGTAATGCTCCAGTTCGTCAATCGACTCATGCACATCGGCCAGTGCGGTGTGCTTTTGTTGCTTTTTAAACGCGTTGTAGACCTCTGGCCGCCAGCGTTTGGCCAGCTCCTTGAAGGTGCTGACGTCGATGTTGCGGTAGTGCAGGTACGCTTCTAGCTTGGGCATGTACTTGACCAAAAAGCGCCGGTCCTGGCTGATGGTGTTGCCGCACAGCGGGGACACGCTTTTGGGCACGTATTGGGCAATAAAGGCCAGGATTTGCGCTTCTGCATCCGCCTCAGTCAGGGTTGAGGCTTTGACCTTGTCAATCAGCCCGCTTTTGCCGTGCGTGCCCTTGTTCCACTTGTCCATCTGGTCTAAAACTTCGTCAGGCTGATGAATGACCAGCACCGGGCCTTCAATACGCGGCACGAGCTGGGGGCCAGTAACAATGATGGCGATTTCAATCAGGCGCTCTTTTTCAGGGTCAAGCCCGGTCATTTCGCAGTCCAGCCAGACCAGGTTTTGGTCAGATTTTTTGAGTTGGGTATCGGGTTCAGTCATGTTGTGATTCTCGCTGATGGCCTAAACTTCCCCGTATGCAAAATTATTCTCTGATTTTTACGTCGGTGTTCGCAGCCGTGCTGGTTATTGGCTTGCTGGTTCGGTTTTATCTGGCGTCGCGGCAGATTCGCCATGTGGCGAAAAACCGCAATACCGTCCCTGCTGCATTTGCTGCCACCATTTCGCTTTCATCGCACCAAAAAGCAGCTGACTACACCATCACCAAAGCACGTTTTGGCCTGCTGGAGATGGCTTTTGGCGCGGCGTTGTTACTGGGTTGGACATTACTCGGCGGTATTGATGCTCTAAACCAGGCCATCAACGAGGCGGGCTTAGCAAGCTACGGTAGCTTGGTGCCACAGCTTGCGCTGCTGGCCGCGTTTGCAGTCATCAGCGGCGTGCTGGACTTGCCCTTCACGCTTTACAGCACCTTCAAAATTGAAGAGCGCTTTGGCTTTAACAAAATGACGTTCAAGTTGTGGCTGGCGGACATGATCAAAGGCCTGGCAGTTGGCGCGGTGATTGGCTTGCCGATTGTGGCGTTGATTTTGTGGCTGATGAGCAGCAGTGGCGCCTTGTGGTGGCTGTGGGCGTGGAGTGCGTGGATGGCTTTCAATTTACTGATTCTGGTGTTGTATCCGACCGTGATTGCGCCACTGTTTAACAAATTCAAACCACTGGACGATGAAACTCTCAAGGCGCGCGTCACAGCGCTGATGCAGCGCTGCGGCTTTGCAGCCAAAGGCTTGTTTGTGATGGACGGCAGCAAGCGGTCAGCTCACGCCAATGCCTACTTCACCGGCTTTGGCGCAGCCAAGCGGGTGGTGTTTTACGACACATTGCTCAAGCAGCTCAGCCCGGCTGAAGTAGATGCCGTGCTGGCGCATGAGCTGGGGCATTTCAAGCACAAACACATTATCAAACGCATCATTGGCATGTTTGCCATGAGCCTGGTGGGGTTTGCCTTGCTGGGCTGGCTGTCAGCGCAGGTCTGGTTTTATACCGGGCTGGGCATTACGCCCAGTTTGAGCGGCAGTAACGATGCGCTGGCGCTGCTGCTGTTCATGTTGGTGGTGCCACTGTTCAGTTTTTTTATCTCGCCCATTTTTGCGCAGTTCTCACGCAAGCACGAGTTTGAAGCGGATGCCTACGCCGTGCTGCAAACTGATGGCAAAGACCTGAAAAGCGCCCTGCTCAAGCTGTACCAGGACAACGCCAGCACGCTGACACCTGACCCGGTATTCGTCAAATTTTATTACTCGCACCCACCTGCTTCAGAGCGCTTGGCCCGTATGAATATCGCCGGGAGCGCCGCATGACCAACCCGATTCACAACAACCGCAAAGCCCTGAGCGCGACTGAAATCGTCACGCAGCTGAGCAAGCTCAATGGCGAGCAGCCATCGGGCTGGCGGCTGATAGACGGCGCGCTTGAGAAAACATACACCTTTAAAAACTACCACGAGACGATTGGGTTTGTGAACGCCTTGGCCTTTATTGCCAATGCCGAAGATCACCACCCCGACCTCGCTGTCAGCTACAGCAAATGCACCGTTCGCTTTAACACCCATGATGTGAACGGCATCTCTGTCAGTGATTTTTTCTGCGCGTCAAAAGCTGACGCGTTACTTGTTTGAGCAAACCACAACGCGCGGCAAGTCCAGGGGCAGCCGGGACAAAGCAAGGCCTGGTCGTGGCTGGTTTTGGCCGCCATGTGCTGGTTGAAACAGCTGACGGCCAACGCATTATTTGCCACCCGCGCGGTAAAAAGGGCCAGGCGCTGGTAGGTGACAACGTGCGCTGGCTGCCCAGCGAAGACGAAGGCACGATAGAAAAAATTGACGAGCGCAGTAATGTGTTTTACCGGCAAGACGAGCTGCGAACCAAGTCGTTTGCAGCTAACCTCGACCAAATATTGATTTTGATAGCCGCAGAGCCTGAGTTTTCAGAAAGCCAGTTGACGCGCGCGCTGATTGCGGCCGAAGCTGCAGGCATCACGCCCGTCATTGCCCTGAATAAAAGCGACTTGACCGAGCCCTTTGGCAGAGCCTGGACCCGGCTGCAGCCGTACCGCGCCATGGGCTACAAAATGCTGCCGCTGGCCATCAAACCAAAAACAGACGCGCCTGAAAACGCCGCTCAAACTGATGAATTGATGGCGCTGCTCAAGGGCAAAAAAACACTGGTGCTCGGCCCGTCAGGCTCAGGCAAAAGCAGTCTGACTAATTTGCTCATACCCTCAGCCAAGGTGCTAACGGCTGAAATCTCGCAGGCGCTTAATTCAGGCAAACACACCACGACCAGCACCACACTGTACTGGATTGATGCGCTGCGCACCACAGCACTGATTGATTCGCCAGGCTTCCAGGAATTTGGTTTGCACCACATTGAACCCATGCAATTGGCGCAGTTGATGCCGGACTTTAAAACCCATGCGCAGGACTGCAAGTTTTATAACTGCACCCACTTGCATGAGCCGGGTTGTGGCGTTATTTTAAGCATGAAATCGGGCTCTAGCCCAATCAATATAGGCGCTAACCGCTATCGTTTATATAGCGAATTGTTTGCTGAATTGTCGCAAACGCGGTATTAGCCCAACAGTCTGGCCAGCGTCAAAAGCGCCAGCAGCACCATCCACAGCACAACTGAACGCCACACGAGGCCCACAATGCTGCGCAAGTGGGCTACTTCCGGCTCACGGCCGGGTGTGGCCTGCGTCGATACATCAGGCGTCGCTGTGTTGGCTACTAAAAATCCTGCCGATGCATTCGGGTCAAACGCGGGTTGCAAGGCCCGCCCACCCAAGCGCACATTCACTGCGCCCGAAGTCGCCGCCAAAATAATGCCGTCGTTACGGGTTTCCAGCGCCACAGCGTCGTCATTTGAAAAGCGCTGTGCACCACTGTTTTTATAGCTACGCCAGGCATCAATCGCGTCTTCAAAACTGCCGACCACGGCAAACCCCAGCGACGTGACGCGAACCGGTAAATAGTCCAGCACGCCCCAAGCCTGACTGGCAGCGGTTTGCAACGCCGGACTTGCGCCCTCGCCGGCTTCGAGCGATTTGCTTTTGAAGCGCCAATAGCGCGCAACAAATTCACTCATGCGGTATAGCACTGCACCCATCGGCCCCAGCCCAAATGCGGCAAGCAGCGAGAACCAGCCCAGTACACCAAACACATGGCGGTGTGCGGCCAAGACTGAATATTCAATCACATGTCGAACAATTTCGCTACGCGGCAGCTCGCTGGCATCGACTTGCCGCCACTCGGCCAAGAGCTCACGCGCAGTGTCTTCGTCGCCATCATCGAGCGCGTCGCGTATGTCAGTAAAGTAATGGCTGAACTGGCGAAAGCCCAGTGTCACGTACAAAATGCCAACACTCCAGGCGAAAGCCAGTAACGGGTGCACATACCAAAGCGCCCAATGCATCGCCAAAGCGCACAAACTGGGCAATGCAACGGCAACGGCCCAGGCTATCCAGCCGTGATGCGCCTGTCCGGCGTCCAGGTGGCGGCTCGCCCAGCGCGCCCACTGCCTGAAACCCGCATGAATCCAGTTGCCGCGCGCCAATGGGCGGGCTTGTTCAATCAGCAAGGCAAACAGTACAGCGAAAAAACTCATTCTGAATGATAACGGTCAAGCAGATAAAAACCGATACAGATTGCGCAACATGCCAGCCGTTGCGCCCCAGATAAAGCGCTCGGGCGACTGACCGTTATCTTGCAAGATACTGTGGTCTAGATAAGGCATAGACAGCCATTCGCGCGTGATACCGTCAAACTCTACCGCGTGGCGGCGGTGATTGGCGGGTTTCATCAGGTAGGCCAGCGGCACTTCAAACACATCAGCCACCTCACCCGGATTAGGTTGCAGCACAAACCCCGGCGTCACCAGCGCAACCACCGGCGTGACGCTGTAGGCCGTACCTGTGACGTAAATCGGCAGCGTTCCCAGCACCTCGACATGCTCACGCGGCAAGCCGATTTCCTCTGTGGCCTCGCGCAACGCGGTGTCAACCGCATCAATATCGGTAGCGTCAGTGCGGCCACCGGGAAATGCAACCTGGCCTGCATGAGACGACAAATGGGTTGTACGCTGGGTGAGGAGCAGCATCAACTCATCGCGCGTGACCAGCGCTATCAAAACCGCAGCGGCAGCCGGCTCGCGGTTCTCAAATTTCTTTTCAACGCTGTGTTCAGGTGTCCAAACTGGTGGCTTGGCAAACCGCAGCCTGAGCGATGCAGGCGTCAAACGGTCAGGCGCAATGCCCTCAAGGTGGTCGTCGATTCCTTGTACAGGAATCGTGCGCGGGTCGAACTTGGGTAAAGGTTTACTGAATTGCATAAAAAAAGCCACTCCGGGGAGTGGCTTTGCTGTTGGCCTGTTTAAAACACAAGGGGCAATTAAGCCGTGAGTTAAGCGGCCTTGACGCCCAGCTTTTCCTTGATACGTGCTGACTTGCCGCTGCGGCTGCGCAGGTAGTACAACTTGGCACGGCGGACATCACCGCGGCGCTTGACTTCGATCTTGGCAATCAATGGGCTGTAAACCTGGAAAGTACGCTCGACACCTTCGCCGTTCGAAATTTTACGAACGATAAAGCTGGAGTTCAGGCCGCGATTGCGCTTGGCAATCACCACACCTTCAAAAGCCTGCATACGTTTGCGGGTGCCTTCAACCACATTGACGCTGACGATCACGGTGTCGCCAGGTGAATAAACAGGAACAGTTTTGTTCAGACGAGCAATTTCTTCTTGCTCAAGGATTTGAATCAGATTCATAAAAATTCCAGAAAACAATTTCGGTCATTCACGCGCTACGCTAAAGACCGCAATTCTGAGCCGTTAACTTGTTTAGTTGTTTGCTTCAGTTGCAGTGGCCGCCAGAGGATCGAAAAGCTCCTGATTATAGCAATTTACATATTCCGGCCAGGGCCGATTTCAGCCGCCGCTAAAAACGCCTCGTCTTTAGCCGTCAACTGGCCACCAACACGTGCTAGTTCGACCAGCTCTGGCCGCTGTTGCTGGGTTAACGCCAGGCGCTGCTCGCGCCGCCAGCATTCAATATGGGCGTGGTTGCCCGACATCAGCACATCTGGCACCACATGCCCTTGCCAGTCAACAGGGCGGGTGTAATGCGGGCAGTCGAGCAGACCATCAAGTGCTGGGTTGAAGCTGTCTAATTGGTGGCTTCCCTCATCATTAAGCACGCCAGGCTGCAGCCGGGCCACAGCATCGAGCATGGCCATCGCAGCAATTTCACCGCCTGACAGCACAAAGTCACCCAGGCTGATTTGATGCGTCACGTATTTGTTAATAAAGCGCTGGTCAATGCCTTCGTAGCGGCCGCAAATCAACACGGCGCCCTGGCTTGCGGACCACTCTTCAATACTGCTGTGATTTAAAGTTTTGCCGATGGGTGAAAACAGCGCAACGGGGTCAACATCAGAGCCTCGTTCGGCGCGGATGGCTGCCAGGCACTGCGCCAGCGGTTCAGCCAGCATCACCATGCCGGGCCCGCCGCCAAACGGTCTGTCATCGATTCTTTTGTAAGTTCCAACCGCAAAGTCGCGTGGATTCCAGAGCTTGACATCGACCAAACCGGACTCGTACGCGCGCCGCGTGACGCCGCTGATTAAGAACGGTGCAAAAAGCTCAGGGAATAAGGTAATGACATCAAAGCGCATGAACGTGCCAGTGCGTTGTCAATGCGTTGTTAAAGCGAGGCGACTCAGTAATCGGGCTGCCAGTCAACCGCGATCAATTTGCCCGCAATATCAACCGAATCAACATAAGCCGAGACAAACGGAATCAAACGCTCGTCTGGTTTGCTACTACCGTCTTCTTGCACAGCCGGGTATTCAATGCACAGAACCGAATGCGGGCCAGTAGCCATCAAGTCGCGTACACAGCCTAAAGCCAGGCCTTCACGATTAATGACATTCAAACCAATCAGGTCAACCCAGTAATACTCGTCTTTCGACGCTTTTGGAAAGGCGCTGCGCGGCAAAAATATGCGGCAACCACGCAGGGATTCGGCGTCGTTGCGATCATCGAGGCCGTCAAATTTGGCAACGACAGAATCAGAGTGGATCTTGGCCTCGTCAACCGCGATGGTGACTGTTCCCGTGAAGGCATTAAAGCCCGGACGAAATTTGGCATCAGGAGCTTGCAAAAACCAGGACTTGGCTAAGAACAAGGCCTCAGGATCAGAATTGTGGGGCAGGATTTTGAGCCATCCTTTGACACCCCACGCATCCAAAACGCGTCCGACTTCAATCGAATCGTCTGGCAGTGCAGACGGTTTTAAGTCGAACGCCATTTTTTGAAATTAAGCGGCCTTGGCGGCAGCGGCTGCGCCTTGCTTGATCAGGCGCTCAACGGTGGGGGACGCTTGTGCACCAACACCAACCCAGTGGGTCAAGCGGTCTTGCATGATGCGCAAACCCTCTTCGCCGCCCTTGGCAATCGGATTGTAAAAACCGATACGCTCGATGAAACGGCCATCGCGGCGAACGCGCTTGTCAGCCACAACGATGTTAAAAAATGGACGGTGCTTAGAACCGCCGCGTGCAAGCCGGATAACGACCATGATGTATTCCCAGGGTGGAGGGCATACCTAAAAAAAGTAATGCATGCCCAAAAAGTTCTTGCAACGGTTGAGACACTCGACATGACCACCCGGCCAGCGAACTGCTGCAAAGCCTTTGATTATAGCGCGCCAGTCAGTATCATTGAAGTTTTAACCACGCCCATTCACCACACCTAATTCCTATGCCGATTATTCGCCCAAGCATTGATGCTGACATTACCCAAGTGACCGCCATTTATGCGCACCACGTTTTAAACAGCACTGGCACGTTTGAAACCGAGGCACCTAGCCTAGAGGATATGACCAACCGCCGCGCCGATGTACTGGGCAAAGGGCTGCCGTATCTTGTGGCGGTGGATGATGGCAAGGTAGTCGGCTTTGCGTACGGTAACTGGTTCAAGCCCCGGCCGGCCTACCGCTATTCGGTTGAAGATTCAATCTACCTGGCACCTGACCAGCAGGGCAAAGGCCTGGGCCGCGCCCTGCTGGCTGAGCTGATGGCGTGCTGCGAGGCGGTCGGGATTCGCAAAATGATGGCGATCATTGGGGATTCAGCCAACGCCGGATCTGTCGGTTTGCATGTGGCACTGGGCTTTGAGCATGTCGGCAAAATTGATGCCTGCGGCTGGAAGTTTGGCGCCTGGCGCGATATTGTCATCATGCAGAAAACGCTGGGATTAGGTGACACTCAAGCGCCCAGCGACCTAACCTGAAAAGTTGCCGCTGATAATTAAATGATGGCACTTAAAAACAAAACACTCGCCACCTGGTTGGCGTTTATCTTCGGTCAGTTGGGTCTGCACCGCTTTTATCTGTTCGGGCTGAAAGACCTGCTGGGCTGGCTGCACCCGTTACTGGCAGCCATTGGCTGGTACGGCGTCTACCGCGTTCGCACGCTGGGGCAAGATGACCAATTGGCGTGGCTGCTGGTGCCCATTTTGGGATTTACGCTGGCCGCTACCGCTATCACAGCGATTTATTACGGGTTGTCGTCGCTTGAAAAGTGGAACGCCACACACAACCCCCACCAGCCGGATGCGCTGGCAGGGCAAACCAATTGGCTGGTGATTGGTGCGGTAGTTTTCTCGGTACTGATGGGTGCTACCGCGCTGATGTCCAGCATTGCGTTCAGCTTTCAGCGCTACTTTGAATACCAAATCGAAGAAGCGAAAAAAATATCGCAGTAGCGCCGAAACACCGGTTTAAGGCACGCTTAGAAGCTGGCTTGTAAGCCCACTTTCAAGCTGCGTCCCGGCAGCGGAGGTGCGTTAGGAAAAGCAGTCGACGTCAAAATTGACGTGGCACTGTAGGCCAAAGCGTTTGTCAGATTGTCCAAACGCGCATAAAGCAGTGTGCTGACTGGCCCTGCTTTCACCCGGTAATTGACGCCCGCGTTCCAACGCGTGCTGGCCGCCACAGTTTGGTCGCCAGCCGGAACACGATCTTGAGCTGCCGCGTAATCAAAGCCAATATTGGCACCAAACGGGCCACTTGAATATTTCAGTGTGGCTCCCAAACGCATGGGCGTAATGCGGGGCAAGGGCTGCCCCGTCGTCAGGTTGCTTGCCCTGACCATATCTGCACGCAAGCCCAAATCGAGCGGAGACGCGCCTTCCATCAAGCGGATATTGCCACTCACCTCGAAGCCTGTAAAACGCGCTCGAATCTGCTGGTAGCGAAACTCGTTGAGCGGATCAAACGCCACACCTGCCTGCGTAAAACCTGGGTTGGCCGGGTCGTCGACCGGGTTCACTTCGCCGTCTTCCTTGTTGCGGGTGACGCCAGCAGATTGCACCAAACCAATGTAATTGCTAAAGCGGCTGGTGTAAGCGTTCACGGCAAACGCATGGGCACCGGATTTCCACGCCGCCCCGATATCGACTTGCAAGGCGCGCTCTTTGTTGAACGATGCGTCGCCCACCTCGTAGGCACGGGTGGCAATGTGCGGGCCATCAGCAAACAGCTCATAGTCGTTGGGCGCACGCTCGGTATGTGCAAGATTGGTGGTTAATTGCCATGCGGGCGAGACATTCCACAGTGCGCCTAGTGCGTAGCTGTTTGGTTTGAAGTCACGCTTGCCGGGTACAAATTTGGCCAGCGCCGGGTTGGGGTTGCCCAGTGATTCCACCTTGACTGATTCGACCCGGCCGCCAAAGGTCAACTTGCCCCAATCCGTTTTGTATTCTTCGTAGGCAAACAAGGCGCTTTGCTGTGTTGTGCTGTATGGCGCAAACGCTTCATCGCCATCGGCTGAAAAGCGCGCGTTATCAAGCTGTACGCCGACCAGACCTTCAAAACCGCCTAACTTGGCATGGCGCGCTTCTAACCTGAAGTCACTGCCTTTCGTTTTGAAAACGGTACCCACAGCGCCATCGTCAAATTCGGTATGGGCATAGTCAGTTTGGCTGTACTGGCCTTTGATGCTTTGAAGAAAACCACCGAGGTTACGAATCTCGCCTTCAAGCGCATAGCGATCCGACTTCATGCCAATGGTCACATCTGCTTCTGCCACGGTGCCGTAGTTGCTACGGTAAGTGCTGGCCGATGCGCCCAAATATCCGTTGGCAAACAATAATGAACCGCCCACCCCGCTACCATTGACCCGGCTTTGAGAATTGCAAATACGCTGGGCAGTGAATGCACCAGAAGCCTTGTTGCAAGCCATGTCAGCAGGCACGACAACATCGCCTGTTTGGCGTTCAAAAGCATCGACATGCAAGGCAAAACGATCCGTCCCGGCTTCTAGCAACACGCCCGTACCGCGTTCACGGTTGCCACTGGCAAAGCCTGAATCAAGCTTGCCCATTACCCCGCCGTTGCTGTCAAATTGCGCTTCTTTACCGATTCGGTTGTCAATCACATTGACCACACCGCCGATGGCACTGCCACCGTACTGCAGCGCGCCCGGGCCGCGCAACACCTCGATGCGTTCAATGCTGATCGGGTCTGCGGTGACGGAATGGTCATAACTGAGTGACGACACATCCAGCAAGCCGCCGCCATTGTTCAGGATACGAATGCGGTCACCGTCTTGCCCGCGAATGATGGGGCGGCTGGCATTGGGACCAAAGTAGGTGCTGCTGACGCCAGGGGTGCCGTCAAGCGTTTCGCCCAACGTGGTTTTAGAACGTAATAACAGTCCATCGCCCGAATAACTTGCGCTAGGCGCTATTAAATCTGAAGCACCCAGGGGGTTGCCGGTGATGGTGACTTCTTTGAGCTGCGGCGTTTGAGCTACGGCGGCTTGCGCGTAAAGCGCGCAGACTGACAGCACCGCCAGCCGGACGGCACGGTTTGAAAATAATGTTGGCATGAATTGACCTGAATGAATCTGAAGAAAGCAAAAACCACTCGCTGGCCACACAGGCCAGCGAGCAACAACAAAGAATGAAAGGGAGATTCAGACGGTCAAAGGTGGGCCGCGCGCGTTAAACAGTGCTGCCCAACGGGCGAGTGCTTCGCCCTGAAAAATCGCCACGGTTGAAAGTGGCAGAACTACGGGCAATGTCGATAGCATCACCGCTACCAGCCCGCCATCATGGCTGGCCTGGTCATATAAACGGCAATCAGACAAGTCCTGGTGCGTTGAAAAAAGTAAAGCTAAAAAATGACGAGTTTCAGGCTCCTCGACTTCAGCATGGTCGTGACCATGACCATGACCATGACCATGATCATGATCATGATCATGATCCTGCCGAGCATCCTGCGAATGCAGAGCCGAACCCGACGAGCCATGCGTGATGATATGAACCATACCCAGCGTTTGCGTCATCACCAGCACAGCCGCCAGCAGCAAAGCGAGCAAGGTCGTGAGGCGAGGCAATACAAACATGCGAAGCAGTCAGAAGATGTTTACTTGACGCTGGTAGCGTCCGTCATGCGGTAGTACAAACCGTAAGAGTCATCATTCAGCACTGAAAACTTGCCCTCGACAACCACCGGCTCCATGCCGTATTTGACGGGGGTTTTGGTGCGCACCTCGACCATACTCTCAGGCCCGCCTGCGGTACAAAACGAGCAGGTCAGCGGCACAGACGACAGCAAAAAATGGCGCTGGCTGGTGCCAGGTTCGAGCGGCATCATGAAGCCCTGAATGCGCTGGGTTTTCTGGTTCAGCGATGTCTGGCTGGTGCTGAAAACCGGCAAGATGCGATTTTTTTCTACCCTGGTTTTAACATCGGTCAACACAGACCACGGGATCACGTCATTGCGCGGCTGCAAGGGTGCAAACGGGCTGCCTGCACCGTGCGTGCCCGCACCGGTACCTGCGGCCAGCCCCGCCGGCGGCGCGCCCAGGGGCGACGACAAAACCTGAGCCGTTGCCGCACTGCCCAGGCAAAGCGCCAGGCCCGCTGCAGTAGCCCATGCTTTAAAACGATGCTTCATTGGGTACTCCTGAAATCGAATGGTCTGCCAGATTTTGCGTCAGTTGTACAGTCAATGCGTTGAAAAACTCAATGCACGTGCTTCATGCCGCAGTACTTGCCAACAGCCAGGCCTTTGCAGGCCGCTTGCAATTCTTTTTCACACATTTCCAGCTTTTTGCCTGACTCAAGGCATTTGGCAGCGCTTTCATGGGCGGCTGCCATGGCGCGGTGACGGGTGATGTCTTCTTTAAGCTCTTTGGCGGTGTGGGCTTGCGCAAACACGCTGCCACTGGCAACAAGAGCGAGCGCGGCAAGAATTGAGGTGTATTTTTTCATGATGATTCCTTGATTTAACGGGACTGGAGAAGTTCAAAAACACTGACACGGTAGGCCTCCCACGCGGGCAAAGCGCTGGCAACCAGCGCCACGCCCAAAGCCAGCACGGGGACGACCATCAGTTCAATCGGCCAGGCAAACGCGCCGATAAAAACAGATTTTTCAGCCTCTAGCGCCCAGGCAGCGGCGGCCAGCGCGCCCTGCCCCGCCAGCAAGCCTAAAGCACAGGCCAGCACGGCCAGCCACAGCGCTTCACACAGCAGCAGGCCAGCAATTTTGCGCGGTGGCGCACCCAGCATGCGCAGCAGGGCCAGGTCGGCACGGCGCTCCCGCACGGCGCTCCACAGGGCAATAAAAACGCTTAATCCGGCTGTAAGCAGCAACACGCCAGCCAGCGCCTTGAGCACATCTGTACCCACACCCATCATGCTGAGCAAACGGGTTATTTCAAGCGCAGGTGCGGCTGCCTGCATCTCGGTGGCGCTATTGACATAACGCGGAAAAGTAACCGCTGCCAGCGGCGACGTGTATTGAATCAACGCCAGCGTCAGCTCGCGTTCTTCTTCAAGAATTTTTTGATCCTCGGCGTCCAGTGCGGTGTCTGTTTCATGCACCTTCCAGACCGATTCAGTTGAGGTCAGAATCAGGCGGTCAAGAACTGATCCGCTGGCTGCCAGCACCCCTACCACCGTGTAGGGCGTTTGCGCATGGCTTTCGCCACCGCCGCCCAGCCCGTGACTGCCGGCAAAGGTGTCGCCTGCCTTGAGCCCGGTTTGCCGTGCCACCTGGCTGCCCACCACAGCTTGCATCGGTTGGGCCCAGAGCCCGCCGCTACCAAGCTGCGCGCCGTAGTGTTTGATGTAGTCAAGCGACGTACCGACGATCCGGAAACCCCGAAAGCTGTCGCCCAGGCTGATGGGAATCACTTTGGCGACCTGCGGGTTTTTAGCCAGCTCTTTGACTGCCGCCAGGGGCACATTGCCCGTGGGCGAGTCAATGTGAAACACGCCCGACAAAATCAGCTGCATCGGGCTGCCTTTGGCACCTACCACCACATCAATGCCTGCCAAGTCGCGCTCAAAGGCTTTGTTGAGCTGGTGACTGGCTAGCATCACCAGCGTGATGGCCGCCAGACCCAGCGTTAGCAACAGCAGGTTGAGGCCAGCAGCCAATGGCCGTGACCACAGGTAGCGCCATGAAAGCAGAATGGTTTTCATGCGTGCAAGCTGCCTGTCAAGTTGCTATTATTTTTATAGCTGTTTGCGCCCGTATTAATTGGGCTACAGGCCAATTTGATACTGAAAAACGGCTTTGAAATGGCTTCAAACTGCTGTTTTACCCGCGAATCGTGGGTGGCGATTACCAGCGTGGCCTGCAAGCGCTGCGCGGTCTCGCTTAATAAACTTAAGGCCGCTTGGCAGGCAGCGCTGTCCAGGCTGGCGGTTGGCTCGTCGGCCAATACCACCTGGGGCTGCAGCAATACCGCACGCGCCAGCGCTACACGCTGCGCCTGCCCGCCCGACAGCTGCGCGGGTTTGCGGTTTGACAGTGCTTGCACACCCAGTGCGGCCAGCGCATTGGCAATACGCTGGCTGTCAGTCTTTTGCCCAGCCGCCCATTGCGCCAGCTCCAGGTTGTCATGCACCGTTAACGCGGCGCTTAAATGCAGTTTTTGCGGCAAAAAGCCAATGGTCCGGGCGCGCCATGCATCGCCGTCAAGCTTGCTCAGTTGGCCCATCACTTGCCCCGCCACTGTCAGCTGCCCACTGCTGGCAGGCAGCAAACCGGCCGCCATGGCCAACCAGGTTGACTTGCCAGAGCCCGATGCGCCAGTCAGCAGCAACGTTGCACCCTGCGCCACACTGAAGTCAGCAAACGCTAACTCCGGCCCATTCGCATAGCGGTAGGTGAGCTGGCGGCAACTGATCAAACCGGTGCCCCGGTTGCGCAGTCGGCGCACACACCGCGCACGGCAAAGTCCATGCTCATGCCCTGGTAGCCAAGTGCTTTGAGCGCTTCAAGCGCCGTTTGGGCGGCACGTTCGAGGTCATTTGCGTTGGCTTGCAGCGCACCCGACAAAGGGCTGTCTTTGTGGCAGCTCTGGCATTCAAAGTGCGGAATGGCATGTATTTCAGCCGGCATGGCCTGGTAGCGGCGGGTGCGGCTGGCGTCTACCCGGCACAGCAACAGGCCAACTTGCGTCAAGCGGTCAATCAGGCGGTAAAGCGTCACGCGGTCAAGGTCGCCCGACTCAGCCTGCCTGTCGTCAGCTAGCGCCGCCTGCAACTGCGCATGGGTGTAGCTGGTGTCAGCGTGCGCCAGCAAAAAGCCCAGCACCAAGCGCGCGGCGCTGGTACGGCGAAGACCGTGGGCAGTAAGCAAGTCGTTGATGGGGTCAATCATTAAGGTGGTTGGCGAGGTCTGCATGGTGAATATTTGTTGAAGCGGATCAGTCCTTTCCCGACCAGTCGACTATTGCAATTCAGTTGCATTACAATTTAGTGCAATCAGGTTGCATTATCTCAGATCAGCAAAACAATCACCGATTATCTGGACTTCAATATGACAAAAAAAAACACTCGCTTGCCTGTCACCGTCTTGTCCGGCTTTCTGGGCGCGGGTAAAACCACCTTGCTTAACCACATTTTGGCCAACCGTGAAGGCCTGCGCGTAGCGGTCATCGTGAACGATATGAGCGAGGTCAATATCGACGCGTCGCTGGTCGATAAAAACGCAACAAATGCGGGGGCTGCACTGTCGCGCACTGAAGAAAAAATGGTCGAAATGAGCAATGGCTGCATTTGCTGCTCACTGCGCGAGGACTTGCTGCTGGAAGTGCGCAAGCTGGCAGCTGAAGGCCGGTTTGATTGCCTGCTGATTGAGTCAACCGGCATAGGTGAACCATTGCCCGTAGCAGCCACATTTGACTTCTGCGATGAAGAAGGCAACAGCCTGAATGATGTGGCCGCCATAGACACGATGGTGACGGTGGTCGATGCTTTCAATTTGCTTAATGACTACAGCAGCAAAGATTTGCTGGCGCACCGGGGGCAAGTAGCAGGCGACGAAGACAACCGCACACTTGCTGCGCTGCTCATGGAGCAGATTGAATTTGCCGACGTCATTGTGGTTAACAAAATTGACCGGGTCGACATAGCAAGGCGCAATGAAGTTACGGGCGTTATCAAGGCATTGAACCCAACGGCTGAAATTGTGTACGCCGAGCACGGCCGCGTACCACTGGCCAAGGTGCTGGCCACTGGCAAATTTGACATGGAAAAAGCCGCTGCCATGCCTGGCTGGGCACGCGAACTTGAAGGCCATCACACCCCTGAAACCGAGGCTTACGGTATCAGCAGCTTTGTTCTGCGCAGCCACGACCCACTGCACCCCAAGCGTTTTTCAGAATTTATGGAGCTGCCGCTGCCCGGCCTGCTGCGTGCCAAAGGGTACGTGTGGCTGGCCAGCAAGCCTGAGTGGGTAGTGTCGTACTCGCGTGCCGGCAACACCGCCACGCACGAACCCGTGGGCCGCTGGTGGGCACACCAGAGCGACAAAAGCCGCTGGCCACCCAAGGGCGACCCGCAGCGTGATGCGATTGATGCGCGGTGGAAAGAACCATACGGCGACCGTTTGAATGAAGTCGTTTTTATTGGCCAGAACATGGACCGAGCCTTAATTGAAGCCGCATGGAAAGCCACCCACCTGACATATACCGAAACCCGGAAGGGTATGAAAGGTTGGCGGGATTTAGCCGACCCGTTTCCAAATTGGGCCGCAACGCCTGTGCTGGAAGCTGAGCCTGCCTGATTGCCATTGATTGCTAACTTAACCACGGGAAATCAGATGAAAGTTGCTTACGTCTTTGCCACCAGTATGGCTTCAACCTTTAAATTGGCGACCATGATCCTGCCGCAGCTTGAACGTGGAAATCACGGCGCAGGTGTGGCGGGCATGATGTTTTTCGATGACAACATTTTCTGCCTTCGGCAAGGCGATCCCGTCGGTGAACGGCTGGCTAAAGTTGCCGAAGACCAGGGTATCTTGCTGATGGTGTGCGACCAGTGTGCTGTGAGGCGAAATCTGGCAGACGGCACGTACGAGCAGTGCGGCACCGGACAGGTCGTGGCACGGGGCCTGGTTAAAGGCGTCGTGGCAGGCTGCTTTCCGCAGCTGTACGGCGCACTGGCAGCCAGCCCGCCCAACTATGTCATCAGCTTGTAGATCGCACCCTTCCAGACGGGTGCTTGATCAAACCGCTTTGCATGGTCACCGAAATTCTGGTTTGTGTACGTTGTCGCTCGCCCGGCGCATCGGCAGATCATCCAGGAGAAGGTCAGGCGCGAATGGAATCATGTCATGCGAATCGCGGCCCGCGTGTCTGCGGGCTGACACTTTGGCGCGAAACCCTGTGTTGAATCAACAGCAACTGTGAACAGGAACTACCTATGAGCCTCATCCCCGTCACCATCCTTACTGGCTTTCTAGGCAGCGGTAAGACCACGCTGCTCAACCGCATTTTGAAAGCTGATCACGGCTACAAAATTGCGGTCATTGAAAACGAATTTGGCGAAGCTGGTATCGATAACGAACTGCTGGTGCAAGACCGTGATGAACAAATCATCGAAATGAACAACGGCTGCATTTGTTGCACAGTGCGCGGCGATCTGGTGCGCATTTTGTCTGAGCTGGCGTTAAAAAGAAAATTAGGCGTACTTAGCTTTGATCATGTGGTGATTGAAACCACAGGTCTTGCAGACCCGGCACCTGTGGCGCAAACATTTTTTGTGGACGAAGCTGTTCAGATGAACTACCTGCTGGACGCCATCGTTACGCTGGTGGATGCCGTACACGCACCGCAGCAACTCGACGCGCATCATGAAGCACAGGAGCAAGTCGGTTTTGCGGATCGTATCCTGATCAGCAAGACTGACCTGGTTGATACACCCACGCTGGCTGCCTTGCGCCAACGCCTGGGCCGCATCAACCCGCGCGCAAAAATCGGCGTCGCCCATCACGGCGTTGCAGCGAAAGACGATCTTATGGACGTTCGCGGCTTTAACCTAAGCGCCATTCTGGACATTGAACCCGAATTTTTAACAGATGTTGACCATGAGCACGATGACGATGTGACTTCGTTTGTGTTTCGTGAAGACCGCGCACTTGATCTGGAGCGCGTCGAAGACTTTCTGGGCGGGATGATTCAGGTCTACGGCCCGCAAATGATGCGCTACAAGGGCGTGCTCAACATCAAAGGCGAAACCCAGCGGGTGGTATTTCAGGGCGTACACATGCTGATGGGCGCTGAGCGTGCAGGCCAATGGCAGGCCGGAGAAAAACGGTCTTCAAAGATGGTATTTATTGGGCGTGATTTGCCCAAAAAGTTGTTACTGGATGGTCTGGCTGGCTGTGCAGTAGCAGCCAAATCCGCCAACTAGATTACTCAAAAACCAGGTACACCCATGTTGCAAGCAAGTCATTTAAGCAAAAACTTTGGCGACGTACGCGCACTCGACGCAGTCAGCCTGTCAGTCGCACCAGGGGACATTTATTGTCTGCTGGGTGCCAACGGCGCGGGCAAAACCACGCTCATCAATGTGTTTCTCAACTTTTTGCAGCCCACATCGGGCATAGCAGCTGTCAATGGCTGCGACGTTACTACCGATCCGCTTCAAACCAAACGCGACATTGCCTACATCCCTGAACAGGTCATGCTGTACGGCGTATTGTCGGGTCTGGAGAACCTGGACTACTTTGCCACGCTTGCAACAGGTACGAAGCAAAACAAACAACAGCTGCTCAAGTTACTTACAAATGTAGGACTGGACGAATTGGCTACCGCACGACGGGTTGCCACTTATTCCAAAGGCATGCGACAAAAAGTAGGGATCGCCATCGCCATGGCTAAAAATGCCAAAGCGTTATTACTTGACGAGCCAACATCCGGCCTGGACCCATCCGCCGCCAACGAGTTTTCGCATTTGCTGAAGAAAGCCAGCCAACGAGGGGTTGCCGTTCTCACCACGACCCATGACCTGTTTCATGCCAAGCAAACAGCGAGTCGTATCGGCATCATGAAGCGCGGCCAGATGGTGGCAGAGCTCAGCAGCGCAGACATCACGCACACCGACCTTGAAGCGCTGTACCTGCAGCACATGAGGTCGTGACCATGAATCAACTTAGCCGATTTGCCACGCTGCTGTGGATCGCACGCAAAGACTTTAAAGAATACCTGCGCGATGGCCGCCTGCATTGGGCGGGGGGCATGGTACTGGTTTTGATGTTGACGGCGCTGGCTGTGGGCTGGCAAAACCAGCGCGCCATCAGCGGTGAACGAACCGTTGCACAAAAGCTTGATTACAAAGATTGGGTGAGCCAAAACACGCGCCACCCGCATGACGCAGCGCACCAGGGCATGCATGTCTTCAAGCCTGAACCGCCGCTGTCGGTGATCGACCCAGGCATCACGCCGTATGTTGGATCAACCTTGTGGTTGCAGGCGCACCGACAAAGCGAAGTTAAATTTCGCCCGGCACAAGATGCCACCGGCTTACAGCGGCTGGGGCAACTCAGCGCTGCGTGGGTGCTGCAGGTACTAGGGCCGCTGCTGATTGTGGTGCTGGGATTTAATTCGTTTGCGGGTGAGCGTGAGAGCGGCACACTTCGGCAAACCTTGAGTTTGGGCATCACGCCACGTCAGCTGCTGTGGGGCAAGGCGCTTGGCCTGGGCGCTTGCCTGGCAGTGCTGCTGATACCTGCCGGATTGGCCACACTGGTTGCCAGCTTATGGGGACTAGAGCCGTCACTACAGGCTGACGCCGCCTGGCGGTTGTTGGGCTTGAGCTTGGGATACGCCGTGTATTTGCTGATTGCAGTGTTTGTGGTGCTGGCCGTATCAGGCTGGGCACGCAACGCACGCATTTCACTTGTTGTGTTGCTAGGACTCTGGATTGTCGGCACGCTGATGGTGCCGCGCGCCGCTTCAGACCTAGCGCGTACGCTCAACCCCAGCCCCACACGACTGGCATTCAGCCAAAAAATGAATGCTGACCTAGGAGCAAGTTACCAGCAGGCGTGGAAGGAGAAGTTGGGCTCTGACAAGCGCTGGGGTGCCGATGTTCCGCTGAACAAATGGGGCATTGCCTTGCAGATAGACGACCAGGCAGGTTATGGTGTGACTGACAAGCATTTTGGCCGCCTGTGGGACGCTTTTGAAGAGCAGCAGCGCAGCCAGGTTTGGGCCGGTCTGGTTGTGCCCTTGCTCGCGCTGCGGTCCTACTCAATGGGCATGGCGAGTACCGACTTTGCCAATCACCGGGATTTTTCGGTCGCAGCAGAGCAGCACCGCCGTTTAATGCAAGACCTGATGAGCGCCGACTTGGTCAAACACGCAGACAAATTGCACAACCAGCACTTTGCTTACCAGGCCGATGCAAAACTGTGGGCTACCGTGCCGCGCTTCAGTTATCAGTTACCTAGCGCTGGCGTGTCGTTTCAAAACAATCTTGCAAGCCTTCTGGTTCTGCTAGCCGTGTTGGCAGCAAGCATTCAGGTAGCGCGTGTGGCTTGTACGCGCCCTTTGCAGTAAAGGTTTTATGCGCACATTTCTAACCTCATGGCAGCTTTTTTGTACGGTATTCAAGCACGAAGGCAAGGTACTTTTTGCAGACCGAACGCTGTGGCTGGTGGGCGGCTTGCTTTCAGCACTGTTGGCATACGCGCTTGTAAATGGCATGCAACATACGCAGGCACGCACAGACGCTGCGTCGGTAGTGTTAAAGCGCCAGGCTGATCAACAGGTCAGCAATCTTGACCTGCTCAACCGCATGATGGCTGGCAAGGCCACACCTGAGCCGTTTGCCAACCCGGCTGACCCGGCGTCGGTGGGCAGCGGTATGGGCGGGCGCTACGCCGTGTTGCCGACGACGGTGTTGGCTCCCGTAGCTGTTGGTCAGTCAGACATGTTCAGCCACTACTACCAGGTGACTTACCGCAGCAAGCTCAATTTCATGTACGACAGTGAAATTGAAAACCCCTGGAACCTGCTGTCGGGGCATTTCGACTTGGCCTTTGTCGTGGTTTACCTGTTGCCTCTGCTGATTTTTGCATTGAGCTACAACCTGCTGTCTGCCGAGCGTGAACAAGGCACGCTGCGCATGCTGTTGTCGCAACCGCTGGGCTTGCCCGTTTTGGTTACAGCCAAGCTGGCTGTGCGCGCTACGGCTGTAATTGGTATCGCTGTTATGTTGCCACTGCTGATATTGACTCTGCACCGGCCAGAAGTCCGGCAAATGGCAGCACTGCCCTTGCTCTTGACCTGGTCAAGCCTGGTGGCCAGCTATGCGCTGTTCTGGTTTGTTCTTTGCGCAGCTGTCAACGCCATCGGACGGTCATCGGCAGCCAACGCACTGATGCTGATTGGTGGCTGGGTCGTGTTGGTGTTGGTGGTACCCGTGCTGCTTAATCTGGTGGTGGGGCTGGTCAGCCCCGCTCCATCGCGTACAGAGCTAGCCACAAGTACACGGCTGATCACGATTGAAGGCCTGAACCGCTATAACAAACTGCTCAGCACCGACTATCGTTACATCGACAAACCAGAAGTACTGATACCCAAAAACGGCAAGATCGAAGTCCCTCCGCGCAGGCAGGGCGCGTACATGTTGCAACGCGACGTAGACAAGGCGATACAGCCAGTGCTGGACCAGTTTGATGCCCAACTCGCGGAGCAACAGGCGCTGGTCGAGCGTTTCGGCTTTCTGTCACCAGCCATCGTGGCGCATGAAGGCATGGCCGCGCTGGCGGGCAATGGGTCACGCCGCTACCTGGAGTTTCAAAGCCAGGTCAGTAATTTTCATGCGTTATGGAAGCAGTTTTTTGAACCTCGCATGTTGACGGGTACAGCGATTGTTGAAGCTGACTTTGAACGCATGCCCCGCTTTGAATGGCAAGAAGCACCTGCCAGTGACCTGCGTGCTGACAGTTTGCTGCGACTGGTACAGCTGCTAGCCTTGACATTGTTGCTGGCCGGATCTACCGCCTGGCGCCTACGCCGCTACCCGGTTGTTTAAATTTTTTCTGTTTTCTTTTTTTACTCATACCTAAAAATTACCTATGAAACTTCAAAAACTATCGCTCGTCATGGTGGGTGTACAAGCCCTTCTGCTGGCCACGGCTGTGCAGTCACAAACCACGTTGAAACAAGTCGATGTGCGCGAAAGCCAGCAAGACCTGTCGCCCAACCTGACTGAAAAAACCGGGGCTGCTTCGCGACTGGGTTTGAGCATCAAAGACACGCCTGCATCGGTGGATGTCATCACGCAGGAGCAAATGGAGCAGCGCGGTGCGCGTACCTTTGAAGAAGCGCTGCGCGGTGGCGTTGGCATGTCTGCAGGCGGCAACCCGGGTTCGCCATCGATTGGGTCAACACGCGGTTTTACCGGCGGTTTTATTTCGTACCTGTATGACGGCAGCCGTATCTCCAGCGCAGGCATGGCCAGCCGCCCGCAAGATACTTTTAACTACGAGCGCATTGCGATACTGAAAGGACCAGCTTCGGTGCTGTACGGCGAGGGCGCCATTGGCGGTGTGGTCAATTTTGTGACCAAACGGCCTGACCGCAACAACCCGTCAAAAGAAGCGATGATTTCTTATGGCAGTTTCAACACCCTGCGCGCAGGTGCTGGTCTCGGCGTGAACATCGGTCAGGACAGCGCCCTGCGGGTTGACTTTAGCCACATGCAAACTGATGGCCACATTGAGCGCAACAAACAGCGATTGAACAACCTGACGCTAGGCTTTGCAACCAGGCTGGCGCGTGATGTGAAGCTTGATTTGTCGGTGGACTACCTGAGCGACAGCGCATCGTCGTACTGGGGCAGCGTGCTGGTGCCCGCCACCTTTGCACTTCAGCCAACGAGTGCAGTCACAGACTCTGCAGGCCGCGTCATTGACCGCCGCCTTGCCTTTAAAAACTACAACGTTGACGATGGCATCATGCGCAACGACAGTCTGTGGACACGCGCCAAGCTGCAATGGGACATAAACCCCGACTGGACATTGCGCAACGAACTGTCGTACTACACCGCAGACAGGCTGTGGCGCAATTCTGAAACCTACAGCTTTGCTGCGCCTAATCTGCTGAACCGCAGCCTGACTAGCATTAGCCATGACCACCAGGTGCTCAGTAACCGGCTGGACTTGACCAACACCAGCAGCATTGGCGGCATAAAAAACAAGTTTGTTGCCGGTCTGGAATACACCAGCACCACCTTTAGCAGCGAGCGGCGCTTTTCAAATGGCTCAGCCGCCACCAATGCAGCGTTAAGGGTAGATATTTTGAATCCGGTTTACGGCAATTACAGCGAAAACCCCGCGTTTTTTACTGGCGCTGGTAACCGGACCAATTTCGCCACCGAAATTCCGGTGTTGTCGCTGTTTGCTGAAGATGCGTTATCTGTCACTGACAAGTTGACCTTGGTGGCAGGCATACGCATCGACTCAGGCGAAATTGAACGCAAAAATTTTGACCTGAATACCAACGCTACAACAGCGTTTAGCCAAAGCTACAACGCCACATCAACACGCCTGGGTGCTGTTTATGCATTTGACAAAGACAGTTCTGTGTATGCCCAGTACACCGACGCTGTTGCCCCGGTTGGCGGCAGCAATTTGCTATTGCTGTCAGCAATCAATTCTGCCTTCAAGTTATCCAAGGGCGTACAGACTGAAATTGGCTTCAAGCAATCGGCACTCGGTGGCCAGCTTGATTACACGGTATCGGTTTACAGCATCAAGCTGTCCAACATTTTGTCGCGCGACACGACCTTGCCTGCCTTGGTGGTCAATACCGGTTCGCAGTCCTCTAACGGTGTTGAGCTGGCTGCGGCCTGGCGCGCCACCAGACAGTTGAGCGTGAGCGGCAACTACGCACGTGTTAACGCAAAGTTTGACAGTCTGCTGGAGGCGGGCGGCGTGTCCCGCGCGGGCAACAAGCCTCCCAACGTGCCCAACGTGGTGGCCAACCTGTGGGTGGACTACAAACTCAGCAATTCACCCCTCAAGGTTGGCATGGGTCTGAACCGCACTGGCGAAGCCTTCACGGGTAACGACAACCGGGTCAAGCTCAATGCCCGCACCACGGCAGATGCCTACGCCAACTGGGACTTCAAACCAGGTGTCGTCAGCGTTCGGGTGCGCAACCTGACTAACAAACTGTATGCAACATGGGGTGGCTCAAGTGCTGCCAATCAGGTAATGGTTGCCGCACCGCGCAGTGTGGATGTCAGTTACCGGGTTGCTTTTTAAGAACGGTTAGTCGCGCCCCATGAGCACCAGCGCGAGCACTCCCATAAAAAAGCTGACACACAAAACTCTGGTCTTTCTTCACAAGTGGCTGGGTGTTGTTCTTGCGCTGTTGTTCCTGTTCTGGTTTGTCAGCGGTGTGGTGTTGTACTTTGTACCGTTTCCGGGTTTAACTCAGACCGAGCGGCTGGCTGGACTTACAACGCTAACCTTGCCCACAGGCTGCTGCCTGACAGCCGACCAAGCCGCCACTAGCGCAGGTTTAAAAGTCAATGATGCACGACTTGGCATGCACGATCGCAAACCTGTTTGGCGACTGCTGGGCAAGCCAGTTGGTGACGCGCAAGCTACCCCACAATGGCGGGCAGTTGATGCGCAGAATGGGCAAATCCTGCCGACCTTGTCTGCAGGCGATGCCCACCAGGTAGCCGAAGCTTTCAGCGGCAAGAAAGCCCTTGCGTCCGAGCTGCTGGAGCGAGACCAGTGGACAGTTCCACAGGGCCTGAACCCTTACCGTCCCCTGCAGCGCATCGAAATAGGTGGGCCTGACGGGCTGGAGTTGTATGTGTCAGCCAACTCCGCCGAGGTGGTACGCGACACCCGGCGCGCCGAGCGTTTCTGGAACTGGCTGGGCGCAGTACCTCACTGGATTTACTTCACCGAACTGCGCCGCTACCCGGACGCCTGGCACAACGTAGTCGTGTGGCTGTAAATACCTGGCGTGATTTTGGCCGTTACCGGCATCGTGCTGGGTACTTGGCATTTGTTTATCAATCGCATGCGCTGGATTCCCTACCGCCAATGGTGGATGCGCTGGCATCACATCATGGGTTTGACTGCAGCTATCGTGACGCTGACCTGGATATTTTCTGGTCTGCTTTCGATGAACCCGTTCAAGGTATTTTCGCCACGCTCGGCGCTGCACAGCGAGCATCTGCAGTGGCAGGGACCCAAAGCGGCTGTGATGCTTACACCAGCGCAGGCACTGATGTTATCGGACGCAACAGACATCAAGGAAATGGATGTCGTTCAGGTGGCTGGGCAAAGCTGGTATCGGCTTTGGGGTGTTAACGGGCAAACTTTGGTACGTGCCGACAGGCCGATTTCGAATGTTGCGTCACAAGTCCTAAACGCCCTGCCAGATGAAACCATACAAGTCGGCCTGCTGGGTTTGCGGCCAGGCGCAGGGACTTCGGGCTCTGTGGCTTTAACAAAATTGTCAGCCTATGACAACCAATACTATGCCCGCGAAGTGACTGAAAACACCCGTTACACCAGGCCGCTGCCGGTGTGGCGTGCGCAGTGGCCCGATGGTGTGGCCATGTATGCCGACCCGACATCTGGCAAGCTGCTTTTGCGCGCTGATGAGTCCAACCGCTGGCAGCGCGTGCTGTACAACGGACTGCACAGCTTTGATTTTGCACCGCTGCTAAGTCGTCCTTGGTTGAGAGACGCGTTGATTCTGATTTTTTCAATGCTTGGCACGGCGCTGTGCGTCACGTCTTGCGTCATTGCATGGCGGGTGTTGGTGCCGCGCAAACGCAGGTCTGCCGAGGTGAAGCCGCATTAACCGTTCTACCCTACGCTGTCGGTGCGGTATAAACAAACCATGACTGAAAAGCAAAGCATCCCTACCCACCTGCGTACCCACACCTTTCACGGCCTGGCCCCCGGCCCGGCGCTGCTGGTACTCGGCGCGGTGCACGGCAACGAGATATGCGGCACGCGCGCCATCATGCAGCTGCTGCAAGACGTTGACGCTGGCTCGCTGGCAATTGAGCGCGGCTCGGTGACGTTTGTGCCCATCACCAACCCGCTGGCGCATCAGCTCAAACGGCGCGTTGGCGACCGCAATTTAAACCGCAACATGGCGCCCAGCGCTATACCGCAAGACTTTGAAGACCGCATTGCCAACGTGCTGTGCCCACTGCTGGACGCGCATGACGTGCTGCTGGATTTGCATTCGTTTCACACAGGCGGCGCGCCTTTTGTGATGATTGGCCCACAGAACAACACGGGCACGCTGGAGCCGTTTGCGTTGGCAGCTGAAGAAATGCAGCTAGCTTTGCACACAGGCGCACCGCGCATCGTCGAAGGCTGGCTGGACACCTACGCACGCGGCGTGCAGCGGCGAGCGGCGAATGCTGAGGCAGCCAACACCCGTTCCCAAACGCTGGTGACCAACCCCAACTACGGCGTTGGCACCACCGAATATATGCGCGCCTGGGGCGGCTACGCCGTCACCCTCGAATGCGGTCAGCACGACGACCCGGCAGGAATCGCCGTGGCACGGCATGCAATTTTGCAAACGCTTGGTTTGTTAGGCATCACATCTGCGCAGCCCACCGCGCCGATTGCAACACCAGAAATTTTGCGTTTGATCGACGTCACCGACAAAGAACACGCCGGCGATACCTTCACCAAAGAATGGCGCAGCTTTGATGCAGTGAAAGCAGGCGACGTGATTGGTGTGCGGCACAGCGGCGTTGAAGCGCGTGCGCAGGTTGATGGTTTTGTAGTGTTTCCTAACCCGCGTGGTGAGGTGGGGCAGGAGTGGTTTTATTTTGCGCAGAAGCGCGTTTGAGACGGATTTGAAATGGATTTAAAACAGCTTTTTTAACTGAAAAAGCTGTTTTTAGGTATCAAATACGGCTGTAGCCCAATAGATACGGGCGCAAGCAGCTATCAAAATCATATCAACTTGAAAGAGTCCAGCAGTAGCCGACTGGTGACCCGACCCCCTTGACTGGCAAGCGTTTCGGG
>JAYURC010000124.1:0-2812 GCA_043756405.1 Polaromonas sp.
GAAATTTCACGGCTAAACGGCATCTACGTCAATCTGCTGGATGGCGCGGGGGTCAAGGTCATCAAGGGCTGGGCTCAACTGGTGGATACGCACACGGTAGAGGTAGGCGACAAACAGTACACCGCCAAAAATATCTTGATTTCAACTGGCGGCACCGCACTGGTCCCCGCAGTTGAAGGCCATGAGCACGTGGTCACATCAGACAGCATGTTTGACCTGTCACCCTTCCCCAAGCGCCTGCTGGTGGTGGGCGGCGGCTATATTGCTTGCGAATTTGCATCCATCTTTAACGGCCTGGGCTCGCACGTGACCCAAGTGCATCGGGGCGACAAAGTACTGACAGGTTTTGACGAAGACGTGCGCAGCTTTATTGCTGTGGAGATGACCAGGACCGGCGTCAACTTCAAATTTAAAACCGAAGTGGAGTCCATTACCAAAACGGCGAATGGCCTGCACGTCAAGATCAAGGGCGATGGTGAAAGTTTGACAGTAGATACCGTGCTGTACGCCACGGGGCGCATAGCCAACGCCAGCGGTCTTGGCTTGGGCGCTGTAGGTGTGGAAGTAACCGCAGCGGGTGCTATCAAAGTTAACGAACAGTATCAAACCAGCGTACCGCACATCTACGCGGTAGGCGACGTAACCGCGCGCGTCCAACTGACGCCGGTTGCACTGGGTGAGGCGATGGTGGTGGTTGACCAACTGTTTGGCCCGGCCGCAGGCAAGCCGCCGCGCAGCATGAGCTATGACTTCATTCCGACAGCTGTGTTTACCCACCCCAACATTGGCACAGTGGGTTATTCAGAAAGTCAGGCGCGTGACAAGTTTGACAAGGTCAGCGTTTACCGGGCCGACTTCAAGTCGCTTAAACACACGCTTAGCGGCAGTACCGAGCGCACATTGATGAAGCTGCTGGTAGACGACGACACCGACCGCGTGGTGGGCCTGCACATGGTGGGCCCAGATGCCGGTGAGGTGGTGCAGGGGTTTGCAGTGGCTATGAAAGCGGGCGCAACCAAGGCCGTGTTTGACAGCACGATTGGCATTCACCCCACCATGGCCGAGGAGTTTGTCACCATGCGAGAAGCGGTCAAAAAATAATATGCCTTACCTACCCAGCTTTATCGCACCAACGAAGTACAGCGACGCATCCGAAGCGCTCGCGCAAGTGCAACTGATTTACAGCCAGCAGATTGCACATCTGCGCAGCACCATGCAGCGCTACGTGGCGGGTGAGACGCTGCCGGGGCACGTCAGGGCATGCTATCCGTTTGTTCGTATTCATACTGAAACCGTCTCGCGTGCCGCGCAAGAAGCTGTCGACAGCGCCCAGCTAAGTTATGGCTTTGTAGCAGGCCCAGGCCGGTTTGAAACCACCCTCACTCGCCCGGACTTGTACGCCGACTACTACCTGATTCAATTCAAGTTGCTGCTGCAAAACCACGGCGTTGCGCTGGAAGTGGGCACCAGCACCCAGCCCATACCGGTTCACTTTTCATTTGCTGAGCATGACCACATTGAAGGCAACTTAAGCACCGAGCGCCGTATGCTGATGCGCGACGTGTTTGACCTGCCCGACCTGGCCGCCATGGACGACGGCATTGCCAACGGCACATTTGAAGCCCGCCCCGGCGAGCCGCAGCCGCTGTCGCTGTTCACGGCAGCGAGGGTGGACTATTCACTGCAGCGCCTGCGCCACTACACCGGCACATCGCCTGACTGGTTTCAAAACTTTGTGTTGTTTACCAACTACCAGTTTTACATCGACGAGTTTGTGCGCCTGGGACATGCCGAAATGGCTGACCCTAACAGTGACTACATCTGCTTTGTAGAACCCGGCAATGTCGTCACCCGGCGTGCGGGCTTGCCAGCAGGTGCGGATGACGAGCTGGGCACGCAACCGCCGCGCTTGCCGCAAATGCCCGCTTACCACCTGATGCGCGCTGACCGCACAGGCATCACCATGGTCAACATTGGCGTTGGCCCGGCCAATGCCAAAAACATCACTGACCACATCGCCGTGCTGCGGCCCCATGCGTGGATCATGCTGGGCCACTGCGCGGGCCTGCGCAACACGCAGCAACTGGGCGACTACGTGCTGGCCCACGGCTACGTGCGTGAAGACCATGTGCTGGACGAAGAGCTGCCGCTGTGGATTCCCATCCCCGCACTGGCTGAAATACAAAAAGCGTTAGAGACCGCAGTGGCAGATGTCACCGGTCTGCAAGGTACCGCCCTGAAAAGCATCATGCGCACCGGCACCGTGGCATCGACCGACAACCGCAACTGGGAGCTGCTGCCCGGCAACCAGCCGCAACGCCGCTTCAGCCAAAGCCGTGCCGTGGCCCTGGACATGGAAAGCGCCACGATTGCTGCCAACGGCTTCAGGTTTCGTGTGCCCTACGGCACCCTGCTGTGCGTCAGCGACAAGCCTTTGCACGGCGAAATCAAACTGCCCGGCATGGCGAATCACTTTTACCGCGAACGGGTTGACCAGCACTTGCGCATTGGCATGCGGGCGATTGAACTGCTGCGGGCTGAGGGGTCAAGCCAGCTGCATTCGAGAAAGTTGCGAAGTTTTTCTGAGGTGGCGTTTCAGTGATTTGTGTGAATTAAGTTGGCTTACAGTTTTCGCCCAAGGGATTAACTTGAAACCAGGCTCCATGCCGCAAAAGGTAACAAATTTGTTACCATAAAACATGCCGATCAAAGTACGAAGAGTACATCCGCGAGGATGCATCCAACCCTTACAAGCAATGGTTTGACGGCCTGACATCTCAGGCGGCCGCCAAGGTGACCGTTGCCAAGCTTC
>JAYURC010000125.1:0-6485 GCA_043756405.1 Polaromonas sp.
AAGGCGAACGGGATCAAGAATAACTCTTGCCGGATCAATAGCATCTGAACGAACGTAGCGACACTGCTGGCCGCTTTGACATTCACCAGCGCAGTGTCAGCTCCTGAAGATCAAAGTTGCGACCACCTCCTGGTAAACCAGACTGTGGGCAAACGCCTGAAATTGGCAACTGAGAACGATGACTCTAGAAAAAAAATGCCGAGCTGGCTGCTCTGGTGTGCAAGCAACATCCGATAGCGAGCAACTGGACGGTGGTGGCAATCTTCAGAGAACGACCTGTTGTTGCCCAAGGAACCGAAGCTCAAATGGAGTCTGTGTTGTTCGTTTTGGCTTTCGTTGACCGCGCAACGAAGGATATCTTCTGATGGCATCATGAGGTCATTGAGGCCGAGGGGGTTCCAGTGGGCAGGTCTTTCACTGCGATATTTTTTCGCCCAAAAATCTCGTTAACGCGCTCCCCGTTAAGCAGCGTAAAAAAACATAAGCCAAGACAAGGGGTAAGCTTTGCGTGAATAGTATCCAAATAAATCACTCAAAAATTCCGCATCCGTCTTCATTAAAATTGCCGTAAGTTATTGATTTTTATTAAGTTCCGGTATTTTTACTAAAAATAGTAAAATATACCGGATGAGTGAATCTCAACCTCATATACCCATCAGCAATGACGCGGCTCGTCAGTACATTGATGCACGGCAAGCCTTTCTGGCTCTGCGCGATGCTGAGCGCGACGCGCGGCTAGTGCGTGGCGGCATGTACTGGCATGGTCGGTCCGACACTTTGACTCGAACATCCACATATGGTGCTGAAAAGAGCCTTGGAAAGCGCTCGTTAGAAACCGAAAAAATCTACGCTGATTTCATGGCGCGTAAGGCCGAGCTGACGCAGCGCGTCGATGATCTCAAAACTCAAGTGCGTCGGCATGAGCGAGTCAATAAAGCGCTGTACGTCGGACGTGTTGACCCCACTGTGGTTGCTTTGCTCGCCCGGCTGGAAAGCGCGAGTTTGTCTGAGTATTTCCATGTGGTGGGTACCCATGCGCTCTATGCTTACGAGACGGTAGCCGGCATGCGCTTTGACGGTAATGTGACTGCTACACGCGACATTGATTTGCTTTGGGATGTGCGCAAGCGCATGAGTTTTTGGACGCAAATGGAGCGCCTGGACTCGTCTTTTCTGGCTCTGCTGAAAAAGGTCGATTCCAGTTTTCGTATCAGACAATCACAGCGCTATACAGCGGTGAACGCCGAAGGCTTTGAAGTAGATATTTTGCGCTGCATGCGCGAAGGTGATGATCCACACCCCATCAAAATCAGCGAGCGCACAAAGGGTGAGCAGGGAGTCGACCAGGCATCAGCGCTAGATGAGTTGTCTGTTGTACAGGCCGCTAGAGCGGGTGTGTTTCTCAACACGCCCAGCTTTGAAACAGTGATCGTGGATCGCAATGGCCGCATGGCCATGATGCGCACTATCCAGCCCAAAGTGTTCGTTGACTTCAAACGCTGGATGTCTGGTCTGCCAGACCGTGAACCTATCAAGCGCCAGCGCGATGCCGCTCAGGCAAAAGCCGTGCGGGCTTTGTTGGATGAGGAGCGGCTGATGTGAGGCCCGTATCAACGTCGACATCCAGATGCGCACCAACGTGCCGCCCATGGCCACGGCAAGATATTAGGCGGCGGCATGGTCGGCACGCACGCAGGTGACATGATTGGCGAGATTGCCCTGGCCATTGAAATGGGTGCAGACGCGGTAAATATCGGCAAGACCATTCACCCGCACCCAACGTTGGGCGAAAGTATTGGCATGGCAGTTGAAGTCGCGCACGGCAGTTGCACGGATTTGCCGCCTGCAAAAAAAAGTAAAACCGCCTTGAGCATTAAAAAAGCCCGAAACGGAGACGACTCGGGCTTTTTGCTTTTTGGCTGAACAATCTGCACAGGAAGAATTTACACAGTAGAAGTGCAAGAATCAAAGGCTAAGCGTTCACAATCGTGGGCACAACTAAGCGAATGGTCTTATTCCGTTTTCAGATCAATAGGAGATTAGGCGCGAAGCCGCAGACAGTGCTTTAACGGCGAAGGCGAAGCAACAACATATCGTATTGATATGGAAATGGAATTAGTTCGTCAATAACTCAAGCTGGTCACCTTAGTCGACACGTTAACTGCCAACCTATGTCTTCAACGCCGTTCACTTATCCCCCGCGCCCTGCAGCCGCTAACCACGTCGTGCGAGAAGAACAGATCGAATACGGCTTTATCGGCAAACTTCAAGCCCTCAAATACGAGTACCGCGACAACATTCGTGACCGCGCTTCACTTGAGCTCAACTTCCGCGAGAAGTTTGAGGCCCTGAACCGCGTCAGACTGTCCGATGGTGAATTTGCCCGCTTGCTTGATGAAATCGTCACGCCCGACGTGTTCACCGCAGCCAAGACCCTTCGCAACATCAACTCGTTCACCCGCGAAGACGGCACACCGCTCAACTACACGCTGGTCAACATCAAAGACTGGTGCAAAAACACTTTTGAGGTTGTCAACCAGCTGCGCATTAACACCGACAACAGCCACCACCGCTATGACGTGCTCATCCTCATCAACGGCGTGCCATGCGTGCAGATCGAACTCAAAACGCTGGGCATCAACCCACGCCGCGCCATGGAGCAGATCGTTGATTACAAAAACGACCCTGGCAACGGCTACACCAAATCGCTGCTGAGCTTTTTGCAGCTGTTCATCGTCAGCAACCGCACCAACACCTACTACTTCGCCAACAACAACGCGCGGCACTTTGCATTTAATGCAGACGAACGTTTTTTGCCTATCTATCAGTTTGCGGATGAGGCCAACAACAAGATCAATCAGCTAGACGAGTTTGCCGACAAGTTCCTGATGAAATGCACCCTTGGCGAAACCATCAGCCGCTACATGGTGCTGGTTGCAGCTGAGCAAAAGCTTTTGATGATGCGGCCGTATCAGGTTTACGCAGTTAAGCAAATTGTTGACTGCATCGCCCAAAACTGCGGCAACGGCTATATCTGGCATACCACCGGCAGTGGCAAAACGCTCACGTCCTTCAAAGCATCGACACTGCTCAAAGACAACCCCGAGATTGAAAAATGCCTCTTTGTGGTCGACCGCAAAGACCTAGACCGCCAGACCCGAGAAGAATTCAACCGCTTCCAGGAAGGCTGTGTGGAGGAGAACACCAACACCGCCGCGCTGGTGCGCCGCCTGCTGTCTGACGACTATGCCGACAAAGTAATCGTCACCACCATCCAGAAGTTAGGCTTGGCGCTGGACGAGAACAGCAAACGCAACAAGCAGCAAAAAAAAGATGGCAGGGCCACCTTTAAAGAGCAACTGGCACCATTAAGCGACAAGCGCATCGTCTTTATCTTTGACGAATGCCACCGCTCCCAATTTGGCGACTACCACGACGCCATCAAAAACTTTTTCCCCAAGGCCCAGCTATTTGGGTTTACCGGTACGCCGATTTTTGAGAAGAACGCCACAGTCAAGCAGTTTGAGGGCGAAGAGGGCCAGCTGCGCACCACGCAAGACATCTTCCAAAAGCAGTTGCACGCCTACACCATCACCCACGCCATTGAAGACGCCAACGTACTGCGCTTCCATGTGGACTACTTCAAGCCCGAGGGTAAGAACCCACCCAAGCCGGGCGAGGCGCTGGCCAAACGGGCAGTCATAGAAGCCATTCTGGCCAAGCACGACACCGCCACCGCCAGCCGTCGCTTCAACGCCGTGCTGGCCACTGCCAGCATCAACGACGCCATCGAATACCACAGGCTATTTGCCGAACTGCAGCAAGCCAGACAAGAAGCCAACCCTGACTTTGTGCCACTCAACATTGCCTGCGTGTTTTCGCCGCCAGCCGATGGCGATGCCGATGTCAAGCAAATTCAAGAAGACTTGCCGCAAGAAAAGCAAGACAACCAGGAAGACCCTGAAGGCAAAAAGGCAGCCCTCAAAGCCATTTTGGCAGGCTACAACACCCGCTATGGCACAAACCACAGCATTACGGAGTTCGACCTGTACTACCAGGACGTGCAAAAGCGCATCAAAGACCAGCAGTGGCCAGACGCAGACCTGCGCAAGGCTTTTCCGACTACCCCGCACCACAAGATCGACATCACCATCGTGGTGGACATGCTGCTCACTGGCTTCGACAGCAAATACCTTAACACCCTGTATGTAGACAAAAACCTTAAATACCACGGCTTGATACAGGCGTTTTCGCGCACCAACCGTGTGCTGAACGGCACTAAGCCCTACGGCAACATCCTCGACTTTCGCCAACAGCAAACCAACGTAGACGCCGCCATTGCCCTGTTCTCAGGCGAAAAGTCGGGCGAAGAGGCTCGCAAAATCTGGCTGGTAGACCAAGCTCCGGTGGTTATCCAAAAGCTGGATGCTGCCGTTACCGTGCTGGCCGACTTCATGCAAAGCCAGGGCCTGGTATGCACGCCCGACGCAGTGCACAGCCTCAAGGGCGACGACGCACGCGCTGCCTTCATTAAAAACTTCAAAGAAGTGCAGCGACTCAAAACCCAGCTTGACCAATACACCGACCTGACTGAAGACAACGCCGTCGCCATTGAACACATCCTGCCCGCAGAAAATTTGCAAGGCTTTCGCGGTGCCTACTTGGAAACGGCCCAGCGCCTCAAGCACCAACAAGCCCAGCAAGACAAAAGCGGTGACACCATAGGTAGTGACGCAGCCGCTGTAGACCAGCTTGACTTTGAGTTTGTGCTTTTCGCCAGTGCGGTAATCGACTACGACTACATCATGGGCCTGATGTCCCGTTACTCCCAAGGCACTGGCAAACAGAAGATGACCAAGGACGAGCTGATCGGCTTGATTCTGTCCGATGCCAAGTTTATGGACGAGCGCGACGACATTGCTGCGTATATCAACACGCTAAAGGCCGGCGAAGGTTTGAGCGAAGTCGCCATCCGCGAGGGCTACACCCGGTTCAAGAAAGAAAAAGACAGCGCTGAACTGACTTACATTGCTACGGGCCACCAGCTGGCCCCCGCCGCCTTGCAAGCCTTTGTAGACAGCATCTTGCAGCGCATGATTTTTGATGGAGAAGTCTTGAGCGACCTGATGGCTCCGCTGGACTTGGGCTGGAAGCTTAGAGCCGAGGCAGAATTGGCTTTGATGAGAGAGCTGGCGCCATTGCTGACCAAACGCGCTCAAGGCCGCGACATTTCTGGCCTGAGCGCGTATGAGCAATAAGCCTGTACCGGTCTATCACCCAGACTTTGCTGCCGTACTGGGGCACATCCAGCAAACGCGCCAGCGCATCTTTGCACAGGCCAACACCAGCCTCATGACCCTGTACTGGCACGTCGGTGGCATCATTAGCCAGCGGGTGGAGCAAGCAGGCTGGGGCAAGGGCGTGGTGGCAGAGCTGGCGCGCTACATTGCTCAGGCCGACCCCGGCCTCAAAGGCTTCAGTGACAAAAACCTGTGGCGTATGAAGCAGTTTTATGAAACCTATCAGGGCGACGAAGAACTCGCGCCACTGGCGAGAGAATTACCCTGGACGCACAACGTCATCATTTTTTCGCGCTGCAAAAGCCCGACCGAACGCAAGTACTACTTACACCAAACCATTGCTGAAAAACTAGGCAAGCGCGAGCTAGAGCGGCAAATTGATGCCGCAACCTTTGAGCGTAGCGGCCAATCCGCAAAACTCTCACCAGCGGCGAGAGTTTTGCATCCTGCCATAGGCGGCGTGTTCAAAGACCACTACATACTGGAATTTCTGGGGCTGCCCGAGCCGCACAGCGAGAACGACTTGCAACGCGCGCTGGTACAGCACATGAAAGCCTTTGTGCTGGAGCTCGGCAAAGACTTTCTGTTTGTGAGCCAGCAGCACCGCCTGCAAGTGGGCAATCAGGATTTCTATATTGATCTGCTGTTCTACCACCGGGGCCTGTCTGCCCTGGTGGCCTTTGAGCTGAAAGTGGGCCAGTTCAAACCCGAGCATATGGGTCAGCTCAATTTTTATTTGGAAGCGCTGGACCGCGACGTAAAGAAGCCGCACGAAAACCCCAGCATCGGCGTGCTGCTGTGCCGTGACAAAGATGACGAGGTGGTGGAATATGCCCTCTCTCGCAACCTGTCACCCGCGCTGGTGGCGCAATACCAGTTGCAATTGCCTGATAAAAACTTGATTGCGGCGAAATTGCATGAGCTGCTGACGCAGCACGAAGGGGTGGGCGATGAGTGAGGGGAAGGCATCGATTCCCACTCCCTCTCCTCTCGAAACTCCGGAAACCGCAGCTTAGGGACCAGCTTCTCCCCTTCACTCACCGCCCACCCCTTCATGCCCAGCCAGCAGCTCATGCATCCTGGCGGCAATCAATTTCTTGTCAGGCAGTTGCAACTGGTATTGCGCCACCAGCGCGGGCGAGAGGTTGCGCGAGAGGGCGTACTCCACCACTTCGTCGTCTTTGT
>JAYURC010000126.1:0-2784 GCA_043756405.1 Polaromonas sp.
GACATCTTGCCTATCGAGGCGGGCGCCTTCTACATCATGGACCGGGGCTATCTGGATTTTGCTCGGCTGTTCAAACTTCACCAGAGCGGCGCATTTTTCGTCACCCGCGCCAAACGCGGCATGAACGCCCGCCGCGTGTACTCGGTTGCAACAGACAGGGCCACCGGTGTGATCTGCGATCAGCGCATCGCACTCAATGGTTTTTATGTCAGACGGGACTACCCCGAACATTTGCGCCGGGTGAAGTTCAAAGACTCCGAGTCGGGTAAGACGTTGGTGTTTTTGACCAACAACATGACGTTGCCGCCCTTGACCATTGCTGCGTTGTACAAGAGCCGTTGGCAGGTCGAATTGTTCTTCAAATGGATCAAGCAGCATCTGCGCATCAAGCGATTTTTGGCCACCAGCGAGAACGCGGTGAAGACGCAAATATGGTGCGCCGTCTCGACCTACGTGCTGATCGCTATCGTCAAAAAAGAACTTCACCTGGATGCCTCGCTTTACACTTGTCTACAAATTTTGTCGGTCTCAATTTTTGAGAAAACCCAGCTGTCATGCGCCTTGCAGCCCGATCGCTCCCAAATCACACCACCACCTATCGATAACCAGTTGATTTTGTTCGACTTTTAACCGGACAGTAGTGATTAAAAATGGAATTTTTATGATCCAAACCCGCCCTGTTTTTGTGCTGACCCTCACCGTTCCCAAGGTCGAAGACCTGGGTGCCACGCCCTATGGCGTTCGCAAGATCGCAACGGTGACGGCGGGAACTTTTGTGGGTGAGCGCCTGCATGGCACGGTGATGGCATCGCCTGGCGGCGACTGGCTGCTGCTGCGCAACGATGGCGTGCTGTGCCTGGATGTTCGCATGACGCTTCAAACCGACGACGGCGATTTGATTTACATGAGCTACAAAGGCATGCGGCACGGGCCCAAAGAGGTGATGGATCGGCTTAACAAAGGCGAGGCGGTTGACCCGGCCACCTATTACTTTCGGGCGGTACCAGTGTTCGAGACTTCGTCAGCCAAGTACAGTTGGCTGAACCGCGCAGTGTTTGTGGCGACAGGGCGGCGTGAGGCGAGTGGGCCGATCTACGACGTTCAAGAGGTTCTGTAAACGCAACATGAGCATAAAATTTTGCATCGCCGTTGCGCCGTGCTTTAGCAATACATTCAAAGCGTCTGCGTAGGCGAGGGTGATCAGTGGCCCGTTATCGGGCAGCATGCTGATGTTTTGGGCAGACTGCGGCATAGGCAAGTGCGCCTGCGCCATCACTAAAAGTTTGACCGCAAGACCGCTTCCGTTGCCGCCGTGTTGGATGCAAGGGGCAACCCTAAGACCCTGCGCCGCGTGTTGTCAGACCGTCTTTAACCGGACGGCGAGGGCGCGGCAAGTTTTACCAGCCCATCAAGCAACAGCGTACCGTGCGGGCCGATGCCAATGTGCTGGCATAGCTCAAACGCCAGGCATAGTGCGGCGCATTAACCAGCCGCTCTGTGGTGCAGGGAGAGTCGTGCAGTACCTGATCGTCACTATTTGGCCGTCATGATCCGCCCGACGCTTTATCAGTTCACAAAACGATAAAAGAACATACCGTCCTGTACCGGGTGCTCGCGGGTAACGTGCTCTATCAGGTCAAACCCATACAGCCGGTTGAGCATGATCTCGGCATCCAGACGGTTGAGTTTGAGTTTGGAATGTAGCCAGTCCACTGCATGGGAGCCGACGAAACACGCAGCGTAGTTGGTGCCATGGTAGCTGCGCTCGCGCACTAGGACGCCTGACTTGGAGCTGAGCAGGCTCAGCGTTGCGCCAGGGCTCATGCGCTGAGTGATGGCAGACAATTCTGTTCGGTAAAAAAACGGTTCATCACCAAATACCTGTTCATGTGCGACGTGGTGCAACATGCCAAGTTCTTGCAAGGCCGCACCCAGTCTGAGTGCGTCGTCTCGTGTGACTGCGTACTCCTTGGTGAACCAATCGACAGCCTCGTTACCCAAAAAGCAATGGGGATACGGTTTGAGGTTGTAGGTTCTGTCTTGTGTCGCCACATTGCCAGCCAATTCAACGCAAAGCGCTTCGGCGGTCATGTTCGTAAACCTGCGAATGATTCCGCGCTGCGAAGTGTGGTCTGGTTTTATCTGCGCGGTATTGAAGTACTTCTTCAACACGTCAGTCTGAATTGCCGCAACCCCCGTGAGACTGGTAATCCAGCCAAGCAAACCGCTGGATTCTGCCAGCAAGCTGGTTGAGTCCAGCTGGGCATACAAATCTGCAAAACCCAGTGCCTGTGCCCATGTGCGATCGGTCGGCCACAGACCGCAATGGCCGCGCGTGAGGGCGATTCGCTGGCGTATGCTGGAGTCGGGTAATAGTGCTGCTAGAGCAATGATGTTTGCAGCGGCGTGCCGGATACCCGCCAAGTCAATAATGGCGACAGCCCGCGTATTGGTGCGTAAGATCTGTGTCAGCTTGGTCAGTTCTGACTTACTGGGCATGATCCCCTGCGACTCCACTTGCAGGGCCGCTAGCGCGGCGTGCACAGCGTTGCGAGCATCTCCCGTAGGCAAGCAGAGTATGGTGGTTGGTGTATCGGTCTCGCCCATGTCGATTTCCCCTTTTTGATCAGTGACGGATTGCTGATGCAGCGTACTAAGGTATGTCGCCGACTGGGGGTAGTTCTTACTGGCGTTGGGCTGGTTCCGTTTGCACAGGTGTGCTTAAGATTTTTTGGGTTCGGTTGCTTTGGCCGACTGAACTCAGTTCGAACTTCGGTTTGATCT
>JAYURC010000127.1:0-6435 GCA_043756405.1 Polaromonas sp.
CAAACTTTTTTGTCTCAGGCCGATATGCTTTTCCGCAGGGCTCTCGGGCGGGCTTTGAACTGCGGGAGCTGCGCAATACCAATTACAGCAGCCAAAGCCGTGTTGATGGCTTCCTCATTCGGGAACATGCGGGCAATTTTTGGGTCCAGCTTCACCACATTGCTGCCCTTGCTGGCAAGCGCAAAATACTTGCCGCGAACGCCTTTACCCTTCAGGTCCTCGAGCTTGAACTTGCGGTCTAAAGGATCGATGTCATTGACCTTATTCATAAATTTTCCTTTCAGTCCGGTCTGCGCGTCTGGCGCTAATGATGTGTATGCCAGCAGGCATTTCAGTGTGGGAGACAATCAAAACCCGGCCTGAAAACGACATGCCAAAAGTTAAATATCGTGCTTCATTGACGGAGTGCATGCCGTCAGGATAAGTCACTGACAACGAATCAGAAAAAACCGAGCTCGCTTCTTCAAAAGTGACTTTGTGTTTTTGAAGGTTGATGAGCGCTTTGTGGTCATCCCAATCGTATTCGTAGTCCATCATCAGATGGTATCTGAAGACTTGGTTTTAGCCGTCTCAAGTTAACGAAATCCCATCGTTGCGCAAATACAAAACCCGGTCTGCGCGACTTGCTGCAGCTTGGGAGTGCGTCACCAGCACCAGGGATGCGCCGTGCTCGCGAGTTTGCAGAATCAATGCGTCCATGACTTTGGCAGCGGTGGTCGGGTCCAGGTTGCCTGTTGGCTCATCGGCCAGCAACAGCCCTGGCCGGTGAACCAGCGCCCGCGCAATGGCCACGCGTTGCAATTGCCCGCCGCTGAGTTGCTGCGGCAAGCGCTTGCCCAGCCCTGCCAAGCCTACGGCTGCCAGCATCTTTTCAACCCGCGCCTCGTCATGCTGACCCAGCAGCAGCAAAGGTAACGCGACGTTTTGTGCCACATCCAGATGCGGCAACACATGAAAGGCCTGAAACACAAAACCGACGTGCTCACGGCGTAGCAGGGCGCGCTGGTCATCTGGTAAGCGACCCAAGTCAATGCCTTTGAGCGTCACGCTGCCTTCGTCCCAACTGTCCAGCCCAGCCATACAGTTAAGCAGGGTCGATTTACCAACACCTGATTCACCGACGATGGCTACAAACTCGCCCGGTGCAACGCTTAACGAGACGTTTTGAAAAACGGCAACGTTGGCGTAGCGTTTGGCTAAGTTGTTGATTTGCAATGTCATGCCATTACCTCGCTAACCTTGGCCAATACGCGCTTTAACGCCCCGGGGTCATCGCAAGCGACGATATGACGCTCCGGCATGCTGCGCAGCCAGGTGATTTGCCGCTTGGCCAGCTGGCGCGTGGCAAAAATGCCTTTGTCGCGCAGCTCTGGCATGGTGGAAGTTCCGTCGAGCGCTTCCCATGCTTGCCGGTAGCCCACACAGCGCATCGACGGCAAATCAGCATGCAAGTCACCGCGCGCCCGCAGGGCTTTGACTTCATCGATAAAACCGGCGTCCAGCATGGCGTCAAAACGTTGTGCAATTCGTTCGTGCAGCCAACTTCTTTCGTTGGGTTCAAGGGAAATAAGGGCTGATTCGCTTTTTTTGGGCGCGCTACCAGCTATGTCTTTGATAGCGTTTTGCTTTTGAAAGGACGACAGCGGCTGGCCTGTCAGTTTGAACACTTCCAGCGCGCGCGAGACGCGCTGTGAATCGTTGGGCTTTAAACGCAGTGCTGTCACCGGGTCAACCAGAGCTAGTTCAGCATGCAGAGCAGGCCAGCCTTTTTCCAGTGCGCTAGCGGCAATTTGTGCTCGCATAGCCGCATCAGCTTTGGGCATATCGTCAAGTCCATCGGCCAACGCCTTGAAGTACAGCATGGTGCCGCCGACCAGCAGGGGCAGCTTGCCGCGCGCGCCAATGTCTGCAATCAAGCGTTCAGCATCCTGCACAAATTCAGCCGCGCTGTAAGCATTTAGTGGGTCGCGTATATCAATCAAATGGTGCGGCACTGCAGCCAGTTCGGTCGCCGTGGGTTTGGCTGTGCCGATGTCCATACCGCGGTAAACCAACGCCGAGTCAACGCTGATGATTTCAACCGCGTGCTGCTCGGCAATGGCCAAAGCAGCAGCCGTTTTGCCTGATGCCGTGGGGCCAGCAAGAGCGATGTAGCGCAGCATAATTTCTTTAGGGTGAGGGCGTGTTTGTAACGGCGGTGCGTTGCTGGCCGTATTTGCGCACCAGTACCCAGGCGCTAAGCGCAATCATGGCGCTCCAGAACCACAGGCCGTTGGTCAGTGGCTGTACGGTGCCGTCCATGCGCACACCCAACCAGCTGCCAATACCAAAAGCCACCAGCATCATCAAAAAACCATTCACGGCAGACGCCGCGCCTGCCGACTTGGGAAACGGCCCAATCGCACCGCTTTGCCCGCAGGGTTGGTGAATGCCGTGCCCCACCATAAAAAGCCCCAGCGGCAGCAAGATCGTCCAGACATTGACCACACCCGCCCAGGCCAGCGCACCCATGAACGTGCCAGCAGTCAGGCTGATGAAAGCTGCAATGGCGGTGGTTTTTTGTACGCTAAAACGTTGCAGCAGTCTGCGGCATAAAAAAGTGCCGCCCACGTATGTAATGGAGGTGAAAAACATCACGCCGCCAAACTGTATTTTGCTTAAACCCAGCACCGTGATGAAGACAAATGACGAGCTGGCCAAAAAGGTAAACAGCCCGCCGTAAGACGCAACAGACAAAGCAGAAAACGCCAGAAAAGTCGGGTTGCTCAAAATGCTGCGCCAGGTTTTAAGCAGCGTGGCGGGCTGCAATGCTTTGGGATTTTTGGCGGTCAGCGTTTCTTTAAAGCGCAGCACCACCAGCGTTAGCGCCATGGCACCAAACATGGCCACTGCTGTCAGCGCAGCGCGCCAGCCATAGTGCTGCGCCAGCAAGCCGCCCACTGGCGCACTGATGCAGGCCAGCACACCCAGTCCGCTCAAACCTTTTGACATGATGCGCGCGCCGTCTTGCGGCTGGTAAAGGTCGCGCACCAGGGCCCGTGCGCACATCACCACCGCGCCCATGGCTGCGCCTTGCAGCGTCCGCCAAACGATGAGCTGCGCCATGCTGGGTGCCAACGTACAGCCGATAGCCGCCACCAGATAAGCAGTCAGTCCAATCAGCAAAATCGGCTGCCTGCCAAACCTGTCAGACAGCGGCCCCCACACCAGTTGCGACACGCCAAACGCCAACAGCAGGCTACTTAATGTGAGCTGTGCTTGCGACATCGGCGCTGAAAAGCTGACCGTCAACGCCGGCAGCGCAGGCAGGTACAAGTCGGTGGTGACGGGCTGTATGCCGAGCAGCATGGCCAGGATAAGCACGACCAGCTCTGGCGCCATGGCGGCGCTGGCGGCTGGGTTAGGAGAGACGATTTGAGTAGGCAAAAGTGGCGGCGCAGACATCAATTTTGGTTTTGGACTCAGGTTATCAGAACAGGCTCAATGGCAGCGCTTGAATATAAAAGGAGACGACTTAACGCCCCCGCATAAACAGAGCGTCCAGCTCCTTGATGCTGACCTGCCGCCAGGTCGGCCTGCCGTGGTTGCACTGGTCAGACCGTTCGGTTTGTTCCATCTGCCTGAGGAGGGCATTCATTTCATCGACAGTCAGCTTGCGATTGGCGCGTACTGCGCCGTGGCAGGCCATGGTGGACAACAGTTCATTTTGCGCACGCTGTATCACCGTACTGGCGTCGTGCTGCGCCAATTCGGCCAGTACGCTTCTTGCCAATTCAACCGCATCGCCCTGGGCCAGCGATGTAGGCACGGCGCGTACTGCCAGGGTTTTGCTTGAAAAGGGCGTGATGTCCAGCCCCAGCGCAGCTAAGGCGTCCTGGCTGGTCTCGGCAGTTGACACCTCTTGCGGGCTGGCGGCAAAGGTGGCGGGTATCAACAGCGGCTGACTCTGGATGCTTGCGGTGTCCATCTGCGTTTTTAACCGCTCATACACGATGCGCTCGTGTGCCGCATGCATATCGACAACTACCAGACCCTGTGTGTTTTCAGCCAGAATATAAATGCCCTGCAGTTGGGCGATGGCGCGGCCCAGTGGCCAAATGTTGCTATCTTCGGGCAGCTTGGCCGCTTCTGGCAACTTGCTGTCAGGTGAGGGCCACATGGCTTCAAAGTCTGAAACTCTGTGCTGATAAGGCGCTATAAAATTAATAGCTGCTTGCGCACGTACATACTGGGCTGGAGGCATATTTGATGCCTGAAACGGGTTTAAAGCAGCGGTTTCCTCAGGGTTTGACACCGTTTTATCGACACCAGCAGCAAGGTTTGCTGACGAACGCGGAATAGCCAGCGCGCTTTCTGCTGCATGGCGCACCGCGCTGTGTACCTCACGGCTGTCCCTGAAACGCACCTCAATTTTTGTTGGGTGTACGTTAACGTCTACCCGCGTCGGATCCATGTCCACGTACAGCGCATAAACCGGCTGGCGCTGGCCGTGCAGCACGTCCTCATACGCACTGCGTGCGGCGTGGGTGATGACCTTGTCGCGCACATAACGGCCATTGACATAAGCAAACTGCTGGTCGGGCCGACTGCGCGCTGCGTCGGGTATGCCCGCGCGGCCCCACACACGCACCAGCGGCGAGCCGTCAGCGCGTACCGCCGTGCTTTGGTAGTTGACCGCAACCGACTGCGTTAAAAACTGACCGCCCAGCACATCGGCCAGGCGCTGATCCTGTGCGCCAGCTCCCAGGCATACGCGCCATTGTTCTACCAGCTTGCCTTCATGCCAAACCGCAAAGCCAACATCCGGCCTCACCATCGCGTGGCGGCGCACCGCCTCCACACAATGCCCCAGCTCAGTGCTGTCTGTCTTTAAAAATTTACGCCGTGCGGGTGTGGCGTAAAACAGTTCACGCACCTCCACAGTTGTGCCGCGACTGCGGGCAGCGGGGCTCAATTCGCCGGTGCGGCCATCGAGCTGCCAGGCGTGCTCAGCACCCAACACTTTGGACGTGATGCTCATGTCTGCAATTGAATTGACAGCCGCCAGCGCCTCGCCCCTGAACCCCATCGTTCCCACAGATTCCAAATCTTGTAGCGAGCCAATTTTGCTGGTCGCGTGGCGCTTCAGGGCAATCGGCAATTCATGCTGCGGTATGCCGGTACCGTCGTCTTCGACCGATATGAGCCGCACACCGCCTGCCAGCAGCCTGACCGAGACGAGGGTAGCGCCTGCGTCCAGCGCGTTGTCAACCAGTTCGCGCACGACTGACGCCGGGCGTTCCACCACCTCACCTGCTGCAATCTGGCTGATCAGCTCATCGGGCAGTTCACGAATGGGGCGGCGCGGCAATGTCATTGCATCTGATTTTAAGGCGCGGCACGCGTTGGGACTGCCCTAAACACCTGCCAAAATGCTGCCATGGAAATCATCACCTTTTTAGTTGACTTTATTGTCAATATCGACAAACACCTCATAGCGTTTGTAGCTACCTACGGCGCCTGGGTGTACGCGCTGTTGTTTTTGATTATTTTTGTTGAAACCGGCGTCGTTGTCATGCCGTTTTTACCGGGTGATTCGCTGCTGTTCGTGGTGGGCACGATGTGCGGCGTGAGTTTGATGAGCTATCCGCTGGCGGTTGGCCTGCTGTTTGTTGCAGCAGTGCTAGGTGACCAGTGCAACTACAGCATCGGCCGCTACTTTGGGCCCAAAGTGTTTGGCTGGCCCAACTCGCGGTTTTTTAACAAACGTGCATTTGACAAGTCCCACGCTTTTTATGAGCGCTACGGCGGCATCACCATCATCCTGGCGCGCTTTGCCCCGTTTTTGCGTACCTTTGCGCCGTTTGTGGCGGGCGTGTCTGAAATGAACCGCAGCAAGTTCACGTTTTACAACGTGGTGGGCGGCGCGCTGTGGGTGGGCGGCATCATCACCGCCGGGTATTTGTTTGGCAACATCCCAGTTGTTAAAGCCAACCTCGAAAAGATCATTTGGGCAATGATTTTGATCCCGGGTTTGCTGGTCATTTATGGTGCCTGGAAGGCCGGGCGAACAACCACAATGCGGGATTCGGTAAAGTCCTAGCTGGATCAGTTAATAAGCAAGCTTAGGATTTATTTGTGTCACTGGAAACATGGCCCGCGACCTGGCCGCCATAAGGTTCCAGTCGCATTTCCTTTCGGGTTTAACCCACGCACTGCTCTGCAGCTAGGAGCTGAAAAAGATTTTATGGCGCGCATTGCGGTTACGCAGGCCTGGAGATTGAAGTTTCCAACAAGGGCGATGTCCAGTTAAGCCATGTTGGCGAGCGCCAGGTGTTGATGGTGCATGACCGCGTCGCAGCTATTGATCCGGCCTTGTGAACTATGAACCGTTCGCCCTGAGCTTGTCGAAGGGTTTCGACAAGCTCAACCCGAACGGAAATTGAGGCATCAGCG
>JAYURC010000128.1:0-41041 GCA_043756405.1 Polaromonas sp.
CTGGCGGCGAACAGCAAATGCTGACGCTTTGCCGTACGCTCATGGGCGACCCGGATTTGATCATCATCGACGAACCCACTGAAGGTCTGGCTCCCAAGATCGTTGAGCTGGTCGGCCAGTATCTGCAAACCCTCAAGGCCAAAGGCATTTCTGTGTTGCTCATTGAACAGAAACTGACTATCGCGATGGCCATTTCTGACCGCGCACTGGTCATGGGCCACGGCAGTATCGTGTTTCAGGGCACGCCAGACAGTTTGCGCGCCGACTCCTACATTCGCAAAGAATGGCTTGAGGTATAAAAGTCCTCAGATCTTGTCCCGGTTGGGACAAGATGGGTTGATGCTGAACTTGTAGCGATACATAGCGCCCCTACAATGCAAAAAGAACGGTCGTACTATTTTTATTGGGTGCAATTTTTTGCAGTCATCCTTCTATTCGCAGCTCAAAACAAGGAAAGATAACCATGACAACTCTCTACGAAGTTCACGGCACAGTCGCTGTCATCACATTAAGCAACCCGCCCGTCAACGGTTTAGGCCAGGCCACCCGTTTGTCTGTCACCGACAACCTGCAGAAAGCGAATGCGGATGTAGCGGTTAAGTCCATCGTCATCACGGGTGCAGGCACCGCATTTTCTGGCGGTGCAGACATCAAGGAATTTGGCAGCCCCAAAGCACTGGCTGAGCCAAATTTGTTGAGCGTGATTTTGGCAATTGAAAACTCTGCCAAACCGGTGGTAGCAGCCGTTCATTCTGTTTGTATGGGCGGCGGGCTGGAGCTGGCGTTGGGTTGCCATTACCGAATAGCAGCACCTGGGTGCGCTGTTGCACTGCCAGAAGTCAAGCTGGGCTTGATTCCGGGCGCGGGCGGTACGCAGCGGCTGCCGCGTGCGCTGGGAGTAGAACCAGCACTGAACATGATTGTGAGCGGTGAGCCCGTTAAAAGTGAGCTGCTTGCGCAAATCCCGGGGCAAAAACTTTTTGACAAGATGGCCGCATCCGCTGAATCTTTGCCTGCTGAAGCATTGGCTTTTGCCCAGGTAATTGCTGATACGCGCCCAATGCCTTTGGTACGCAACTTGCCGTGCAAAGTAGCCAACAGCGACGCGTATTTTCAGTTTGCCCGCAACATGGTGGGCGGCATGTCCAAAGGCTATCCGGCGCCGCTCAAGTGCGTGGCAGCCGTTGAAGCCGCGACCAAACGCAAGTTTGACGACGGCCTGGCGTTTGAGCGTGAAATATTCATCAATCTGATGTGGAGCCCGGAAGGCAGGGCGCTTCGCCATATTTTTATGGCCGAACGCGCAGCGTCAAAAATCCCGGATGTGCCAGCAGACACGCCCAAGCGTGATATCAAATCAATAGCAGTCATCGGTGCGGGCACGATGGGTGGCGGCATCGCCATGAACTTTTTGAATGCGGGTATCCCCGTCAAGATGCTGGAAATGAAGCAGGACGCACTAGACCGCGGCGTTGCCACGATTCGGAAAAACTACGAAGCCCAAGTCAAAAAAGGCAAGCTCAAACAAGACAAGTATGAGCAGCGCATGAGCATGTTGACCACCACGCTGAGCTATGACGACCTGAAAGACGCCGACATGGTGATTGAGGCCGTGTTTGAAGAAATGGGCGTCAAGGAAAAGGTTTTTAAAGAACTAGACCGCGTGATGAAGCCGGGCGCGATTCTGGCGTCCAACACCTCAACGCTGGACATGAACCAGATTGCGGCGTTCACCACACGTCCGCAAGACGTGATTGGCACGCACTTCTTCAGCCCAGCCAACATCATGAAGCTGCTGGAAGTCGTGCGCGGTGAAAAAACTGGCAAAGACGTGTTGGCCACGGTGATGGCCTTGGGTAAAAAGATCCGCAAAACATCGGTTGTGTCTGGTGTGTGCGACGGTTTTATCGGCAACCGCATGATCGAGCAATACGGACGCCAAGGTGGCTTTTTGCTGGACGAAGGTTGCACGCCTGCGCAGGTCGACAAGGCGATTGAAAAGTTCGGTTTTGCCATGGGCCCGTTCCGCATGGGCGACCTGGCTGGCAACGACATTGGCTTTGCCATCCGCAAGCGCCGGTATGTTGAAAAGCCATACATGAAGTACAGCAAAACCGCTGACCTGCTGTGCGAAAAAGGCCGCTTTGGCCAAAAAACCGGTGCGGGCTGGTATGACTACATTCCCGGAAAGCGTGACGCGATTCCGAACGCTGAAGTCGTGAGCATGGTTGAAGCGCACCGCCAATCACTCGGCATCACGCCGCGCAAAATTTCTGACGAAGAAATCGTTCAGCGACTGGTGTATTCGCTGGTCAATGAAGCGGCGCATATTCTTGAAGAAGGCATTGCCTCCAAAGCCAGCGACATCGACATGGTGTATCTGATGGGTTATGGCTTCCCGATATACCGTGGTGGCCCCATGAACTACGCTGACGAGGTGGGATTGTTCAACGTGGTGCAAGCCATGAATCGCTTTGCGCAAAATCCGCACGACGACGCTGCATTCTGGAAGCCTGCGCCGCTGCTGGCTCGCTTGGTGGCTGAAGGCAAAACCTTCAACTAAGTACCCATAAAGCACCCATAAATTTTTAGGAATTCATCATGACTTCAGCCGTAATCGTTTCCACCGCCCGTACCCCCTTGGCTAAAAGCTGGAAAGGCTCCTTCAACATGACGCACGGTGCCACGCTGGGTGGCCATGCGGTTGAACACGCCATTAAACGCGCTGGCATTGAAGCTGGTGAGGTTGACGACGTCATCATGGGCTGTGCTAACCCTGAAGGCGCGACCGGCGCCAACATTGCCCGCCAGGTGGCATTGCGCGCGGGTTGCCCGGTCAATGTGTCTGGCATGACAGTGAACCGCTTTTGCTCGTCAGGCTTGCAAACCATCGCACTGGCCGCGCAGCGTGTGATTGCTGGCGAGGCCGACATTTATGTGGCGGGTGGTGTTGAAAGTATTTCCTGCGTGCAGCAGGAAATGAACACCCATATGCTGGCCGACTCATGGCTGGCCAAAAACAAGCCCGAGATTTACTGGAACATGCTGCAGACCGCCGAGCAGGTTGCCAAGCGTTACAACATCGCCCGTGACCGCATGGACGAGTACGGCGCCATCAGCCAGCAAAAAGCCACTGCGGCCTTGGCGGCAGGTTTGTACACGGCTGAGATTGCACCGATTACCGTGACGATGGGCGTGGCCGACCCGGTCATGGGGTTGACGACCAAGCAAGTCACCGTGAGCAACGACGAAGGCATTCGCGCAGGCACCACTAAAGAAGGCATCAGCGGCATCAAGCCCGCCATCCCCGGCGGCGTGATTGCAGCGGGCAATGCCAGCCAGTTTTCAGACGGCGGTGGTGCGGTAGTCATCATGAGCGAGATGGTTGCCGAGCGCAAAGGGTTGAAGCCGTTGGGCCGCTTTCTAGGCTTTGCCGTCGCAGGGTGCGAGCCCGACGAAATGGGCATCGGACCGGTATTCGCCATTCCTAAAGTGCTGGCCAAGCTCGGCTTGAAGGTTGACGATATTGACTTGTGGGAACTGAATGAAGCCTTTGCTGTGCAGGTGCTGTATTGCGCCGACAAGCTGGGTATTCCGATGGACAAGCTGAACGTCAATGGCGGCGCGATTGCAGTCGGTCACCCTTACGGCGTGACTGGCCAGCGCCTGACAGGCCACGCGCTCATCGAAGGCAAACGCCGTGGTGCCAAGCGGGTTTGCGTGACGATGTGCATTGGTGGCGGCATGGGTGCGGCGGGGATATTTGAAGTGTTGTAACTGAAGCGAGCAAACCCTTGAAGACCGTCGAGTTATTGAGTAAATTGGTTCAGCAGTCAGTTGATTTTGTCCTTGTGGGCGGGATGGCCGTTCAATTACACGGGTACATGCGAATGACTTACGACATTGACTTGTAGTTGCCATGAACAATGACAATCTCACCCGGTTTATCCGTGCCGCAAAAGACTTTGGTCTTGCGCCAGTCATTCCCGTTTCTATTGACTCACTTAAGAACGCTGAACTCATAGACCAATGGCATCGCGAAAAAGGAATGCTTGCATTTGCGTTACGCGAACCGGGTATTGCAGGAAGTGTCATCGATGTTTTAATCAGGCCAGATGTCAGTTACGAACGGCTTGCGGCAGATGCAGTCAATGGCGAATTATTTGGAGGACAAGTTAAAGTCGCATCCATCGATCATTTGCTTGAAATGAAGCGCATTGCAAATCGACCAAAAGATCGCCTGGATATCGAGGCCTTAGAAAAAATAAAGCGTGGAGAAGATCCCAATGTCTGATTTACGTTTACCTTTTGATTTGCCGAAGTCCATTCCACAACATGTGATGCTTGCCGTTTTAAACCGATGCGACGACACCAGAGAATTTATGCTGGAAATGTGGAAAGCAAATCCGCATCTGGCAAAACAAGGCGGTAATAAGGTCGCCATGTTGTTGTCTTCAAAAGCCAGCAAGCCGCCAACACAAGATGACATTACGCACCACAATTGACTTTCTCCTGTACGACTGGCTGCAAGCCGAGTCGTTAAACCAGCGCCCGCGCTTCGCCGACCACTCCCGCGAAACGTTTGATGCGGTGTTTGACACCTGCGAGCGTATTGCGCGTGAAAAGTACGCGCCATTTAACCGCTTGGTTGACACCCAGGAACCGCACTTTGATGGTGAAAAAGTCGTCTTGCCGCAGGCCACGCATGATGCGCAAAAGGCCTATGCGGAATCTGGCATGTTGAGTGCTGCGCAAGACTACGACATGGGCGGCATGCAATTGCCGTACACGGTTGAGGCCGCTGCCAATGCCTTTTTTGCGATGGCATCAGTCAGTATTGGCTCGGGCATGCTCACCACGGGTAACGCCAATTTACTGATGGTGCATGGCAATGCGCTGCAAAAAGAGGTATTTGCTAAAAATGAATTTTCTGGCCGCTTTTCAGGCACGATGTGTTTGAGTGAACCGCAAGCGGGCTCGTCGTTAAGTGACGTGACCACACGGGCCGTACCTGACGGTGCTGACTTTGAAGCTGAGCCGCTGGGTGCGCGCTACCGCCTCAAGGGCAACAAAATGTGGATTTCAGCAGGCGAGCATGAGCTGACGGAGAACATCATTCACCTGGTGCTGGCAAAAATCCCGGGGCCTGATGGCAAATTGATTGCTGGCACACGGGGAATATCGCTCTTTATCGTGCCGAAAAAGCTGGTGGATGCGCATGGTGAGCTGACGGGTGTACGTAATGATGTGGCGCTCGCTGGGTTAAACCACAAACTCGGCTGGCGCGGTACCACCAACACGCTGCTAAATTTTGGTGAAGGCAAGTACCCGGTTGATGGTGAACCAGGAGCCGTGGGCTACCTGGTTGGCAAGCCGCATGAAGGTCTGCGCTGCATGTTTCACATGATGAACGAGGCGCGCATCGGGGTGGGCATGGCGGCCACCATGCTGGGTATGGCGGGCTACCACGCCAGCCTCGATTACGCCAAAAATCGGCCACAAGGCAGGTTGATCAAAGCCCCCACGCTTTGCGCTGCCGCGTCGTCGCTGCGCCCCGAGGGGGCGCATTCCACCTTGGGGCGGCCCGTCGGTGAAATCGGCGCAGGCAAAGACGTATCAGCGCCGCAAGTCCGCATCATTGAGCACGCCGACGTGCGCCGCATGCTGCTGGCGCAAAAGTCGTATTGTGAGGGTGCATTGGCGCTGGAGCTGTACTGCGCCCGGCTGGTTGATGAGCAACACACTGCTGAGGCGCAGGCCGCAGATGAGGCCCGCATGCTGCTGGAGGTGCTGACGCCAATTGCCAAAAGCTGGCCCAGCGAGTGGTGCCTGGAGGCGAATTCGCTGGCGATTCAGGTGCTGGGTGGTTATGGCTACACGCGCGATTTTCCGGTTGAACAGTACTGGCGCGATAACCGGCTGAACATGATCCACGAAGGTACGCACGGCATACAGGCTGCAGATTTGCTGGGCCGCAAGGTATTAATGGAAGAGGGCAGAGGGTTAGCCTTGCTGTCGGCTCGCATTCAGGCCACGATTGAAAAAGCCAGTCAAAAACCAGCGCTTAAGGGCCATGCCGACGCACTTGAAAAGGCGCTGGGGCAGGTCAGTTCCGCGACTCGCGCGGCCTGGGCTACTGGCAACCCGCAAGACGCACTGGCCAATGCGGTGCCGTACATGCAAGCTTTTGGGCATACCGTACTGGCCTGGATATGGCTGGACGTTGCCTGCACATCGCTAGATCAATATGCTATGCATTCAGTAGCTTCTGGCGCAGGTATTCAAGGCGCTACAGCCTATTTTTATATCTACGAATTACCGAAAATAACTGCCTGGCTGTCTGTGGTGGAAAGCCGCAACATGCTGTGCGCCAACCTGCCTGAGGAGGCTTTTTAATGGGCTTTTACAAACCCGGTGCCAATCACGTCCAAGACCCCAAAATGGCCAGGTTGCACAAAATCATCTGGTCGCTGATTTTTGGTGGCTTGCTCACCGTCATCATCGGGATTTTTGTCGGCAAAACTGACGACCCCCTCGGCTGGACGATGATCGCAGCCGGCGCCGTGATGACGCTGGTTGGCGCAGCGTTGATTTATGTGCGCTCGACGATCGTGGCTCACCCCAAATAACAAACCTGAAAGACGCACATGACCCCCAGAAGCATCCAGAAACTGTTCGATTTGACCGGCAAAACCGCACTGGTGACGGGCGGATCACGCGGCTTGGGGCTGCAAATGGCGCATGCGATTGGTGAGGCGGGCGCAAAAATCATGCTCAGTTCACGCAAAGCTGAAGACTTGACAGAAGCTGCAGCCGAGCTGAAAGCCGCTGGAATTAACGCCGACTGGATAGCCGCCGACTGCGCCAAAGAAGCGGACATCCGCATGCTGGCTATTGAAGCCATCAAGCGCATGGGCCATGTTGATATTCTGGTCAATAACGCAGGCGCCGCCTGGGGCGCCCCGGCGGAAGACTACCCGGTAGAAGCCTGGGACAAGGTCATGAACCTGAACATTCGCGGCTACTTTATTTTGTCGCAGCAGATTGCCAAACAATCAATGATTGCGCGCAAACATGGCCGCATCATCAACATTGCGTCCATTGCCGGGTTGGGCGGTAACCCAAGCGGCATGCAAACCATCGCCTACAACACCTCCAAAGGCGCAGCCATCAACTTTACCCGCGCACTGGCTGCGGAGTGGGGCGTTCATGGCATCACTGTCAATGCGATTTGCCCAGGTTTTTTCCCGAGCAAGATGACGATGGGCACTCTGAAAGCCTTGGGCGAAGAAAAGCTGGCTGAACACGCGCCGCTAAAACGCTTGGGTGACGATGAAGACTTGAAAGGCCTGTGTGTGTTGTACGCGTCTGATGCAGGCAAGCACATCACAGGGCAGTATCTGGCGGTTGATGGTGGCGTCAGTATCGTGACCGGTGGTTAACGTGTCCATCGGGTTTGGGGTTGAAATCCCGTTTGTCACTCATTTGGGTTTTGAGCTCGAAAAGTTTGAGAACGGCGAGTCAACAATTGGCTACGCGCCGAAACCCGAGCACCTCAATTCCTTTGCCGTTACCCACGGCGGCGCCATCATGACGCTGCTGGACGTCACGCTGGCGACCGCAGCGCGCAGCGTTCAACCCGACATGGGCGTGGTGACGATTGAGATGAAAACCAGCTTTATGCAACCGGCACCGGGCGACGGCAGCCGCTTGACGGCCAAGGGCCGATTGATTCACCGCACCGTGACATTGGCCTTCACCGAAGCGACGTTGTTTGATGCGCAAGGCAGGGCCTGTGCGCACGCGACTGGCACCTTCAAATACGTCAAACGTTTGGTGACGGGGCCCAAAAGTGTCCATTCTCTGAACCAACCGGTTGAAGGTGTCATTTCGACAGATTAGGGGTTACTCTTACCATTTTTGACCTCATTTTGGGTATTAAATCGTGCTACAGCCCAATAAATACCTGCGCAAGCAGCTATCAAAATAATAGTGTATTCAACTGTCTACCTATTACCTTAAGAACGGAGTACCTCATGCCAAGCAACCAGCAAATCCTTCTCGACAACCGCCCTACGGGCGAAGCGGTAGCTAGTAACTTCAAACTGACCACTGCTGACACACCCGCATTGGCAGATGGCCAAGTGTTGGTGCGTCATCACTTTTTAAGCCTGGACCCGTACATGCGCGGCCGCATGAACGACAGCAAGAGCTACGCTGTGCCGCAAGCACTTGGCCAGGTAATGGGCGGCGGCACAGTGGGCGAGGTGGTGGAGAGCCGCAGCGCCAAATTCAATGTGGGCGACAAGGTGGTTGGCATGGGCGGCTGGCAGCAGTACAGCGTGGTAGGTGCAAACCAGGTTGGCGCGCTGCGCAAGGTTGACACTACCCACGTGCCGCTGTCGCATTACCTGGGCGCAGTGGGCATGCCCGGCGTCACGGCTTACTACGGCCTGGTCAAAATCATTGAGCCTAAAGAAGGTCAAACCGTTGTCGTTAGCGCTGCGACTGGTGCTGTGGGCAGTGCATTTGCAGCGCTGGCCAAGGCGCGTGGCTGCCAGGTGGTGGGTATTGCGGGTGGGCCAGACAAATGCAAATATGCAGTCGACGAATTGGGCTTTGACGCCTGCATTGACTACAAACTGCACGAGAGCGCTCTCTCGCTGTCAAGAGCGCTCAAAGCCGAATGTCCAAATGGCATCGACGGCTATTTTGAAAACGTGGGCGGCCTGGTGCTGGATGCCGTGTTACCGCTGATGAACGCCTTTGGCCGTATTGCCATGTGCGGGATGATTGCGGGCTACGACGGCAAGCCCCTGCCATTAACTTACCCGGCGCTGATTTTGATGAGCCGCCTCAAGATTCAAGGCTTTATCGTCAGTGAGCATATGGACGTCTGGCCTGAGGCGCTGAAGGAGTTAGGCTTGCTGGTGGCAACAGCCAAGCTCAAGCCGCGTGAATCGGTCGCACTGGGCATTGAAGCTGCACCCGAAGCATTTTTGGGGCTGCTCAAAGGCAAAAACTTTGGCAAACAGATCGTCAAACTGATTTGATTTTTAAGGGCAAGTACTATGGCCGACCTGATCCTCCACCATTACCCAACCTCGCCGTTTGCTGAAAAAGTCCGGTTGATTCTGGGCTACAAAAAACTCGCCTGGAAGTCGGTCATGATCCCGATGACCATGCCTAAGCCTGATGTGGTGGCACTGACGGGTGGCTACCGCAAGACGCCTGTGCTGCAAATAGGCGCCGACATTTATTGCGACACAGCGCTGATTGCTGATGTGCTGGAGCATTTGCAGCCTGAACCCAGCCTGTACCCGGAGCCCAGCAAAGGCATGGGCCGCACGCTGGCCCAGTGGGCCGACACCACGCTGTTCTGGACGGCGATGGCCTATAACTTTCAGCCGCCCGGCATGGCGCAGGTGTTTGCCAACGCGCCACCTGAAGCAGCCAAGGCCTTTGCTGACGACCGTCAGGCCATGCGCAGCGGTATGCCGCGCATGCCTGCCGCTGATGCCACTGCGGCCTACAAGTCGTACCTGCGGCGCATGTCAGACATGCTGGACGACTGGCCTTTTTTGTTGGGTGCGTTGCCCAGCATTGCCGACTTTGCCGCTTACCACCCGCTGTGGTTTACTCGCACCCGTACACCAGCCATGGCTGAAATTTTGAATGCCACGCCCGCCGTGCTGGCGTGGATGGAACGCATGGCCGACATCGGTCATGGCGCTTTTGAAAAATACAGTGCGATCGATGCGATTGCTTTGGCTTCAGCCAGCACTCCTGCGCCTTTGAAAAGCGATGTTTTTCAAGACGAGCACGGCATCGCGTTGGGTAGCCAGGTCACGATACGAAGTGAAAACTTTGGCCTTGAGCCGACTCAAGGCGAATTGGTTGCTGCGACCCGCATGCACTACACGCTGCAGCGCACAGACGAGCGCGCGGGCACCGTGCACGTGCATTTCCCCCGAATTAGTTACTGTTTGAAGGCGGTTGCATCTGCATGAATGACAACGCCGGGAAAATAGTGTGGCAGTTTTTGTCGTTTGCTGACCTTAGTAAGCAGGATTTGTACAACGTGCTACAGCTGCGCAGTGAGGTTTTTGTGGTGGAGCAGGCGTGTGTTTTTCAGGATATGGACGGCGCTGATGGCGCAGCCATGCACCTTCTTGGAACGGTCAATGGGCAGTTGTCGGCCTACGCCAGATGTTTTGCTGCCGGTGAGAAATTTGCCGAGGCCAGCATTGGCCGTGTGATCACCCGCAGCACTTTGCGGCGTACAGGCGCTGGTCATGCCCTGATGCGTGAGGCGGTTCGTCAACTTTTTGAGCATTGGGGGCAGCAAGCCATACGCATTGGCGCCCAAGCGCGGCTTGAAAAGTTTTACCTGCAGCATGGGTTTGTTGACGCAGGCGTGCCGTACATGGAAGACGGTATTGCCCACATTGAAATGCTGCGTGCTGTTTGAATTTACTTAAGGAGGCGTTTTAGATGATCACCGATTTCAAAGGCAAAACTGCGGTACTGACAGGCGCAGGCTCAGGCTTTGGCCTGGAATGTGCGCGCATTGGTGCCCAGCTTGGCATGAACCTGGTGCTGGTCGATGTGCAGCAAGATGCACTAGACGCTGCCACCGCTGAAATGCAGGTGGCTGGCGCGCATGTCCTGCCTTTCAGGCTCGACGTGTCAAATGCCAGTCAGATGGAAGCCATGGGCGCGGCCGTACTGGCACGCTTTGGGGCACCGCACCTGGTCTTTAATAACGCGGGCGTGGGTTCGGGCGGCCTGATTTGGGAAAACTCGGTCAAGGACTGGGAATGGGTACTGGGCGTTAACGTGATGGGTGTGGCGCACGGCGTGCGCGTCTTCACGCCCATGATGTTGAACGCGGCGAAAAAAGATGCCGCCTGGCAAGGCCACATTGTTAACACCGCCAGCATGGCGGGTTTGCTGAACGCACCCAACATGGGTGTGTACAACGTCAGCAAGCATGCTGTGGTGTCACTGTCAGAAACGCTTTACCAGGACTTGTCGCTGGTTACCGACCAGATTGGCGCGTCTGTTCTTTGCCCATTTTTTGTGGCAACAGGCATCAGCCAGAGCCACCGCAACCGGCCATCAGAGATGCGAGGCAGCAAGCCCACGCAAAGTCAGCTCATCGGCCAGGCCATGAGCGAAAAGGCCGTGAGTTCAGGCAAAGTCAGTGCGGCTGATGTGGCGCAGCTGGTGTTTGATGCGGTAGCGCGCAACCAGTTTTATATTTACAGCCACCCCAAGGCTATCAAGTCGGTGCAAACCCGACTGGAAGACATTGTGCAAACCCGCAACCCGACCGACCCGTTTGAGGGCAAGCCCGAGCTGGGGCAACAATTAAAGGACGCGCTGCGGGCCTAAATCGTTTGACACGCTTTAAACAGGCAACTTGTCGAACACCGCGTAGCAGTTTTTCAACCAGGTTTTGACCCGCTGGCGCTCCAGCATTCCTAACGCATCGCTGCTGTCTTTGTCGTTGATGGCTTTCCAGAAGCTGGTGTTGTTTTGATCAATCTTGCGCATGCATGCATCATGCAGGCGCGGCAGCTCTATGACATGCGCGCCATGCGCCTGGGCCTTTTGCAGGGCATACGAGTCACGCAGCAACACAAAATCAGACCCGCGGCCGTGGTTTTGCACCACCACATAGTTGGGACCTTGCCCATAGGTGTCCACCAGCCGCCCAAGCAAATCCACCGCATCGCGGCCATCGTCCATCACATGCCACAGATTGACGGCAACGCCCATGTCTGCAAACAGCTCCATCAAGCTGGCGTCTGCAATCCATTTAGCCAGCGGCGCAGAGGTTTGCGCCGCCAGGTCAACAATCACGCTTTGCTGCGGATTGTCTTCAAAAGCTGCCGCTATCAGGTCCATGCCTTCGTAGCTGTCTACCACCACAGGGGACGCATAGTCCGCATAAAAACGGTTAAAAGAGTGGTGTGAGCGGTCGGTGTCAAAACCGGTAAACGCAACGCCCTTGTCGATAAAGTACTGAGCCAAAGCGCGTGCGGTGACAGACTTGCCGACCCCGCCTTTTTCGCCGCCTATAAAGTTGATGGACGCCATGAAAATCCTAAAAGAAAAATTGACCGGTTAACACCATGCAGCCATGTGTTTTGCTACATCGATTGTCCCAGCAATTCTGAATAATCGGCAGAGCTGGCTAATCGCGGATTGGTTTTGTGACAGTGGTCCAGCTCAGCACCCTGAATGATTTTGTCGAACGACGCGCTTTGAACGCCCATGGCCGCCAATCCGGTTGGCAACTTTAGCCGCGCATTCATCTCCCTCAGCGCGTCAGCCACGTCGCTGCCCGACGACAAACCCATGGCTCTGGCCATTCGCCCCAGGCGCCGGTCTTTTTGCATTGATTCAGCACTGGCATTGAACTGGACCACAGCAGGTAAAAACATGGCGTTCAGCGTGCCGTGGTGCAGTCGCGGGTCTACACCGCCCAAGCTGTGGCTGAGCGAATGCACGCAGCCCAGGCCTTTTTGAAACGCCATGGCACCTTGCATGGACGCACTCATCAAATGAAACCGGGCCTCGCGATCGCTGCCATCCCGGGTTGCGCGCTCAATGTGCGCCCAGCCGCGCTCAAGGCCGTCCAGCGCAATCCCGTCTGCGGGCGGGTTGAAAGCTGCTGACATGAAAGTTTCCATACAGTGCGCAATGGCGTCCATTCCGGTGGCTGCCGTGAGATGCGCAGGCAAGCCTAGCGTCAGTTCAGGGTCACAAATAGCGGCTTTGGGCACGATGTGCCAAGAATGAAAACCCAGCTTGCGCTGGTCACCAACGATGATGATGGCACCACGCGCTACCTCGCTACCGGTGCCGCTGGTGGTGGGCACGGCAATTAGCGGGGCAGCACGCTCGGTGATTTTTAACGAACCGCCTTCAATGGTTGCATAGTGTGTCAAAGGCTCATCGTGGGTGGCCGCAATGGCCACACCTTTGGCGCAATCGATGGATGAACCGCCGCCTACTGCAATCAGTCCATCGCAGTGACTGGCTTTGTAAAGCGCTGCGGCCGCGCGTACAGCTGCTTCGGTAGGGTTCGAAGGTGTCTGGTCAAACACGGCAATCTTCATGCCGTTTAGTTGATCCAGCGCTTTTTGCAAAATGCCAGCGGCTTTAACACCTGCGTCAGTCACGATCAATGGCCGCGTGATGCCAACCCGTTCGCATTCCTGTTTAAGGAGTTTGATCGCGCCAAAGTCAAATTGAACTTGCGTGATGTAGTTGATAAAAGCCATGGTGATGATTCCTCGGTAAATGGAGTGCGCTGTACTATCTTGCCACGGCAAAACTGCCAAATTTATAAAGTGCGCATGATGAAACGACAAGACTTCAGATTTATTCACCCGCTGCGCGTGCGCTGGGCTGAAGTTGACATGCAAAAAGTCGTCTTCAATGCCCACTATCTGATGTACTTTGACACCGCCATTGCTGACTATTGGCGGGCGCTTTGCCTGCCTTATGAAGAGGCGATGCACATGCTTGGCGGTGATTTATACGTCAAAAAAGCAAGCATTGAGTTTCATGCTTCAGCGCGTTTTGATGACCGGCTGGACGTGATGCTGCGTTGCGCACACATAGGTAACTCGTCGATGGTTTTTAGTGGCGCAATCTTTCGGGGCAACGAACTCCTGATCACCAGCGAGCTCATTTATGTATTCGCCGACCCGTCAAGCCAAACCGCCAAACCTGTGCCAGACGCACTTCGTCATGTGTTGCTGGGTTATGAAAATGGTGCCGCGGTATGTGTCGTCAAAACCGGCAGCTGGGCAGAACTGGGCACGCACGCTGCCCAGGTCCGCACCGAGGTGTTTGTACACGAGCAAAAAATCCCGCTGGAAATGGAATGCGATGAGGCAAACATCACCGCGTTGCATGCTGTGGCTTACAACGGCTTGGGGCAAGCGATTGGCACCGCCCGGTTGCTGCAGGTCAGCCCGGATGCCGCCAGAGTTGGCCGCATGGCCGTTAAACGGGTGTTGCGCGGCTCAAACATTGGGCGCGAGTTGTTGGCCGTTTTGACCGATGTGGCGACACGCCAGGGTTACGCGGAGGTCATGCTTCACGCCCAAACCAGCGCCCAAGATTTTTATGCCCGCGCCGGCTTTGCGGTGCGAGGTGAAGTTTTTCACGAAGTTGAAATTCCTCATATTGAAATGTTCAAGACGCTCTGACCTTTCCAGCCTCGCCTCCAGTGCCAAGCAGCACAATAGGGCAGCACACAAACACACGCATAGATTCATGGTCAAAAAAAAACGCGTTTCCGCCAACAAGCCCAGTTCGCCCGATGTCCGCAGGGGTAACACGACACCCAGAAACACCAACGACGTCAGCATAGATTCGCCAAGTAGTCGCAAGCCCGCAGAACCTGCTGACCGCTTGGTGGGCCGGACTTCTGCCTCAGTAACAGCACTACCGCCAGAAATTGAGCGTAGCGACTGGACGGTCGTCATCCTGGCGCTGATGATGTTTCTAACCCCTGCCATTGGGGTACCCAGTGAATACATGCTGCAGGACACCCTGAAATCCATGGTGGCGTCATTTGCCGCTGTTGGTGCGGGACTGATATTTTTCTGGCAACAGCGCAATCGGCGCGATGGTCTGCGCTGGCACGGCCTCATGTGGCTGCCGCTGGCGCTGATGGTGTATGCGCTCGGCAGCATGGCTTGGTCGCACACCTTTTTGGGCAGTGTCGAAGCGATCCGCTGGTTTATTTTCAGCCTTATTTTGTGGCTGGGCTTCAACACCCTGTCGAGACAACGCACGCCGTACCTGATGGAGGGCATTCATTGGGGCGCATTCGTCTGTTCTATTTGGACTGTCCTGCAGTTTTATTTTGACTTCTCTCATATCCCACAGGGCCCAAACCCCGCATCTACCTTTGTCAACCGCAATTTCTTTGCCGAATTTGTGGTGTGTACTTTTCCGTTCTCTGCTTATTTACTGGCGCAAGCTAAAACAAGCTCCCGCATCGCGCTGGTGGCATTTACGCTGGGCTTTAATATTGTTGCGCTGATGATGACCGGTACCCGCGGTGCGTTAATTGCTTTGTGGCTGCTGCTGGCGATCCTGCCATTGATTGCATTTATTTACCGCAAGCAATTCAGCTTTGTTAAATGGGATGGCGGCAAACGTATTTTGGCCGGTGGCGTTTTGATGGCTACCGTCATGACGATGGGACTGATTAACTCGGGAAATCCCAAGATCATTGCTGAGCAGGCGGCTTACGGCAGCACCACGACGGCGTTTGACAGAGCATTCAAGCGCACGGCGTCTATCAAAACCACGGACCCATCGCTGAACATTCGATTCGTCATGTGGAAGGCCACTGGCGAGATGATCAAGGCCAACCCGCTCATGGGCGTGGGGGCTGGCGCCTGGGAAGTGTTGCAACCTTTGTACCAGCTAGAAGGCTCGCAGTTAGAGACCGACTACTACGTGCACAACGAGATCCTGCAATTGCTGGCTGAATACGGCTTGACCGGACTCCTTTTCCTGCTGGCTTTGTTTGGTTATCTTTTAATGGCTGCGTGGAAAACGTACAGAAACACGACGCCAGAGGGTTTGATGGAAGCACCGATAAGAGCCGCTGCGCTGGCCAGTATTTTGGCTCTGCTGATCGTCAGCAACATCGGGTTTCCGTGGCGTCTGGCCAGTACCGGCTGCTTATTTGCCTTGAGTCTTGCGCTACTGGCTGCGTCTGATGCACGGCTGTCCATTCGCGGCCCGCTGGGTGCCAGCCGTATCAGCTGGAAGCCGGCGTACTCTCAAGTCATGGCGGTGACTTTCATGGTCTGTTTTGCACTGACGGCTTACATCAGCCAGCAGGCTGCTACGACTGAGAAGAAAATAGTGTCTGCGGTCAAGATCGCATTGACCATTTCACAGTCTGGCGACGTTAACAGCCCTAAATGGGACAAATCGAAAAAAGAAATGTTGACGCTTGCGAAAGAAAGTATCGACATCAATACGCATTACCGAAAAATCACCCCGATGGCTGCTGATGAATTGGCCAGGTGGGGCGACTGGAAGAACGCGGTGTGGATTTGGGAGTCTGTCATTGTTTCAAGACCCTACGTGGTCGCCATGATGAGCAACGCGGCGCGCGGTTACGCACAACTAGGCAACAACGATAAAGCGCTTGAGCTTTTAGCGCGTAGCGAGAAAATCCAGCCCAAAGCGGTATCGGTCCGGTCTTTAAAAGTGATTTTGATGAGCCGCAGCGGCAAAGAAAAAGAAGCCGCGATTCTTGCCCAGCAGTACATGAACGAGGGCACTGTTGACTTTGACCTGCTGTCTGCAGCTTACGTGCTGGGCGTTCGCAAAAGCGACTTTGACATGGCTATCAAGAGTATGGAGCTTCGCAACAAAGACTGGCCCGCAAGTCGCCAGGACGGTTATTTAAAGATGGCCAATATTTATGTGAATTTCAAAAAAGACGAGGTTAAGGCCGTTGCTGCATTCAAAGGTGCGCTGGCAGCCACCCCCGAAAAAGACCGCGATGCCTTGCGCAAGCAAGTTCCGCCGCAGTTCTTGGCAAAATTTTAGAAAGCGAAATTTTCGTACCCCCAGCACAAGCGCGCTGGGGAACCGCTTTAAGCTTAAATATCTTCAAGCAAAGGGTAGGGCAGGGGCAACACATTCAGCATTGCGCCCTGTGGGCTACCCAGTGTCAGCGTGCCGCCCAGTGCTGCGGCTGTTTGTATGGACACAATGGCATCAAACCCCCCATTCGGGTTGGCCGCACAAGCGGCTACCAAGCCGCATGGTTGCCCGGCATCAGATGAATGAAACACATCCTGCCCAACCTGGGGTTCGCCCGCACCGTGCACCACGTAAGCCCGGCGTTTCAGCGTGCCCCTGAACTGACTGCGCGCCACCACTTCCTGGCCAGGGTAGCAGCCCTTTTTAAAGTTCACGCCACCGACTGACTCGTAGTTCAGCATTTGCGGCACAAACGCTTCAAAAATCGGCTGGCTGATCATCGCTATGCCGCACTGCACCTCCAGCCAGTTCCAGGTGGCCAAAGGCAAGTCTGCGCCTGCGGGCGGCGGCAAGCCATTCGGTACGCAACATAAAACCCGCTCCCTACCAGCAGCCGGATACAAAAACACCTTATTTTGACCCTCAAAATCGTGCTTGGCCCAATTGATTCTGGTGCTGTATGCTCCTGAATCAATAGCGTCATCCACCAGGCCGTACAGTTTGTAATCTGCGCTGGCGTCTGTCAGCTTGACTTTGGCACGCATGACAAACATGCTCAGCCGCTTTAATGTTTGCGCCAGAATGTCTGCGCTGCAAATCATCAAATACTCTTGCGTATCGTCATCGTTTTTGCGCTTGAAAATCACAAAACTGGCTTGCATGCGCCCTTTGGCATTACAAAACGCCGCCAGCCGTGCCGTGTCATGTCCCATGCTCACGACATCTTGTGTCAGTTGACCTTGTAAAAATGTGGCGGCATCAGGCCCTAGAGCGCGAATCACGCCCAGGTGGCCAAGCGGCGTAACGCCTGAGATTGGGACAGCAATAAAGTCAGGTAATGAAGAAGTCATGGGCTGAATTATCATGCTCCGTTGAATAAACAGGTATATGGGTTGCAATGCGTGGTCTTACAAGATTATTGACAGTCATGGTTTTAGGGGGCGGTTTGGTGCTCAGTGGCTTGTTGCTTGGTGGCGCCTGGTGGTTGCACAGCCCCATAACGCTCCAATTGCCTGCTGGCAGCGCGGTGCTCGACCTTGAGATTGAACCGGGCACCCGGGCCGCACAAGTTGCTGAGGCGGTCGTTACCAGTGGCGCAGATGTCAATGTTCAACTGCTGCAACTGTGGTTTCGCGTGTCTGGCCAGGCCCGGCAGATCAAGGCAGGCAGCTATGAAATAACGCCGGGTGCTACACCGCGCAGCTTGCTCAGCATGGTGGTGCGTGGCGACCAGTCGCTTAAAAGCATCACCCTGGTCGAGGGCTGGAGCTTTGCCCAGGTACGTACAGCGCTACAAAAAGCAGAGCTTCTAGCGCCCGATACTATTGGGCTAAGGCCCGAAATGATCATGGAAAAGCTGGGAAAGCCCGGCGTTCACCCCGAGGGGCGCTTTTTCCCAGACACCTACAGCTACGCCAAAGGCTCAAGCGACCTGGCGGTACTTAAACGTGCAGCTAAAGCAATGGACAAGCGGCTGGACGCAGCCTGGGCGCTACGCCGTGCGGATACACCGCTCAAGTCGCCGAATGACGCGCTGATTTTGGCCAGCATTGTGGAAAAAGAAACCGGCAAGCCCGCAGACCGGGCACAAATTGCAGGCGTATTCACCAATCGCCTGCGCATCAACATGCGGCTGCAAACTGATCCGACTGTGATTTACGGTTTGGGCGATGCGTTTGACGGCAACCTGCGCAAACGCGATCTGCTGGCCGACACCCCTTACAACACCTACACCCGTGGCGGCTTGCCGCCCACACCCATAGCCATGCCCGGCAAAGCAGCACTTCTGGCGGCGGTGCAACCGGGGCCGACCAACGCTTTTTACTTTGTTGCCAAGGGCGACGGTTCCAGTTACTTCAGCGCTACGCTGGACGAGCACAATCGCGCGGTTAACAAGTACATCCGGGGGCAATAAAAATGACCCCCACGCCAGTCGCTTCGCGTACATTACTGCCCCCCGAGGGGGCTGGCCTTGCTAGGGGCGGCCCGTCGCTGCGGCCGCAGGGCCTTTTCATCAGCTTTGAAGGCATAGACGGCGCGGGCAAGTCCACCCACATCAGTGGCCTGGCCCACGCTTTTAAAGCGGCTGGCCGCGCTGTAACCTTGACCCGCGAACCCGGCGGCACGCCGCTGGCAGAAAAGCTGCGCGCCATGGTGCTGAATGACGCGATGGACTCACTGACCGAATCGCTGCTGATATTTGCCGCCCGGCGCGACCACCTCACAACCGTCATCTTGCCCGCACTGGCGCGTGGCGACGTGGTGTTGTGTGACCGTTTCACCGATGCCACTTTTGCCTATCAGGGCGGTGGACGCGGGTTTGATCTGGCTACGCTACGCACCCTGGAGCAGTGGGTTCAATCGGCGCAAGATGGCAAATTGCTTCAACCTGACTTGACCATCTGGTTTGACCTGAATCCGCTGGAAGCTGCCAACCGCCTGGCAGGGGCACGCGTGCCCGACAAGTTTGAGGCCCAACCCGTCGACTTTTTTAGCCGCGTAGCACAAGGCTATGCCGACAGGCAGCAGGCTGAACCCAACCGGTTCGCCCGGGTTGATGCGGCCCAAAGCCGCGAGGCCGTCTGGCAAGATGTACTGAATGTGTTCACCCACAAAGGCTGGCTATGACCAGCCTTGCAGCGCCATGGCTGCAAGCCCAGCTGGAAAGCCTGCTTAACCAGCGCGGCCACGCCTGGTTATTGGCGGGCCCGTCTGGGCTAGGGCAGTTTGAACTGGCATTGGCACTGGCACGCGCCTGGCTGTGTGAAAACGCCACGCCGCAGGGTGCGTGCGGCGTGTGCGGCAGTTGCCATGCAGTCGATGTGCATACCCATGCCGACCTGGCCGTGTTGATGCCAGAGCTGCTCAGCCTGGAGCTTGGCTGGCCGCTTGACGAAAAAACCCAGGACGACCTGGACAGTAAAAAGCGCAAACCCAGCAAAGAGATCAAGGTGGATGCCGCGCGAGAAGTCGTCACTTTTACCCAGTTCACGCGCTCGCGCGGCACAACCAAGGTGGTGCTGGTCTTTCCGGCTGAGCGCATGAATGGCATTACTGCCAACACGCTGCTCAAAACACTTGAAGAGCCGCCCGGCGAAGTTAAATTTATTTTGGCCACGGAGGCAGCGCACCAGTTGCTGCCCACTATTCGCAGCCGCTGCCTCGGTCACACCATGGTTTGGCCGGCATTTGATGAGGCACTGAGCTGGTTGCAGCTGGCCAGCCAGCAAGGGCAGGGCGACGATAAAAAGCCTGCCAAGCCGCCAACAACGACTGATTTGCGAACCCTGTTAACAGCCGCAGGCGGTCGACCAGCAGATGCGCTGGCCTGGGTTCGCAGCGGGCTGGCTGCAGCCATTGCCCAAAATTGGCAGGCGCTACCGAAGGCGCTGGCCAATGGCGACGTGTCAGCGCTGGGCGATTTTTTACCAGCGCAAGCGGTTGATGCGCTGCAAAAGCTTTGCCACGACATGATGGCAGTCAAGGCAGGTGCAAAACCGCGTTTTTTTGATGCGTCTGACTTGCCAGCATCTTTTGCAAAATCTGGCATGCTCGCCCTGGGCAATTGGGCCAAGGAGCTGTCTGCTACGTCCCGCACGGTAGAACACCCCTACAACCCGGGCTTGATGCTTGAGTCACTGGCCAGCCGCGCCAAAATAGCCTTGAACTCAAAATAAGCCATTGAACTACACCTGGGTTGCAAGTCAAACCGATAAACTACGCCCATGAGTGCCAACCCTCCTGCTTTTCCTGCAACACCTTCTCCCGCTGCGGCAGTGCGCCCCAGCGTTGTTCAATTGGTGATCAAGGAAAAAGCGGCTTTGTACGCCGCCTACATACCGCTGTTCAGAGAAGGCGGCATGTTTATACCCACCGCCCGTGAATACCAGCTGGGGGCCGATGTTTATGTACTGATGACACTGCCCGACGACACCCAGCGTTACCCCATAGCCGGCAAAGTGGCTTGGATCACGCCCCCCAGAGCCGCTGGCAACCGCACACAAGGCGTGGGGGTGCGGTTTCCAAACGATGAAAAGTCGCGCTTGCTCAAACTCAAGATAGAAGAGCTTTTGGGTGCACACCTGGCGTCTGAGCGGCCAACACAAACCATTTGATTTGCTATTATTCTCATAGCTGGTTGCGCACATATTTGTTGGGCTACAGCCTTTTTTGATGCCCAAAACAGCGGTCTTGAACGTTTATTTGCATGTTTACCGACTCTCATTGCCACTTAAGCTTCCCACAACTGAAGGCTGAACTCCCCCAAATTCGCCAGGCCATGCTTGATGCAAAGGTTGACCGCGCGCTTTGCATTTGCACCACGCTAGAAGAGTTTGAAGAAGTCCACGAGCTGGCCACCACGTATGACAATTTTTGGTCGAGCGTGGGCGTTCATCCCGACAACGAAGGCGTGCTGGAGCCGACGGTGAGCGACTTGGTGCAGCGTTCTGCTCTACCCAAAGTGGTGGGCATTGGCGAGACCGGTCTGGACTATTTTCGGCTTGGAGACCGAACTGTTGCTGACATGGAATGGCAAAGAGAACGCTTTCGGGTTCATATCCGCACTGCACGCCAAGTCAATAAACCGCTCATCATCCACACCCGCAGTGCGTCTGCAGACACGCTGGCAATTTTGAAAGAAGAAGGTAAGGGCGGCAGTGCATTGCCTGATGCAACCGGCGTTTTTCACTGTTTTACCGAAACTCAGGCGGTAGCAAAAGCCGCACTCGACATGGGTTACTACATTTCTTTTTCAGGGATTTTGACGTTTAAAACAGCAGCAGACTTGCGCGAAGTTGCCATGTTTGTGCCTTTGGACCGCATGTTGATTGAAACCGACAGCCCCTACCTGGCACCAGTACCGCACCGCGGTAAAACCAACAATCCGTCTTATGTACCCTATGTGGCCAAACTGCTTGCAGACCTGAAAGGCCAATCAATTGAAACGATTGCTCAGGCTACAAGTCACAACTTCGAAACGCTGTTTCCGGGCGTTAAATCTTCATAAGGCGCCATGAAATACTTAAAGTATTACTTTCTAAAATCAATATACCTTGTTGTTTTCATTGGGTTTACTAACGTACATGCAGGGTCGTACGAGGATTTTTTTTCGGCGATTAAAAATGACGACGCTGGTACCATTCGGCAGCTTTTAACCCGTGGCTTTGATGCCAACATCACTGACCCAAAGGGCCAATATGGCCTGATCATGGCGATTCGGGAGCCATCACTCAAAGCTGTTGCGGCATTGCTCGACGCTCCCGAGATCGATTTGAATGTCGTCAATGCCGCAGGCGAAAGCCCCTTGATGATGGCTGCACTCCAAGGGCAGCTAGCACTGGCCACAAAAATGGTGCAAAAGGGTGCAGACGTCAACAAAACCGGCTGGACGGCGCTTCATTACGCCGCCAGCAATGGGCACGTGGATGTCATCAAGATGCTGTTAGAAAACCATGCCTACATTGACGCCGAGTCGCCCAACGGCTCAACACCGCTCATGATGGCCAGCATGTACGGCAATCCGCAGTCCGTCAAATTGTTGCTCGAGGAAGGCGCAGATCCGTTACTTAAAAACCAGATCGGCCTGACAGCCTTGCAATTCGCAGAACGCGCCGAGCGGCCAGATTCAGCAGAAATGCTGACCAAAGCCATGCGCAGCAAACAACTGACGGGGACTTGGTAATGACTAATTTATTAATGAACCGGCACAAGTTATTCATGATCCCTTTCGCCTTGAACTTGCCGATGCCTTTCGACAAGCTCAAGGCGAACGGTTTCAGATTCCGCAATAACTCGTGCCGGATCTATTGCAATACGATGCCTCCATAACATTCCACGATGTATATGTCATTGAGTGTCCTTAGATTAATGCAGATTCTTCATCAATTGGGTAAATTTTTTTGAGCCTTGAGGGGGCAGGTTTTTCAGGGCGCGCAGGGCTGGACGGCTCTTGCGCTTAGATCGTGCCACGCGTCAACGGCCAACCCTGCGGGATTGGCTTTTCTGTCGTTGATAGCGCTCAAAGCGGGTTCAGCTTCCACTTCGCTGCCATGGGGGCGCGCCCCCATACCCCCGAAGCCGTGCAATTTTGTTGATACTTTGGGGTGCTCAGTGCCTTGCTGCCAGGTTTGCAGCTGCTTGGCCTCTGACTGCCAGTCCTGCTGCACACCCAGCTGGTAGCCCTCGGTCTTCAGGCGCAGGGCAAACAGTTGCGCCAGGTTGTCGCCAAAGCTTTCCCGGCCTGCCCAGGGCACGCCCTCATTGTCTACAAAGCGCTGTCCGGTGGGTTGCTTCATGGACTGGCTAGCCATCACAAACGCCGCCAGGGCGTGCCTGCACACGTCCTCGGGGGTGATCCAGTCCCAGCAGTCTTTGGGGTGGCGCTCGGTCTTCCAGACCACTGGTGAGCTGCTCATGATGCGCTCCCGGCTGTCTGGATGCTTGGGTTAGAACTGGCCTTTGCGTGCCGCCCGTTCACGCGCCGTGATATCCCGCCTTTGGGCTTTGCTGAGCTTGGGAAAGACCCTTGCCCGTTCGGCAGCGTCGTCTTGGGGAACTGGTGGCGGTTGCTCAGGTAAGCCCGGTTCAGCCACGAGTCCGGCAGCAGGTCGGGTGTCTGTGCCTGATTCCCTGTCAGCGCCAACAAGGCCAGTTCCGGTATGGCCGGGACTGTCTCGGGTGTTTGCGGGTTCAGGGTTTCCCCGCAGGTAGCCGTCCAGGGCAACGCAGAGCAGGGCGTTAAGGCTGATTCCGAGGCGCTCACAGCGCTGTCTAGCATCGGCATCAAGAGCGGCGGGAAGTCTGAGATTGTAGGCCATGACCCCATTATAACCCCATATTGGCGGGATTGTTCAGAACCACTTGTATGAGTTGTTGATACTGAGACAAGCCCGGCATCCGGCACGCTGCCTGCGGCAGCGGGGCCGAACGCTCCGACGTGTTCAGCATCTGCCTGACTTTGCGCCAAACGCTCCAGGTTGCGCTCCCGGTAGAGCTGGCCGAAGCTGTGCGCTTGGCGGACCAGCAACGACCACCACGCGCCGTCCTTGCCTGATATCTCACGGCCTTCAGGCGTTATCAGCATTCCCCGGCTGAAATGCCAGCCTTTCCAGCTTTGACCCGGCAGCTCCATGTAACGCATCATCCTGAGCAGCTTGTAGGCCATCACCGGAATCTGGTGCGTGCCATTGTTCCAGTTATGTACAGTGCAAAGTGAAACGTGCAGCATCTTCGCTGCTTGGGCCGGTTTTAGGCCCAGGTCAGCGAGCATGCCTCTAAAGCGCTTTGCAAGCTCCATGCGGTCTGCAAGGCATTGGCGACCCCTTCTTGGGTCAGATTGGATATTCCACGATGTATATTATGTTAAGTAAATTTCTAACGTATTCAAAATCCCTGCGATTTATTGCGTCAGCCTTAGTTACCAGCTCTGTCGGTCTTGGCGCGGTTGCACAAGGCACAGCACAACCAGTACTTGATGCCACGGCAAGCGCTCTGTTGTCCAGACACGGTAATCTGGCTAGGGCTTTGGCGAACAACATATACGGTAGACCGCTGCTGTTGGAGTCAACGGAGGCTGGCAACCTGGTCAGCGGCAACGCGTACGCTGTTCTTGACGCACCATTTACAACGGTAGGTACGGCTTTTCGTAATCCCAACACGTGGTGTGACGTGATGATTTTGCACATCAACACCAAATACTGCCGGCCTGTGACAGGCAGTAAACCTGTGGCACTCAAGGTTCACGTCGGGAAAAAAACGCCGCAAAGCCTGCAGGACTCGTCAGCGCTTGAATTTGTGATGCGTCAGGTCAGCGCCTCTGAGAACCTGCTCGTCGTCCAGCTAAATGCTGAAAAAGGACCTTTGGGCACCAGCAACTACCGTATTGAGCTGCAGGCAACACCCATTGAAGGCAACAAAACCTTTATGCATTTGCGCTACGCCTACGAGTACGGCATGGCAGGCAAGCTGGCCATGCAGGGTTATCTGGCCACCGGCGGGCGTGGAAAAGTGGGTTTTAGCACCACATCCCCAGTTACAGCCAATGCCAAGCCTGCGTATGTCGGCGGTGCACGAGGTGCCGTTGAGCGCAACACCATGCGTTACTACCTGGCTATTGATGCCTATTTGCAATCGCTTTTGCAGCCGCCTGCCAGCCAGGTCAATGCGCGGCTTGACAAGTGGTTTGACGCCACCGAGCAATACCCGCAGCAGCTCAGGGAAACCGACAAAGCCAGCTACTTGGCGATGAAAAAAACCGAAATTCAACGCCAACTGTCAAACACGCCCTAACCTCTTGTAAATGTTGCGCAATGCAACCTAGACTGAGTCTTACACCGTGCATCGCCGTGTGGCTACCTGAACAATAAGCCGCTCAGCTTAACCTGACAAGGTGGCGTTTGCCATGGCTATATTGGCAACCCTACATGACATCGATAAAGCGTAGATGTGCTCCCGGCAGCACTAACACCAGCTATGAAAACGGCAAATCAAAGCGGCAACAACTTGAGGCGTTTACCGACCCCAACACCCATCTGCTGACGACTAACCAGGGGTTGCCGGTTCCTGACAACCACAATTCGCTCAAAGCAGGCTTAAGCGGCCCTACCCTGCTTGAAGATTTCATCCTGCGTGAAAAAATCACCCACTTTGACCATGAACGCATCCCCGAACGAGTCGTCAATGCGCGCGGCTCAGGCGCTCACGGTATTTTCAAGCCGTACAAGTCAATGGTGCAGTACACCAGTGCCGGGTTTTTGCAGGACCCGGCGATTGAAACACCTGTCTTTGTGCGTTTTTCTGCCCTGACGGGCCAGGCGGGATCGGCAGACACCGTGCGCGATGTGCGTGGCTTTGCCGTCAAGTTCTATACCCAACAAGGCAACTACGATCTGGTGGGCAGCAATATTCCTGTGTTTTACATTCAGGACGCCATTAAGTTTCCCGACCTGATTCATGCCCTGAAAGCTGAGCCGCACCACGGTATGCCGCAAGCGGCCAGCGCACACGACACGTTTTGGGACTTTGTAACGCTGATGCCCGAGGCAACCCATACGCTGATGTGGACCATGTCTGACCGCGCTATACCTCGCAGCCTTCGCATGATGGAGGGGTTTGGGGTTCACTCGTTTCGTTTTGTCAACGCGCAGGGTGTGTCGCACTTTGTCAAATTCCACTGGAAGCCCAAACTGGGCGTGCACGGCTTGGCCTGGGACGAAGCGCAAAAGCTGGCGGGTAAGGACCCAGACTTTCACCGCCGCGACTTGTGGGAGGCCATTGAAAGCGGCAACTTTCCTGAATGGGAGTTGGGCGTGCAAATTGTTGATGAAGGCAAAGAGTCCGAACTCGGCTTTGACATTCTTGACCCGACCAAACTGATCCCTGAGTCCCAAGTGCCTGTGCAACTGATTGGCAAAATGACGCTGAATCGCAACCCCAATAATTTTTTTGCCGAGACCGAACAGGTGGCTTTTCACCCCGGTCACCTGGTACCGGGCATTGACTTTTCAAACGACCCGCTGCTGCAAGGGCGCCTTCTTTCTTATACCGACACACAACTGGCGCGATTAGGCGGCTCCAATTTTCATGAGCTCCCCATCAATCGCAGCGTGTGCCCAATGCACAACTTTCAAAGGGACGGCGTTCACCGCATGACGATCCCGAATGGTCGCGTCGCTTATGAGCCGAACACCCTGGCTGACGGGGGAGACTTCAGAATCGATGGTGCAGCGCAAGGTTTTCAGTCGTACGCCGAGCAGATTGACGCACCCAAAGTCCGCGGCCGTAGCCCTTCGTTTAATGATCATTTTTCCCAGGCCACACTGTTTTGGAACAGCCAGACAACGACTGAAAAAGACCACATCATTGCGGCTTTCCGGTTTGAACTCTCAAAAGTCGAGGTGCCAGAAATACGCCAGCGCTTGGTCGACAACCTGGCACACGTCGACATCAAGCTCGCGGCCCGCGTGTCCACCAACCTCGGCATCAGCCCGCCCGACGCCAAAGCCGCTTCGGGCCGCCTGGGCTTCAGGGACCACCGCATCATCAGCAAGGTTGAAACCGATGACGCATTGAGCATGGCTGCAAAACCTGGCGGCAACATCAAAACCCGAAGAATTGCTGTTTTGGTAGCAGACGGTGTCGAGCCCGCCACGTTCAAACAAATTGTTCATGACCTGACCGCAGCTGGTGCAGTGTGCAAGGTCGTCGGCCCGCACCTGGGCACTATCAGCACTGCTGGCGGCAAGCAATTGCCGGTCGACCACACCTTCTGCAACATGCCGTCCGTCATGTTTGATGCGGTACTGATACCTGGCGGCGCGCAAAGCACTGCAGCACTGAGCGCCATGGGCGCTGCCATGCATTTTGTGCTGGAAGCCTACAAACACTGCAAAACGATTTGTGCGTTAAATGAAGGCGTTCAGTTGCTGGCAAGCCTTGGACTAACAGCCGGTAAAAACCCAGAGCTGGTCGCCCTGCCCGCTGCAGGCGTCCTGGTGGCCGATGCCCGCAAAGTGTTGGAGGGCCAGATTTCATTGGCCTTCATGGCAGCTATTGCACAACATCGACATTGGGATCGGGCTGGCGTGGATGCGGTAGCGGCTGGATGACAGTCAGTGCCGTGCTGCGTGAGCTAGCCTGATAACCGTCTGGCGATGAATTGCGGCCAGAACTGTTTTTACGCTCAATGGCCGGCGGCTCAAAGTCAGTGACACAGATGCCGTACTCACCACGCTGGTTGTTGCCACAGGAGACGTCAAGGCAGCTGCCTTGTCTCCTGGCTATACCTGCATATCCATAAAAACTGATTGAATAGGCTTCTAGCCCAATAAATACAAGAAAAAGCAGCTATTAATAACGTAGCAAAGACTACTTCCCCACACAATCCGCGTAGTACCGCAGCTTGCCTTTGGCATCTATCTGTTCGACCAGACCGTGAATGTCTGTTTCAAAGCCCGGACACTGGGCGTTGAACTCGCGTGCAAATTTCAGGTAATCAACGATCTTTTTATTGAACACTTCACCCGGTATTAAAAGCGGAATTCCTGGGGGATACGGTGTAACCAGCCCGACGGTAATACGGCCTTCTAGGTGGTCAATTTCTACCCGCTCTGTGGTGCGGTGGGCGATGTGAGCATAGGCGTCGCTGGGCTTCATGGCGGGCAGCAAATCGCTTTGGTAGACCTCTGTCGTCAGGCGCGCAATGTCGTACTTGGTGTACATGGCATGAATATGCTGGCACAAGTCGGCCAAACCCATTTTTTCGTATTTGGGGTACTTTTGGCAAAACTCGGGCAGGATGCGCCACATGGCGGCGTTTTTGTCGTAATCGTCCTTGAATTGTTGCAAGGCGGTCAGCAATGTGTTCCAGCGGCCCTTGGTGATGCCGATGGTGAACATGATGAAGAAGCTGTACAAGCCGGTTTTTTCAACAATCACGCCATGCTCGGCCAAAAACTTGGTGACGATACTGGCCGGAATGCCTGTTTTGGCAAACTTGCCGTTCAGGTCCATGCCCGGCGTAACAATGGTCGCCTTGATCGGGTCCAGCATGTTAAAGCCTGAAGCCATCTGGCCAAAGCCGTGCCAGTTGTTGGCACCGTTTTTAGCGGTTTTGGCACTGCGTGATTCGCCCTTGATGATCCAGTCTTTCGGGTTGCCAATGCCTTCATCGCCCGCATCGTCGCCTTCAAACCGGTCCGGCCCCCAGACCTTGAACCACCAGTCCGAGCCGTATTCCGCATCAATTTTGCGCATGGCACGCCTGAAGTCCAGCGCCTCGGCAATACTTTCTTCAACCAGCGCCGTGCCGCCGGGCGGCTCCATCATGGCGGCAGCGACGTCGCAGCTGGCAATGATGCTGTACTGCGGGGAGGTACTGGTGTGCATCAGGTACGCTTCATTGAACAAATGGCGATCCAGCTTGACGTCTTGCGAGTCTTGCACCAGCACGTGGCTGGCCTGGCTGATACCGGCCAGCAGTTTGTGGATGGATTGCGTCGCATACACCACGGCAGTTTTGGGGCGAATGCGGTTTTTTCCCATTGAGTGGTAGCTGCCGTAAAACGGGTGAAACGCGGCGTGCGGCAGCCAGGCCTCGTCAAAGTGCAGGTTGTCGATGTAGCCGTCAAGCATGCCCTTGATGGTTTCGGTGTTGTACAGCACGCCGTCGTAGGTCGACTGCGTCAGCGTCATCACACGCGGCTTGACCTTGTTCGGGTTAACGCCCTTAAGCAGCGGGTTAGCGGCAATCTTGGCCTTGATGGCGTCGGGTTCAAACTCGCTTTGGGGAATAGGACCGATGATGCCGAAGTGGTTACGCGTGGGCTTGAGAAACACCGGAATCGAGCCCGTCATGATGATGGCGTGCAGGATGGACTTGTGGCAGTTGCGGTCTACCACCACCACATCGCCTGGCGCTACCGTGTGGTGCCACACCATCTTGTTGCTGGTTGATGTGCCGTTGGTGACAAAAAAGCAGTGGTCTGCGTTAAAGATGCGTGCTGCGTTGCGCTCACTCGCACCAATCGCGCCGTCGTGGTCGAGCAACTGGCCAAGCTCTTCAACTGCATTGCACACGTCGGCGCGTAGCATGTTTTCACCATAAAACTGGTGGTACATCTGGCCGACCGGGCTTTTCAGAAAAGCAACGCCGCCTGAATGGCCCGGGCAGTGCCAGCTGTATGAGCCGTCCTCAGCGTAGTCGAGCAGGGCCTTGAAAAACGGTGGTTGCACGCCCTCCAGGTAGCTTTTGGCTTCACGCAAAATGTGTCGGGCCACAAATTCGGGCGTGTCCTCAAACATGTGAATAAAGCCGTGCAGCTCGCGCAGGATGTCGTTGGGGATGTGGCGCGATGTTTTTGTTTCGCCGTAAACATAAATTGGCACGTCCAGGTTCTTGCGGCGGACTTCTTCAATAAAGTTGCGCAGGTTCAGTACAGCTGGGTCCAGGTCGGGGCCAGGCGTGAATTCTTCGTCATCAATCGACAAAATGAACGCGCTTGCCCTGCTCTGCTGCTGGGCAAACTGGCTTAAGTCACCGTAACTGGTCACGCCCAACACTTCAAAACCTTCAGTTTCAATGGCTTGTGCCAGAGCGCGAATGCCAAGACCAGAGGTGTTTTCAGAGCGGAAGTCTTCATCAATGATGACGATGGGGAAACGGAATTTCATGGCGGTGATTTATCGTAAAAAAAAGAACAGCAAACAAGTTGCAAAACAATAACTTGCGCAGTGTACGGAAATTATGTGTCGTTAAGCTTGCAGGCTGCTACATTGGCCACAAAGTGTGTGCTCATCACTACAAATAACAAATCGCGTTAAAAGGAAAAGTTGCATGTCGGAATCAACGATTTGGTGGCTGCTGGCAGGCGCTGCTGTCGGCATAGAAATGGTCACTGGCACGTTTTACCTGCTGATGCTGGCGATTGGCCTGGCTGCGGCAGCAATAACGTCGCATTTGGGCTTGCCGCTAACCTGGCAATTGGTCGCAGCTGCGGTAGCAGGTGGCGGCGCGGTGGTGCTGTGGCACACCTTGCGCGGCAAGCAACCGAGCAAGCTGCCTGCTCAGTCGAATGCTGACGTTCATATAGACATTGGTGAGCCTGTTTATGTTGACACCTGGAACCCCGATGGCACAGCCAGCGTCAAATACCGCGGCTCAAACTGGGCAGCCATTACCCACGGCTCAGCGCCGTCGGCTGGCCAGCACCGCATCAAAGAGCTACTGGGCAACCGCCTGGTGCTTGAGAAGATTTAAATCTGTAATTTTGTTATTTAAAGGGAAAACTCATGGAAATCGCACTCGTCCTGCTCATCGTTGCCGTCATTTTTATTGTGCAAAGCATCAAGGTGGTGCCGCAGCAAAACGCTTGGGTCGTGGAGCGGCTGGGTAAATACCACGGCACGCTGACGCCGGGCCTTAATTTTTTGGTGCCCTTCATCGACAAGGTGGCCTACAAGCATTCGCTCAAAGAGATCCCGCTTGATGTGCCCAGCCAGGTGTGCATCACACGAGACAACACACAACTGCAGGTTGACGGTATTTTGTACTTTCAGGTCACCGATCCCATGCGTGCCAGCTACGGGTCGTCCAATTACATCGTGGCAGTCACGCAACTGGCGCAAACATCACTGCGCTCAGTTATCGGCAAACTGGAGCTGGACAAAACGTTTGAAGAGCGCGCCATCATCAACGCACAAGTGGTCGCCGCGATTGATGAGGCCGCACTCAACTGGGGCGTGAAGGTGCTGCGTTATGAAATTAAAGACTTGACCCCGCCCAAGGAAATTCTGCTCGCCATGCAGTCGCAAATTACTGCAGAACGTGAAAAGCGTGCTTTGATTGCGGCGTCTGAGGGCCGCAGGCAAGAGCAGATCAACATCGCCACCGGCGAGCGTGAGGCCTTTATTGCACGGTCTGAAGGTGAAAAGCTGGCAGCCATTAACAACGCACAGGGCGAAGCCTCAGCCATTTTGGCTGTAGCGGATGCCAATGCCAAAGCCATCGAACTCGTGGCTAACGCCATTCGCCAGCCCGGCGGCGAGCAGGCGGTACAGCTGAAAGTAGCTGAAAAAGCGGTGGAAGCTTATTCACGCGTGGCAGCTAACGCCACCACCACCCTGATCGTACCCAGCAACATGACAGAAGTTGCCGCCCTCGTGGCGTCCGCCATGAAGATGGTTCAATCAAATAAAGCATAAATATGGACGCCTTGAATGTTTTAGGTACCGTGCTGGTGCCCTGCTCTTACGATCCGTTAACCGGCTACTTTAGAGATGGTTGCTGCAAAACAGATGAGACCGACACCGGCTCACATTTGATCTGCGCCCGGGTGACGGCGGAGTTTTTAGCTTTCTCTAGCGAACGCGGCAATGACCTCGTCACCCCCCGGCCTGAACACCGTTTTAAAGGCCTGAAACCCGGCGACCGCTGGTGTTTATGCGCTACGCGATGGACAGAGGCAATGGCTGCAGGCGTAGCGCCCCCTGTCGTGCTGGAAAGCACCCACGCCAGCGCCTTAAAGTTCGTCACGATGACGCAACTGGAAAAGAACCGCTTCACTGCCGCGCTACAATAGCGGCCAAGCGGAAGGGTGGATGAGCGGTTTAAGTCATACGCCTGGAAAGCGTACGTAGGGTTATACCTACCGCGGGTTCGAATCCCGCCTCTTCCGCCAAATGCAAAAAATCCTTGTAAATCAATGACTTACAGGGATTTTGTTTTATGACTGGTAGCAAATTTGGTAGCACTCATGCTCAATTTGCCAGTTTATGCACGTGAAGGCATATATTATTTTCATACCCGAGTAGGTGGAAAACAGATCAAACGGTCATTAGCTACAACCAACAAGACCCTAGCTATCATCAAAGCTTCCAAAATTATGGAGGCACTTATGAAAATTGACTTGTCAGGTATCAGAACCTACGAGATAGACCTTAAAAACGGTTTGTTGAAGTCGGACGGTGTAGATGACCATGAAAGGATGCTAGAAGCTCTGGGTGTGCTTACAGCACACCAGCAACCTGTTTCCAAGCCTGCGGCGCCTTCTAAAGAAGAAACTGCTGGCAAGCAGTCTGGGCTTCGCTTGTTGGTTGTACTGGACAAGTTCTTTTTATTAAAAACCCATCTCAAACAATCTACCAATATTGCCTATAAAAGTGTAGTTGGTGAATTCAGTGAATTTCTAAACAATCCACAGATTCAAAATATAGGTATTTCTGATGTTACAAGGTATCAGGAATTCCTGGCTGGTAATAAAAATCAGTCCAGAACCATAGACAGCAAAATTGGGACAATCCGTTTATTAATGAATTTTGCAATCAAGCAAGGTTACTACTTTGAAAAAAATCCTGCTGAAAACAGAAACCTGTTAACAAAAAAACAAAAGATGACGGGTGGGTATGCCATTTTTGAAGAACAAGAAATCTGGAAAATTTATAATTCTCAATTTTTGAAATTGGCAAAGGTTAACGATCCAGACTATTACTGGACATTGGTTTTAGGTTTAGTGACAGGTTGCAGGATCTCAGAAGTTACCAGTTTGAAGGCTGACCAGTTCAAAACCTCATCAGGTGGCAATTACTACATTCAAATTTTGGACTCAAAAACGAATGCAGGATTGAGAGAAATTCCTTATCCAGATTATTTGCATAAAGAATTAAGTCAATTTATTGGTTCAAAAGATCAGGTTTTTAAATACACATTGCGTTTGGGCAAAGGTTCAGGCAATGCAGTCGGAAAGAAATTTTCAAGAAATTTAAGCGAACTAAAAATTGTCAGACCAAAATTAGTTTTTCATTCTTTGAGAAAATTTGTGAACGATATGTTTCTAAAACACAATGTGCAATTTGAGCCACGGTGTCAATTTTTTGGACATGAAATTGATTCAGTCAATGTTCAAACTTACTCAAAAAGGTTTTCAGTAGATCAGCTTTTCAAGCATGTTGAAAATCCTCAAAATGAAATTATGAAGCTTGCCGGAATAAATTGAAAAGTGTTACTCAAGAGACTTGAAAAGCAAAAGTAACACAAATCTAGCGCAAGCCAAAAACACCGACAGGTGAAAAACAGGGGCTTTTAAAAAGAGCCGAATAATAAAAATCAAGTTGCCGGAAGGCAACTTTTTTTATGTTCGGAAGGCTGTTGGAGGTCCTGAATTTGTGCGAAGCACCGAACCAGCACGTAGTGCTGATAATTTGCGTAGCAAATTGTGGAGTGAGTTCCACTTTACGTGGAAAAAAGTTGACGGATAAAAAACTTCTGCTTAAATAAAATAAAAGGCAGGAGAAAAACCGTGCACAGCATAATAAGAAAAAGAAAACACAAGTCAATAGCCAGTTTGACATCCAGAGAAAAACACACCTACAGAACACAAGAAACTCCTAATGCAGATCCGGCAAAATTACATAAAAATAAATTGCTGTTTGGTTCACTTGATTACGCCAAGGGTGTAGAAAGTGAACTCAAAAAATATTCAGCCGAAGGAAAAAATATTCGAAAAAATGCTGTACTCGCTATCGAATATTTATTGGCTGCAAGTCCAGAATTTTTTGACGAAGGTTCAAAAAATGATCGCGACGAACGATTAAAAAAATGGTGTGAAGCTCAAATTGATTTCTTAAAAAAAGAACATGGCGAAAAAAATATTGTCTGCATGTATTTGCACCTTGATGAAAAAACTCCACATATTGAAGCTTTCGTAGTTCCGATTGATCCCAAAGGAAAACTCAACTGCAAGCACTTCCTGGGTGCCAGGAATGCACTTAATGTGCTTCAAACAAAGTACGCCATACACAATGCACCCTTTGGCTTAAAAAGAGGTCTGGCAGGCTCAAGGGCTACCCATCAGGAAGTTAAAAAATTCTATGAACAGATCAAAACCAAAGCTAAAGTGACCAGTCAAGATTTGCAGAGAGCCATAAAAATTGATGCTCCCACCATTTCTGAACGACTAGACCCCACAAGTTTTTTGGATGCACAGCAGAAAAAGATTTTTGACAGAGTAGCAAAATTGTTTTCAGGGACTGTCTATGAAAATAAATTGATCCAGCAAGCCAAGAGAATTCTGCGCGAGTGGACAAGAGCAGAGCAGGACACTCAAAAAATGAAATACAAGCTGGAAGGTGAAAAAGAAGCTTTGCTTGACAAACTCCAGGAGCAAACAAAAATGGTTGCCCAACTTGATGGCTTGCAAATCGAAAACAACGAACTGCAAAAAGAGCTACAGAATGCAGAAATTGAAAATAATATTCTGAGAAAAAATTTAGCTGTTAGTAAATTCAAACTGTAAGCTTCATCGGGATTTTTTCTTTAAAAATTCACATGTTTTTTCTACCAACTCCAGAACAAATTGACGATCTGACCTGTTCAGCTTTTCCAACAGTTGGGCAATCGCATTTGCATTGTCGTCAGTCAATCCAGTAGCCTTGTTGAAAAACGTCTCTACTGAACATTTGAACAATTCTGCAAACTGCACCAGGCGAACAAGTGAAGGTGTCACGATCCCGCGCTCCATGCGTGAGACTGCTTCAGGGCCAATTTCCAGAGCTTCTGCCACTTGATCCTGAGTCATCCCACATTGCACCCTTACCCTGCTGATTGAGGCTCCTACAGCCTTGGACAGTTGCTCTTCAGACACATTTTTCACACAGACCTCCTAGTCAACCTCTATGGTTGGCAGGCAACCTCTTGACGTGAAGGTCTTAATGCGTTGAAATCAACCACTTAGGTTGACTAAATGTTCAATTTAATGTAGTTGTCTAAAATAAATTTCAAAGGATTTTCATGGAGAGCAGTTTCAAAAAAGGCTATGACAGGACGGTCAACGCTGATAGTTCAATCAACTTAACTTACAAATCCGAGAAGATTGGCGCACATAGCGGATCGGGTTTTGCAGGAATTATTGTGTTTGCAATGTTGCCCGTTTCTTGTGCAGCCACCTTACCATTGGTCTATCCATTCATGGATGGGAAAAATCCAGGAACTTTAATGATCATTTGGATTTTTGGTTCTATCGGATTATGGTTTTTGGGCGTTCGTAAATACAATTTACGTAAGAGCAAATTAGTTATTAAGCCTAACAAAGGTTTGATTTTTGAAGGAAAGCAACTCCCCTTTTCAGAAATTCAATCTATTGGGACGATGAACGAAACAACCGGAAACAATGCAAAGGGGACTGCCTATGTGTATGCCAATTCGCATGGGCAACAGATCAAGGTTACGAGCTATGTTCCACTTGCATTAGCTGATGCAATTTCTGAAGATATAAAAAGTAGTTCAGGTATCGAATGGAAGTAGATTTGACTTTTCAAATTTTTCTGTGAATATAAAAGGGTAAGAACTGACGGAATACCGAAAGGTTGCACTCGCTAAAAAGCCAACTGAAAAGTTGGCTTTTTTGTTTTCATTTGACAAACACAGAATTTTTGTTTGAATAGTAATAATCAATATGTGGTGCACGTCAGTTCTTACAGACTCCCGGCTTCTACATATTCAGTAAGTTCTTTGGACTAGTTGCTAGAGTGGAAAGTCAGCATAATGAAATTTACCCCACCTGTGAAAACAGAGCTGCGAACACAACACCCAAATAAAAGATTACAGATTAAATGCAGTAGAAATACTGGCTGAAGAGACTAAAGCGGTAACTGTGCAAAGTCTCACCCAAGCTTAAGCTAACGGGGCACAGGTGGTGTAAATACCATGAATAGCAAAAAGGCGAGAGATTTACCTTCTCCCTCAGGTGTATGGCAACAGAGACTTAAAAACCTCTTAAAAACATACCAGGAAAAGCACCAACCAGATATTTTTATCGGGTTAGGGTTAGCTTTTCCAGGATTCGGCAACGAATACTGGAAAAGCCAAAGAGGGAAACCAAGGGCAAATACCAGAATAGATCTCTAGCGAAGCACATATCCGAAGGACACTGCTTTAGAAATACCGAATACTGCGAAGCAGTGGCTGTTAATGTAGTGAAACGAAATAAATGGACGGCGCGCAAGTTTTATTAGTTTTGCAATCTCGGTGAGCCTAGTTTGATAGCAGGCAAATTGCTTCTATTTTTTGGAACACTGGGGAAACTTCTATAGGATTTGTCTACGAACACGATATAAATTGTGTACGCATCCTCAAAAATCGTATGAACTTCATCCATTGAGATTTCCCAAGATATGTCGTTGTAATCCATCAAAGTGAACTTCATCAACAGTCCTTTGCATTTAAGAAAAATTTTAACAAGCCATTTCATGTTCAGTACCTCTTTTGTGTGAAGTACAACAACATCTTTGTGGTGTCAAGCCTATAACTGCGCTAGCATATCAGTTCATCTGGTAGCAGTCGTGGTATCGATTTTGCTACCAGTTTTTACAACCCAGCTACTTAAGTCATTGATTTTGTTGAAGAAAAACGGATTGTTTGACAGTCCCGCCTCTTCCGCCAGAAGACAAGACTGAAAAGTCATTAAAAGACCACCCTTGAGGTGGTTTTTTAATTTCAGCGTCCTGATGGGTTTAAGCTGCACGTTGGATGGTTGCTGCTTTTTACTTGTTTAAGCATGTTTTATTGTTCAGGCGCAATAAATTCGAGCACTTCTAGCTACATTTTTAATAGCAATCAATCGCTGCAGTTGCGTCCGGCTAATGGCCGACTGATTCCATTTCCATATCATCCGTGCACTTTGTCGGCTTCGCTAGCCGTACGTTTGCACTGTCGTCGCTTCGCCTTCGCGTGCACGAATGATCTGGAAATGGAATGAGATAGGCTGGATGGCAAAGTACAAAGTACAAAGTACAAAGTACAAAGCACAAGGCGAAAGGCAGTGCGGCATATAGCGTTAACAAACGACCCAACCAGTCACGCCACTTCATCAAGTATTTGACTTGCTGCACTGATAAAAAAATAACCCATAAAAAAGCCACCTTTCGGTGGCTCTTATTTTTGGTTTTAAAAACCGTCGCTAAATTAACGCACCACAGCGATGGCATCGCGCTTGCCACCTTTGAAGGTGTACAGGGTCAAAGCGCCGTTTTTAATGTCGCCTTTGTCATCAAACGCAATAGTACCGGTCACGCCTTTGTAGCCATCTGTTTTGGCTAACACTGGCAGGTATTTTGCTGGCTCTGATGAACCGGCTTTAACCATGGCAGCAACCATCACGTTGAGCGCGTCATACACATAAGGTGCATAAACCTGGACGTCAGCGTTGAACTTTTTCTTGAAGTCAGCATTGAACTTGTCCAGACCAGCTTTTTGAGCACCTTCAACACCACCGGCTTCTGCGCACACAACCTGGCCGTCAGCCATGCCGTCGCCAGCCAATTTGGCCAACTCGCTGGAACAGATGCCGTCGCCGCCCATGAACTTGGCTTTGATACCCAGGTTTTTCATCTGGCGCATCATCGGGCCTGCAACTGCGTCCATACCGCCGAAAAAGATAACGTCAGGCTTTTTACCTTTGAGCGTCGTCAAAATTGGCATGAAATCGGTGGCTTTGTCGGTCGTGAATTCTGTACCAACAATCTTGCCGCCGGCAGCTTTTACAGCTTTTGTGAATTCTTCTGCAACGCCCTGTCCGTAGGCTGTACGGTCGTCGATCACCGCAATAGATTTGCCTTTGAGGGTTTTAACAGCGTAACGGCCCAGTGTGCCGCCGAGGTGAACGTCGTCAGCCACCACGCGGAACGTGGTCTTGTAGCCAGCGCGGGTGAAAGCCGGGTTGGTAGCAGAGGGAGAGATTTGTGGGATACCAGCGGCGCTGTAAATTTTCGACGCGGGGATTGATGTGCCTGAATTCAGGTGACCAATCACGCCAGAAACTTTCATGTCGGCCAATTTTTGAGCAACTGCAGTGCCTTGCTTTGGATCGCCAGCGTCGTCTTCAAGCACCAACTCGAGCTTGACTTTTTTGCCACCGATCATCACGCCCTTGGCGTTCAGTTCTTCGACAGCCATCTTGGCGCCGTTTTCGTTGTCTTTGCCCAGGTGCGCAATGCTGCCTGACAGAGGACCAACGTGGCCGATTTTCACAACCATGTCCTGCGCGTAGGAAAAGCCTGCAAAAGAAGCCAAGGCTGCCAACACTGTCAATTTCAATTTCATCTGCATAAAAGACTCCGGTTAAAAAATATTAAAAGAGGTTAAGACAGGTTTTGTCTAGCCCACAAGGTTAACGCAATTTTCAAGCCCGAAAGATAGCAACGCCTCTCGGTTTCCCTAGGTTTACAGGATTTATAAATAATACAGATGACGTAGTAGAAAACCTTATTCAAGCGTCTTGAACGCGCTGGGGCAATTCGTGCGCAATAGCTTGAATGACGGACTCGCGCACCACCAGTTCTATTTCTTCCTGCAACCGTGGCCCCAATGTTTGGGTGTGCGACAAGATCACTTGTGCAACCGCCTCTCGCAGCCGCCGCTCAAGCACCAGGTCAACGCGCTGCATGACGCGGTGAACAATTTGATCTTCGAGCTGCACGGCGCTTTGCTCAGTGCCAGCGGCGTACTGCGGCTGGCGGGTGTGCTCTGCAGGGTGCACTACATCGGTCAACGTCGGTACAAAGCGTGGTGGCACGACTGACTTGTTCATGAGGCCTCCGCAACTGCTGCCAGTTCTTGTCGTTTCAGGGCATACCCTCGATCCCGGTAGTGCTTCCACCGGTCCCGGGCTGCCAGGCGGTCGTCTTCGAGGCTGGAGGCTATTTCAATAAAGCGCTCAAACTGTTCAAAGCCGCTAGGCACGTGCTGCCCCAGGTTGATAAGCACACTGCCGGTGGGACAAGTGTTTAGCTGTTCTGCCAGCAAGATGGATGTGGTTGCCAGAGTTGCGCCCGGCGCATGACTACGGCAATGCGGCAAAAACTCGGTGCTTGAATAGGTCCACAGCAGTTGGTCGAGCTGGAGCAACAACTCTGGCTCAGCAGTTACTACTGCGCTGGCACCGCTGCGGTAAGCCTTGCGCAGCAAACGGCAGCTGTAGTGCAGCTTGTCAGGTACGTTGACGTGAAATTCGATGTCGGTCATGCCGTGCGGCTGCGTTTTTTTGCCGCTGGTTGGCTCATGGGTTTTTGCGCTTCTGCCTGGGCCAGCAAATAATCCACCAGCAACGCCACCGGCCTGCCCGTCGCGCCTTTGGCGGCACCGCTTTTCCAGGCGGTGCCGGCAATGTCCAAATGTGCCCATGCGAATTTACCGGCAAAACGCTGCAAAAATTTGGCTGCCGTCACTGCGCCACCCGCGCGGCCGGCCACGTTGGCCACGTCGGCAAAATTGGTTTTCAGGCCTTCTGCGTAGTCGTCGTCCAGCGGCATGCGCCAGCATAAATCTTGCGACGAATCACCTGCCTCCATCAAGGCCTGGGCCAAGCTGTCGCTGCTGGCAAACAAGCCACTGCGCACACCACCCAATGCCACCACGCAAGCACCGGTCAGTGTGGCGATGTCAATCACTGCCCTTGGCTTGAAGCGTTCGGCGTAAGTCAAGGCATCGCACAGTACTAGTCGGCCTTCGGCGTCGGTGTTCAAAATCTCAATGGTCTGGCCGCTCATGCTGGTCACTACGTCGCCAGGTTTGATGGCGCGACCGTCGGGCATGTTCTCGCAAGCCGGAATCAAACCGATGACGTTGATCGCCGGCTGTAAATCTGCCAATGCCCTGAATACGCCCAAAACGCTGGCCGCGCCGCACATGTCAAATTTCATTTCGTCCATTTCAGCCGCTGGCTTGATGGAAATACCGCCTGTGTCAAAGGTAATGCCCTTGCCTATCAATACCGTGGGGGCTTCAGCACTACCCTTGGATTTTGCAGCGCCGTCGTAGCGCAGCACCATATACCGCAGTTCCTCAACCGAACCTTGCGCCACGGCCATAAAGGACCCCATGCCCAGCTTGACAACTTCTTTGGGTCCCAGCACATCAACCTTGATATTGGGTAGTTTGCCCAATGCCTTGGCAGCGCCGGCCAGCAACTCAGGCGTGGCAAAGTTGGCTGGCCGATTGGCCCACTCTTTGGCCAAAGCGATACCGTTGACCAGCGCCAGGCCTTTTTCAAAACCTGTTGTCACTTTGGCGGCGTTGGGCACGGCCAACGTGAACTGCGCCAGCGCGCCAGGCGCTGGTTTTGACTTGGTCGTGGTGTAGGCATAAGCCGCATCGCCACAGGCAACCAGCGCGCAACACACCTGCTCGTTTGACGGGTTTTCAAAAGCACACAGGCTAATCACCATCCGCTTGACATTGCTGTTTTTCAGGGAGTTAACAGCCGCAACCACGGCCAGGCGCAGGTGCTTTGCGCTACCATCGCCACAGCTCACCAAAACCAGCCGGTTAGCAGCCAAATCCACAGGACGATAGCTGTTAATTAACTTGCCAGGCTTGGTTTCCAGGTCACCCGACGAAATAGCCAATGCAGCCAGTGTTGACACGGCGTCTGCGCCGGTGGCGTCAAGCTCGCCTTGCGGCACCAAAACTATCAAAGCATCGCATTTCTCAAGGCAAATCCGGGCGCGGGTCGATGTTTTAAGTTCAAAGTTCATAATCTGTTGTCCGACCAATCAAAAAATAAGTCAATCAAAGGCCACTTGGGTACTTCTGAGTCAATGTTATTCCAATCTTCCCTGCGCCGAGAACTTGCCCTCAATTTTGGAGCAACACTGGTTGCGCTTATTACCATTGTGCTGACCATTGTGTTGATACGTACCTTGGGTCAAGCTTCTCGCGGCATCATTAACCCGCAGGACGTGATGCTGTTTATGGCCTATTCGACTCTCGGCAGACTGCCGACTATTTTGA
>JAYURC010000129.1:0-6398 GCA_043756405.1 Polaromonas sp.
CCAGCTCAATCGGCTCATGCTTTTCGCCGTTAACTTCTTTCATCACCACACGCGGCTTGGAAACTGCCAACTCAAAACCTTCACGGCGCATGTTTTCCAGCAAGATGGTCAGGTGCAGTTCGCCCCGGCCCATCACTTCAAAAATACCTTCTTCATCGGTCTCGCTGACGCGCAGTGCGACGTTGTGTTGCAGTTCTTTTTGCAAGCGGTCCCAAATTTGGCGGCTGGTAACGTACTTGCCTTCACGACCAGCCAGTGGGCTGGTATTGACGCAAAAGTTCATCGTCAGAGTAGGCTCGTCAACTTTGAGCATGGGCAGCGGCATGGGCGTGACCGGGTCGGTAATCGTCACGCCAATACCCACTCCTTCAATACCGTTGATCAGCACAATCTCGCCTGGGCCAGCTTCAGTGGCCTGCACGCGCTCGAGGCCCTGGAAAGTCAGCACCTGGTTGACGCGGCCTTTGATGGCTTTGCCGTCCGGGCCTTCCATCACGACAACGTCCATCATCGGTTTGATGGTGCCCTGGCTGATACGGCCAACGCCAATACGACCTACAAAGGTTGAAAAGTCCAGGGCTGAAATTTGCAATTGCAGCGGCGCGTCAGGGTCGCCCTTTTGCGCAGGCACGTGCTTGAGCACGGTGTTGAACAGCGCCGACATGTCCGGGCCCCACTGCTCATTGGGTGGGCCTTCAACCAATGACGACCAACCGTTGATGCCGGAGGCGTACACAACCGGGAAATCTAGTTGCTCATCGGTCGCGCCCAGCTTGTCGAACAGGTCAAACGCGGCGTTTACAACGAAATCAGGGCGTGCGCCTGGCTTGTCGACTTTGTTCACGACCAAAATCGGCTTGAGGCCCAGGGCCAAAGCTTTTTTGGTCACAAAACGGGTTTGCGGCATCGGGCCTTCTTGCGCATCAATCAGCAGCACGACGCCGTCGACCATTGACAGCGCGCGTTCTACTTCTCCGCCGAAATCGGCGTGGCCCGGGGTGTCAACGATATTGATGTGCGTGCCTTCCCATGTCACGGCGCAGTTTTTGGCCAGAATGGTAATACCGCGTTCCTTTTCAATCGCGTTGTTGTCCATCACGGTGTCGACGACTTTTTCGTGCTCGGCAAACGTGCCGGACTGGCGCAGCAGCTGGTCAACCATGGTGGTTTTGCCGTGGTCAACGTGGGCGATGATGGCAATATTGCGAATCTGTTTGATGGTCATGATGGACTTTCTTCTAAAAACTAAAAACTAAAACTCAGTGTGTATTTACTGCGTGGCTTGCAAAATATCCTGCACTTCAATCGGTGACAAAAGGCGCTGGGGAATCAACTCATCGGCAGTGATGTGAGCTGAGCCTAAAAAAGCAATCGGATCAGAGCCAAAAACCTGCACTAGCGGTGCGTCTTTGCCCCACTGACCGGGCGTACCGCGACGGCGCAAGCCGCTCAGAAAGCGCCCTGCATTGTCGGCATCCAATATGACAGACGGGTAACTTGCGACCAGCGACTGGGGTGGCAGCAGACGGGCGTCGCGGCCTGCTTCATCGAGCGCCTCAAGGTCCGGCAAGCTGATGCACTGGCTGCTTGTGTAGCCACCCGTTTCGATGCGGCGCAATGAACCTAAATGCGCGCCGCAGCCAATAGCCTCGCCAATGTCTTCACCCAATGTACGAATGTAAGTTCCCTTACTGCACTTCACTATTATTTTAATAGCAGCTTGCGCGCGTATATCTTGGGCTACAGCCATATTTAACTCATAAATAACGATGTTTCTGGCCTCGCGCTCGATTTCTTCGCCTTTTCGTGCGTATTCGTACAGCGCTTTACCGTCTTTTTTAAGCGCTGAATACATGGGCGGAATTTGCGCCAGCGGGCCGGTGAACTGCTTTGTTAACGCTTTAAGTAGTTCAGCCGTGATTTCAGGCACCGCCCGGGTTTCAATCACATCACCCTCAGCATCACCTGTTGTAGTTTTCAAACCTAACAGCAACACCGCTTCATAAGTTTTGTCAGCGTCGAGCTGAATCTGGCTGAACTTGGTCGCTGCACCGAAACACAGCGGCAACACGCCGGTAGCCAATGGGTCAAGCGTACCGGTATGACCCGCCTTGTCGGCACGCAGCAACCACTTGGCTTTTTGCAACGCCTGATTGCTAGAGAGGCCAATGGGTTTATCGAGCAGCAACACCCCATGCACAGGGCGCCTCTGCACCTTTGTGCGGAGTGGTTGCATGGTTAATCCTCTTGGGCGCGGGAAGAAACGGCCTTGGCTATCAAGGCGTTCATGTCAGCTGCACGTTCGGTGGTGCGGTCAAAGTGAAAGTGCAGCGTAGGCACGGTGTGGGTCATCAGGCGTTTAAACAAGCCATTGCGCAAAAAGCCAGCCGCCTGGTTCAATGCCTCTTCACACTTGGCTGCATCGCCCATCAGCACGCTAAAGTACACCTTGGCGTGCGCGTAATCGGCGGTCACTTCAACCGACTGAATCGTCACCATGCCGACCCTTGGATCTTTCAATTCGCGAGCAATCAGGTCCGTCAGATCCCGCTGGATCTGATCGGCAACCCGAAAGCCGCGGTTGGGGGTGTTTGACTTTTTACGCATACAAAGGTGACCTCAACTTAGATCAGGCAGCTTCCAGCGTACGAGCCACTTCACGAATCTCAAAGAACTCCAGCACATCGCCAACTTCGATGTCGTTGTAATTCTTGATGTTCAAGCCGCACTCGAAACTCTCTTTAACTTCTTTCGCATCGTCTTTGAAGCGCTTGAGCGAATCGAGCTCTCCCGTGTAGATAACGATGTTCTGACGCAGCAAACGCAATTTCGCGGTGCGGCGCACGATTCCGGCGGTGACCATACAACCAGCAATCGAACCGATTTTTGACACCTTGAAGATATTGCGAATCTCGGCCGTACCGATGATTTCTTCCTTCTTGTCAGGGGTCAACATGCCCGACATGGCGGAACGCAACTCGTCCACAGCGTCATAAATGATGTTGTAGTAGCGAATGTCTATGCCATTATTTTCAGCCTGCTTGCGGGCTTGTGCATCGGCACGGGTGTTAAAACCAATCAGCAGCGCTTTGGAGGCAATCGCCAGGTTGACGTCAGATTCAGAAATACCGCCAACGCCAGAGTACACCAATTGCACCTTGACCTCATCCGTCGACAGCTTGAGCAGCGACTGAGCCAATGCTTCTTGCGAGCCCTGCACGTCGGCCTTGATGATGATCGGCACCAGCTTGACTGCGCCCTGCGAAATATCGGCAAACATATTTTCAAGCTTGGCCGCTTGCTGCTTGGCCAACTTGGTGTTGCGGAACTTGCCTGCACGGTAGGTTGAAATCTCACGGGCGCGACGCTCGTCCAGCATGACGATGAAGTCATCACCGGCTTGCGGCACTTCGGTCAATCCTTGAATCTCGACCGGAATTGACGGGCCAGCAGTTTTGATGGTGTTACCGTTTTCGTCCAACATGGCACGCACGCGGCCGTAGGTAGAACCTGCTAGCACCACATCGCCTGCTTTCAGCGTACCCGACTGAATCAGTACGGTAGCGACCGAACCGCGACCTTTGTCAAGACGCGCCTCAATCACCAAGCCTTTGGCCAATGCATCAACCGGGGCGCGAAGCTCAAGCACCTCAGCTTGCAGCAACACTTGCTCAAGCAACGAGTCAATGCCCTCACCTGTGTGAGCTGACACGCCAATAAACGGCACATCGCCACCAAACTCTTCAGGAATGACTTCTTCAGTCACCAGTTCGCCCTTGACGCGCTCCAGATTGATACCCGGTTTGTCAATCTTGTTGATGGCCACGACGATTGGCACACCTGCAGCTTTGGCGTGCTTGATGGCTTCTTTGGTTTGCGGCATCACGCCGTCATCGGCTGCCACAACCAAAATCACAATGTCAGTGGCCTGCGCACCACGGGCTCGCATAGCGGTAAATGCCTCGTGGCCCGGCGTGTCAAGAAACGACACCATACCGCGCGGTGTTTCAACGTGGTACGCGCCAATATGCTGAGTAATGCCGCCTGCTTCGCCCGAGGCAACTTTGGCCCGGCGAATGTAGTCGAGCAGCGACGTTTTACCGTGGTCAACGTGACCCATGACGGTAACGACGGGGGCGCGTGGCAACAGCTCTGCGGTTTGGCCTTGCACGTCGTCATCGGTGAAGGCTTCCGGGTCATCCAGCGCAGCAGTCACTGCGGTATGACCCATTTCCTCAACCACGATCATGGCTGTGTCCTGGTCCAGCGGCTGGTTAATCGTCACCATCTGGCCCAACTTCATCAAATGCTTGATGACCTCGTTGGATTTAACGCTCATCTTGTGCGCCAACTCGCCAACGGTAATCGTCTCTGGCACGTGAACTTCAATGACCTTGAATTCAGTCGGTGCTACAAAGTTTGACTCTGGCCGTGCATCACGGTCGTTGCCGCGCCTGCTACCGCCACGTGCACCGCCGCGGAAGTTACCGCGCCCTGGGGCTGACGGCGCACCGCGTGTTGGCAGCGCTTTTTTCTTGGCGGCGTCTTCTTTCCACGTCGACGACAGGTTTTCAGACTTGACTTCTTTCTTGCCAGCAGCGCCTGGCGCCCCCGGTGCACCTGGCACTGGTTTTGCAGCAATTGAGCCAGCAGCTGGCTTGTGTAGCGTGCCTTTGATGGCAACTTTGGGGTCGACATGCGGCACCAGCACGCGCTTGGGCGCGTTCATCATGGCGCGAATGCCTTCGGCTTCTGCTTCTGCTTTTTTGCGGCGGGCTTGCAGGTCAATTGCCTTGGCGGCGTCGGCCTGGAATTCAGCGGTTGCTATGGCCTTGGCAGAGGCCTGTGCAGCAGCTACTTCGGCAACTTTGGCGGTTTGCGCAGCAGCAGCTTCATCAGAAATCTTGGGGGTTGCCGCCTCCGATGCTGCAGCAGCTTCTTTTGCTTTCTTGCTGGCTGGTTTGGTCTTTTCAAACGCCTCAGCAGCGCGAGCTACAGCCTCAGCAATTTTCACGGCTGCCAAACGCTCTTCTTCAGCCGATTTGGCGTCTTGTTCTTCACGCAAACGGCGCTTTTCTTCCAGATCAGCCTCTTGACGGCGCAGCAGCTCCGCGTGGCGATTGGCTTCATCCTCACGCCGCGCCAAGTCAGCCTCGTCGATTTGCGGTGCTTGCGGCACTGCAGCCTCAACGGGTACGTCGTCAGCTGGCGCGTCTGTTCCGTCCTCGCGCTTGATGAAAGTGCGCTTTTTGCGCACCTCCACCTGAATGGTGCGCGCTTTGCCGGTCGAGTCGGCTTGTTTGATCTCGCTGGTGGATTTTTTCACCAGCGTTATTTTTTTGCGCTCGCCCGTGGCGGTGCCATGGCTAGCTTGCAAGTAGACAAGCAGCTTTTGCTTGTCGGTTTCAGACAGCGCGTCATCTGCGTTGGTCTTGGTAACGCCCGCACTGGTCAATTGCTCGATCAGTGTGGCAGTGGATTTGTGCAGTTCAGCTGCAAATTGCGCGACGGTAGTGGTGCTTGACATATATTGTTTTCCTGTGCGGCTTTCATGATCACTGCTCTTCGGCTGCGGCTGGCTTTGCAGCCTCTGCCGTAGCGTCAGTGGTTGCGGCAGCAGCGGTATCGCCCGCCAGGAACCAGTGCGCGCGTGCCGTCATGATCAGGGCCGTAGCGTCTTCAGGGGACTGCCCGGTGATATCGGTTAATTCGTCAGTGGCCAGGTCGGCCAGGTCGTCGCGGGTGGCAACGCCAGCAGCGTTGAGTTTTGCCACCAGCTCAGGCGTGATGCCGTCAACGTCGCGCAGTTGTTGCGACACACCGCCAGCGTTTTCTTCTTTGGCGATTTCCATCGTCAGCAACGCGTCTTTGGCGCGTGTGCGCAGTTCATTAACGGTGTCTTCGTCAAAGGATTCAATCTCCAGCATTTCCTGCAGCGGTACGTAAGCGACTTCCTCCAGGCTGGTAAAGCCCTCAGCAATCAGGATGTCGGCGATTTCCTCGTCCACATCGAGCTTTTCCATAAACAATTTACGGCTGGTGTCCGTCTCAGAGGCTTGTTTAACTGCGGACTCATCCGCCGTCATGATGTTGATCTTCCAGCCTGTCAGCTCGGCAGCCAGACGCACATTTTGTCCGCCACGGCCAATTGAAATTGCCAGGTTTTCTTCGTCAACCACCACGTCCATGGCGTGACGCTCTTCGTCGACAACGATAGACGACACGTTGGCCGGTGCCAAAGCACCAATGACAAACTGTGCGGGGTCTTCTGACCACAACACAATGTCGACCCGCTCGCCCGCCAGCTCGTTGGTCACACCGTTCACACGGGTACCGCGCACGCCAACACAGGTACCAATCGGGTCAACCCGTTTGTCGTGCGACAGCACAGCGATTTT
>JAYURC010000130.1:0-16836 GCA_043756405.1 Polaromonas sp.
TGCTGGCGAACAGGGCGTAGAGGGCCTGCACTTGTTTCAGGTGGGCAAGAATGCGTCGCTGTTTAGCAATGCGCCGGGCCACGCGAATTCGGCTGGCGACCTGCCTGCGCTTAGTGGCGTCATTACCAGTGTGCGGCGCAACAAGCTGCTGCTGGCAACCAACAAGGAAGAGCTGCCCGACTGGGTAATTGAAGGGAGCAAGCTGGGTGGCGGCAAGCTTGGGGGCAGCAAGTTGGAAAGCAGCAAATTAGGCATTGACCTCACCTTCGACGAGGTGAGTTACCGTGAAATGGAGAACGCGCTGAGCGAAGTGATGCGCGCCCATGGCAACCGGTTGGCCGAGCTGCGCGACGTGCTGCTGGGCGTCCGGCAGGCGAACTTTCGCGCGCACAAAGTTGACGATCTGTTCTACCCCAGCCCGCTCAATGACTCGCAACTGGCCGCCGTGCGCCACGTGATCACGGCGCAGGACGTGGCCATCATTCACGGCCCGCCTGGCACTGGCAAAACCACCACGCTGGTGCAGGCCATTCTGGAAACCATTCGGCGTGAGCGGCGCGTGCTGGTGTGCGCACCGTCGAACACAGCGGTGGACCTGCTCACTGAAAAGCTGGCTGAGCGCGGGGTCAATGTCATCCGCATGGGCAACCCCAGCCGGGTGTCGGACCTGCTGCTGCAGCACACGCTGGATGCCAGAGTGATGACCCACCCCAGCTACGCCAAGATGCGCGCGATGCGCGAGATCGCCGCGCTGCACCGCCATACTGCCAGCCAAAGTGCCGACGTGCATGCCCGCCAATTTGGCTTGGAAGGGCGGGAACACCGCCGGCAGTTAAGGGACGAAGCGCGAACGCTTTCGCAAGCAGCCAATGACCTGGAGCGCTTTATCACCGAGGACGTACTCGAATCAGTGCAGGTCATCACCAGCACGCTGGTGGGCGCCAGCAACCGCAACATTCGCTACCTGAGCTTTGAAACCGTGTTTATCGACGAAGCCGCCCAAGCCCTCGAGCCGGGCTGCTGGATTCCAATTGCCAAGGGCCAGCGCGTGGTTCTGGCCGGCGACCACCACCAGCTACCGCCCACTGTAAAAAGCGAAAAGGCTGCAGCAGGCGGCCTGCGCGAAACCCTGTTTGAAAAGTGCATCAAGCGCCAACCTACCACGGCCCGCATGCTTAACGTGCAGTACCGCATGCACGAGCAAATCATGGCGTTCAGCTCCGGGCAGTTTTATGGCGGCCAATTGGAGGCGCACCCAAGCGTGCGTTACGCCAGCCTGAGTGCGTACGACGAGAGTTTCACGCCCGACTTGCCTGTTGAATTTCTCGATACGGCTGGCCTGGGCTTTGTTGAGATCACTATTCCTGAAAGCCGCTCCACGGCCAACCCTGAAGAAGCGGATTTACTGCTCAAGCGTCTGGCCCAGCTTCTGGAGCAGTACGACCAGGCCGCGCACGAGCAACGCCCGCTCTCCATAGGCGTAATCGCCCCCTACCGCGCCCAAATCAACTATTTAAAAGACGCCGTCGAGGAAAACGACTATCTCAACGGCCTGCAACAGCACCGCATGCTCAGCGTGGGCACCGTCGATTCGTTTCAGGGGCAAGAGCGCGACATCATTGCCATTTCGCTGACGCGCAGCAACAACCACGGCGAAATCGGATTTCTGTCCGACATTCGCCGCATGAACGTTGGCATGACCCGCGCACGCCGCAAGTTACTGCTTGTTGGCGACTCGTCTACGCTCAGCTCCAATCCGTTTTTCGTAGATTTGCTGGCCTACGTGAAGCGCATCGGCGGCTACCGCACCGCCTGCCAAACCGTTACTGCGGCTTGACCTATTGATCCGGCAACAGTGATTCATGATCCCGTTCGCCTTGAGCTTGATGAAGCCTTTCGACAAGCTCAAGGCGAACGGTTTCAGATTCCGCAATAAATCGTGCCGGATCAACAAACCAACTCGCCTCTACGAAACCTGGGGCTGTTCAGGTGGCCATGTCGTCAGTGCCCAGATAAGCGTGCAGGATATGAATTCGGATGAGCTGGGTGCTTTTCTCCTACGAAAAAAGAGCAAATTGGAAGCTTGATTCGATCCGGCAGTCGACTGTTAATAAGCGCATGCTGCTAAACATTCACGTTTGTAAATATCGCCTCAATTTCCCTCTCGCGCACAAAACACCAACGCTTGCAAGCGGGGCGCGGACATGAACGAAGAACGCTACACGGCGTCCCGGACATGGCTCAAGCGTGCTGCACGCGTGATTCCGGGTGCCCATCACCTGTCTGGCCGGGTGCTCACGTCGCCTGAGCGCTCGCCCATGTATCTCGACAGCGGTCGTGGTTGCCGCGTTGTTGATATTGATGGCAACGAATACATTGACTATGTGATGGCTTTTGGCGCTTTCCTGATTGGCTACGCAGACCCCGAGGTAGAGGCTGCTGCCCGCACAGAGCTTGCACAAGGCTCGCTGCTGTCGATGAATCGGCCCCAGCACGTGCTGTTTGCTGAAAAGTTGATTGAGCAGTTTGACACCGCTGACATGGCAGTGCTGTTAAAAACGGGTAGCGAGGCAACCACTGCTGCGCTGCGCATTGCCAGGCGCTACACCGGCCGCAGCCGTGTTGCGCGTGCGGGCTACCACGGCTGGCACGACTGGTGTTTGCCGCAAGACCCGTCTGTACCTGCCGGGCTTGATGCGCAAGTGCTGGAGTTCAATGGCAACGACCCACAGTCGCTAAGGGCGCTTTTTACAGCGTACCCTGACGAGATCGCGGCTGTTATTTTGGCGCCCGAGATGATGCTGCCGCCCACGCGTGGTGCATTTCAAGCCATACAGCAGGTAGCTCACCGGCACGGTGCGCTGTTTATTCTTGATGAGGTCAAAACCGCGTTTCGCACCGCGCCGGGGTCGGTGCAGGCGCGTTTGCAGCTGCTGCCTGACTTGACCACCGTAAGCAAGGGCCTGAGCAACGGATGGCCGGTTGCCGCAGTGGTTGGTAGGCGCGACGTGATGAGCTGCGCCGCGGGAATGCACCTGTCAGCCACCTACCATGGCGATACGGCGGCCATGGCCGCTGCGCTTGCCACGCTGCGCATTGTGAAAGAACGCGGCGTTGCCCACCATGTCTGGGCGCTCGGCCAGCGGCTCATTGATGGCTTGAACTTCATTGCCCGCGACCTGGACATGCCTGCCGTCAGCTACGGTGAACCGTTTCCGCCCATGCCCTTCTTGCGGTTTGAGCACCCGAACGCAGCAACAAACGACGCGCTACGGACGGCTTTTTATGAGGCAATGCTGGCGCGTGGCGTGCTGCTGCACCCGCGCCACATGTGGTTCATCAGCTACGCGCACAAAGCCGCTGACATCGACATCACGCTAGAGCACGCGCGCAGCGCAATGAGGCTGGCACGCGAGCAATGCCTGGCCACTACAGCAGCGCACGCATGACTGCCCCAGTGGCCTTGGCAGCTACCTTGCCCACGCTGGCATCAAGTGTTGCCCTTTACTCGCTTGGCAGCGCTGAACTGCTTGCCACCGCAACAAGCGAGGTGGTCATCGCAGCGTGGTGGGCACCGATATTTCGCCGGCAATGATTGCAGCAGCAACGATAAGGCCGAGCTAAAGGCTGAACTAAAGGCCGAGCTAAAGACCACGCTGAAAAGGGTTCGGGTTACAAACATGAGAATTCTTTACCTGTCACCGGGCTTTCCGCCCCACTCGCACCTGTTTTGCGTTGCCGCGCATGAGCGGGGCGCAAGCGTCGTCGCTGTTGGCGACATGCCAGAAGGTGACTTGCCCACAGATGCAATACCGGTGTTTGAGCGCTATGTGTGCGAACCCCGCATGGGCGAATATGACGTTTTGCTTCACACCGTCCGGGCGCTGATCACCGAATACGGCCCCATTGACTATGTGGAGTCGAACGGCGAGCACTGGCTTGAAGTTGAAAGCCGCTTAAGAGGCGACCTGGGTATTGACGGCTTGAAATTGCCCGCCATGGCGCGCCAGCGCAGCAAGCTGGCGATGGCCGAGGTTTTCAAAAAAGCCGGTGTGCCCAGTGTGCCGGGCGTACGCTGCTCGTCGGCGCAGGCCATCCGTGACTTTGTTGCTGAGCACGGCTTTCCGCTGGTCTTCAAGCCCGACAGCGGCTCAGGTGCGGCAGCGACGTTTCGCGTATCAACCCAGCATGAGCTGGCGGCTGCGCTTGACTTGGACCTTGCCGGTCACGTGGTGCAGCCGTTTATTGAAGGCGATATCGTCACCTTCGATGGCCTGGTAGACCGGGCAGGGCGCGTGGTGTTTTGCACGTCTCATGCCTACGACCGGGGGATCATGGAGGTCAGGGCTGGCGCACTCGACGGGTTCTATTACTCGCTACGCGGTATTCCACCGGCGCTTGAGGCGGTTGGCCGCCAGGCCCTTGCGGCGTTTGCCTTGCGGAAGCGGTTTTTTCACCTCGAATTTTTTGCGCGACCTGATGGGTCGTATGTAGCGCTGGAGATGAACGTGCGCCCACCCGGTGGCTTTACCACCGACATGATGAACCATGCCTGCGACTTTGATGTGTATGCACTGTGGGCAGCAGTCATGCTTGGCGAAGATTTGTCGGGCTTTGTGTATGAGCGCAAGTTCCACACCGCCCACGCGGGCCGGCGCGACGAACGCCATTACAAGTTGGCGCACGACGCGCTGGTGCGCGAACTGGGCGGCACTCTGGTGCTGGTTAATCCGGTGCCTGCTGCGTTCTCGGTCACGATGGGCAATACGATGTACCTGCTTCGCCATCGCCAACTGCAGCCCCTGCTGGACGCCATCCGGAACGTTCAGATGGTCTGAAAGCCATCAATGCAATGCATTCCTACGACAATAAAGGCATGCCCAACCATGCCATTCATAAAACCGCTCTTGTTCTGTTTTCAGGCGGCCAAGACTCCACCACTTGCCTGGCGCAAGCCCTGGCTAAATACGAGCGCGTTGAAACCGTGGCATTTGACTATGGCCAGCGGCACATTGTTGAGCTTGAAGCGCGGCTCAATGTGCTGAGCGAAATCAAGGCGCAGTTCCCGCAGTGGGCCAGCAAGCTGGGCGACGATCACCTGTTAGACCTCGCCGTGCTGGGCCAGGTTAGTGACACCTCACTCACGCGCGACGTGGCTTTCAAGATGGAGGCCTCTGGTCTGCCCAACACCTTTGTACCGGGCCGCAACCTGCTGTTTTTAACGCTGGCCGCTGCACTGGCGTACCGGCGAGATTTGCAGGTGCTGGTAACTGGCGTGTGCGAAACCGACTTTTCAGGCTACCCCGATTGCCGCGACGACACCATCAAGGCCATGCAGTTAGCGCTGTCATTGGGCATGGACAAACGCTTTTTGATTGAAACCCCGCTGATGTGGATTGACAAGGCCGACACCTGGGCGCTGGCGCATTCGCTGGGTGGCCAGGCATTGGTTGATCTGATTGTGGAGCATACCCACACCTGCTACTTGGGCGACCGGGCGCACCGCCATGCGTGGGGTTACGGCTGCGGCACCTGCCCGGCGTGTGAATTGCGGGCGCGGGGGTATGTCAATTACATTCAGCAAGATACCGACGGACGCGTTTAGAAATTCAGATTTTCGGGATGAAGTGCTAGGCGGACGGAGCGCAGCACACCGGAACGTACTTGTGTACGTGAGGATTGCGAGCACCGCCCAACGACGCAATTCGCCCGAAAAATGAATTTATAAATGCGGCCGCGTTTCTACGACACACCTCGCCACCACCGGCGGCTCTTCAGGCAAATGAAACGCCAGCTTGCGCTCCCGCAGTGCCACGTCGCTGGCGGTCACGCGGTCAAAGCGGCGCAGGTGTTCTGTCCATGACTCATCAACGATCTGCTCAATAAACCGGCCCGGCTGATTCACGTCGCGCAGCAGCTCCCAGCCCAGCGCGCCCTGGCGCAAACGGCTGCGGCGGCTGACCTGCATCAACGCCCTGAAGTCATCAGCGCGCAGCGGGTCAATCAAATATTCAATCGTCACCAGCACATGGCCTGTGCCGGGCGCGTCAGCCACCGGGGCTTTAAATTCGCGTGACGGCGTCAAGTCTTCCTCCAGGCTGGTGTCCAGCACCCAGCGTTGGGCCAGCAGCATGCAGACCACGCCGCTGACTGCCGCGACCGTCAGCGCCGTTGGTACGCTGCTGACGGTGGCGGTCTGCCCCCACAGCGCCGCACCCAGTGCGCTGCCGCCCATGATGGCCATTTGGTACATCGACATGCCGCGTGCCCGCACCCAGTCGGGCAGGGCCAACTGCGCCGACACGCTGAGCGAGTTGGCGCAGGTGATCCATGCCATGCCATTAACCAGCATGGCGAGCACCGCGACCCACACATTGGGCGCAACAGCCATCACGGCAGTGGCCACTGATTGCAGCAACGTGGCGCGCAACACCAGCGTGTCGCGCGGCATCATTTGCCGCAAACGCGGCATGGCAAACGCTGCGCCAATCGCGCCCGCGCCCATACTGGCCAGCAGCAGGGTGAACGTGCCGGCATCGCCGTTTTGCAGGTTTCGCGCTATCAACGGCAGCAGCGCCAACAACGCCGTTGAATGCAAAAAGAATAGCGCCACTTGCAACAGTGCCGCCCGCATGCGGCTGGACTGCGCAACATATTGCATACCCACCCGCATGGCGCTGACCAACCGCTCCCGGCCCAGCGGGTTAGGGGTGTGCGTGCGCCGCCAGCGCATGATGACAAAGCCTGAAATCACCGACAGCACCGCGTTTAAAACAAACACATACTGCGTCCCCGCGCTGGCTATCAACGCGCCCGCCACCAGTGGCCCAATGATGCGCGATGCGTTCATGCTGATGCCGTTTAAAGCCAGCGCCGCAGGCAACTGCGCACGCGGCACCAGCTCGGGCACGATGGCGGCAAACACCGGCCAGCGCATGGCCAGGCCTACGCCGTTGGCAAACGTCAGCGCCAACAGCAAAGGCGGCGTCATCACATTTGCAATCACCGCAATGCACAGCAGCGTAGCCACCCCGGCTATCCAAAACTGCGTCATGATGAAATAACGCCTGCGGTCCAAAATATCAGCCAGCGCGCCACTGGGCAAACCCAGCAAAAACACGGGCAGCGTAGCCGAGGTTTGCACCAGCGCCACCCACAGTGGGGACGTGGTCATCGACGTCATCATCCACGCTGCGGCCACGTCGCTCATCCACATGCAGGTGTTGGCCACCAGCCAGGTGCCCCACAGCATGCGAAACACAGGCTGCTTAAGCGGGCCCAGCGCCGACAGGTCTGACGGCGCTGGCTTGGTGGGTTCCTGGTCAGGCATCAAGCGGCAGGCTTTGGGTCAGTATTGAGCTGACTGTGGGTAACGATGTAGGCGGCATTTGCTACAGGTTTTGTTGCGGTGTTTGTAGTATCTACAGCGCTATCAACAGCGCCATTTACAGCCCCATCGCCATCTTTATCTTGCCTGACTAGTGCCCACTGCTGGTTGTGAAACGCTGCAACACTGGGGCGATGGGCAATGGACACCAAGCCGCCACCCGCGGTTTTAACAGCTGCAAGCAGTTTCGCGTACAGCGCATTTTCAGCGGCGGTGTCCAGTGCGCTGGTCGCTTCGTCGGCAAAAATCCAGGCTGGTTTTTTAAGCATTACGCGTGCAATCGCCAGTCTCTGCTGCTCCCCACCCGACAGCTTTTGCCCCCAGGCATCGCTGTCGTCCAGCCTGCTGCACAACTGCGGCAGCATGGCGTCAGTCAATGCTTGCGCCAAAACAGCGTCTGGGTACTTGCTGGCGGGCTCTGGGTAGGCCAGCGCATCACGCAGCAAACCGTCTGGGAAATACGGCCGCTGCGGGATAAACATGGCGTTGGCAGGTAATTGCGTTACGCCCGAGCTAAACGGCCAAATACCAGAAAACATCCTGAACAGGCTTGACTTGCCGCTGCCCGATGGCCCGGTCAATAAAACATGGTCGCCGGGTTCAGCACGCAGACTGACGCCGCTCAGCAGGGTTTTTCCGTCAGGCAACTGCAGCGTGATGTTGCTAACAGACAGGGCGTTGTCTGCTACTAAATGCGTAGCTGTTGACGCAAGTTTTTGTTGGCCCAGGCGCACAAAAGTCTCTTCAAAACCCGACAGGCGCTGGGTTGTGGCGGCCCAGCTGGCCAGGCTGGCGTAGTTGTCAACAAACCAGCTGAGCGAGTCTTGCACCTTGCCAAACGCTGTCGCAATCTGCATCAGTTGGCCAAGCTGAATCGCGCCGCTAAACAGGCGCGGGGCCGCCACGACAAATGGGAAAATAATGGCGGCCTGGCCAAAAAATGACGTGAACCAGATCAGGTTTTTTTGCGCCCTAATCAACCGCAAATAATTTGCCAGTACGTCGGCAAAACGCACGCGCAGCTGCGCTTTTTCAACGGCCTCACCCTTGTCAAGCGCAATCGATTCACTGAACTCCCGCACCCGCACCATGCGAAAGCGAAAGTCTGCCTCGTAGCGCTCCTGAAAGAAATTGAGCACCACCTGTTTTTTGCCAATGTAGTGGCTCAGCACCGAGCCCACCAGGCAGTACAGCACCGCCGCCCACACCATGTAGCCCTGAATCGTGAAGTTTTGGCCGCCCACGCTAAAGCTGATCGGCCCCGAAAGCGTCCACAAAATACCAATAAAGCTCACCAGCGTTACCACCGCATTGAGCAACCCCATGCTCAGCGATACCGAAAATGCCGTGAACTTGTTGATGTCTTCCTGAATGCGCTGGTCCGGGTTGTCTGGCGTGGCACCCCCACCGGCTGCCGCAGGTGTTGCGCTAAACCGGGCCAGCTCCATGGTGTAAAACACTTGGCCCTTTAACCAGCGCTCCAGGTAAAAGTTGGTCATCCACTCACGCCAGCGCACCTCCAGCAATTGCGTCAGGTAAAACTTGTACACCGCAATGACGATGCCGCCAAACGCCAGGTAGCTAAACACGCCCATTTGTTGCCAAAACACCGGCTCATTGCGCTGCTCCATGGCGTCGTAAAACGCGCCGTACCACTTGTTAAACAGCACCGCCACGTACACGGTTGCCAAATTCAGCGCCACGATAGCGGCCAGCAAACCGCGCGCCTTCCATTTGTCTTGCGAGCTGAAGTACGGGCCCGCCAACGCCCGAACCTGGCGCACAAAATTTAGAAAGGCGTGCCAGCCAGACGGCACGGTGACAGGGTTGGTAGTCGTCATAAAAACTTAGCCTGACACTTGATTGGACACACCACTGGCCACATGCCCTGCAGGTACATGCTGGGCGGCTGAATCAACATGCCCGGTCTGGTCGTCAAAGAAAAAATCGGGTTCAAACTCCCGCAAAAATTCGCCTTTGGGCAGGCCGCCCAAAAACATCGCTTCATCGACCTCAATGTTCCAGTTCATCAGCGTGCGAATGGCGCGTTCATGCGCCGGGGCACTGCGGGCGGTGACCAGTGCTGTGCGCAGGCGCATGTTGGGTGTGCCTGCTTGTTGTAGCCAATGGAGTGCTATCAGCAGGGGTTTGAACGGGCCATCGGGCAGCGGCAGCACAGCCTTGTCACTTTCGTGTTGTTGAAAGGCGGGCAGGCCGTCTCGTTGGTACACCTGCTCCGCCTCGTCCGAGAACAGCACCGCATCGCCGTCAAAGGCAATCCGCACTTCGTTGGGAAAGGTGTCACGCGCCTGCACCGAATGTGTCGCCACTGTTGCCGCCGGAAAGCCCTTGAGCAGCGCCGCCCGCACGTCTTGCGGGTTGGCAGACAAAAACAGGTTCGACTGGAGCGGCTCCAGGTAGCGCCAAGGCTCGCGGCCACGGGTAAACACACCACGCGCCACGCTCAGCGCGTGGCTTTGCACCGAGCGGAACACCCGCAGGCCCGACACCGGGTCATTGCGCGACAAAATCACCACCTCTACCCGCTGCGTATCGGCATCGTTAAAAGCCAGCAGCTTTTTTATCAATGAAAAAGCCACGCCCGGCTTGGCGGTCTGCTCCAGTCGCTCCAGCTGCAGCTTCATGTAGGCGCGGTCGTCGGTTTGCTCGAACACGCGGTTTTCTTCTTCCAGGTCAAACAACGCCCGGGAGGAGATGGCAACAACAAGTTGCCCGTCAAGGTTGGTGGCCATGGTGCTTTCTTCAGGGTTTGCTGGGTCAGGTGGTCAGTTTGCACCATTGTCCATAGGCTGGCGCTGCCATCGGCCATTGGTCCGCCTGGCTGATGTGCCGAATGCCCTGGGCAATCAGCGTTGCCGCGCGAATCACGCCAGCGTGGGTGATCCATACGGTGTCATGTGTCGGGTCAAGTTCATCAAACGCGCTGGCAACCCGGGTCATGAACTGGGTAACGCTTTCACCCGTGCCGCCAGCGCGGTAGTGGGCAAAGTCAGCCGTCCAGCCAGCCAGCTCGGTGGGGTCAATGTCGGCCCAGGGGCGGCCTTCCCACTGGCCAAAGTTCATTTCCTGCAAACGGGCGTCTTTTTTAAATGTCAAATCGGGCTGCAGGCCAGTCAATGTGTGCGCAAGCAGCTCACATCTTTGTAGCGGTGACGTCAATAGAGCTGCGCCTGCTGGAAGCACGTTTTTAAGCATTTCAGCGCAATTTTGGGTCTCGAGCTGGTCGGCTGGCACGTCAAGCTGGCCGTAGCAAATGCCCGGTGCAATCATCGGTTGGGCATGTCGTAATAGCCAAAGCGTCATAAGGCGACGGCCAAACCCAGGTAAAAAGCAATCTCACACACCTGCTGCGTCGCACCCAGGCAGTCGCCTGTAAAACCTTGCAAGCGGCGTTTGAAAAGGTGGTGCATGTACAGCAGGGTGATAAATGCAAAGCTGCAACCTGCTACTAAATTTATAGCTGCCTGCGCCCATAAAACAAGCGCTAAAGCCATAAAAAACCATATAAATGCGATGGCAAGGCTGTTTAAACTGATCCGGTCAGCCAATGGCTTGGACTTGGACGCCGCCAGGTCGCCAACATGCGGCAGCCAGTAAATCAGCAGCAGCGGCAAAGTCCGCGACACCACATGCCCCGCAAACAAGGCGCTGCACACGGTCAACAATTCTGTATCTGTACTGCCGAGTAACGCCACCAACGCCACCTTGGCCAGCAAGGCCAGGCAAAGCGCCATCGCGCCAAATGCGCCCACGCGCGAGTCCTTCATGATCTCCAGCGCCCGGTCCCGGTCATAACTGCCACCCAGGCCGTCAGCCACATCGGCCAAGCCATCTTCATGAAAGCCGCCAGTAAGCAGCGCGGTGACGATGGTGGACAGCACGGCGGCCACCAAAGGGCTGAGTGCGGTTTCTGGCAATGACACAGCAAGCACGCCATAAACGCCTGCCGCCGCTGCGCCTACCAGCCAACCCACACCAGGGAAATGTCCCGCACTGGCGCGCAGCATGGCAGGGCTAAAGCCGACCCAGTCAGCCAAACGCCCAGTGATGGGGATGCGGGTAAAAAACTGCACAGCCAGCATGAAGTGGCGGATGAATTGCATCATGACTTCGCTCCTTCCCCCGCTGGGGGAAGGCAGGGATGGGGGCACGCGCGATGCAAGTACAGTTTCTGCACTTGCCCCCATCCCAACCTTCCCCCAAAGGGGGAAGGAGTAGAACCAGAGAACGCTGCTGGCGTCATGCGTCTGCCTTCCCACTCACCCCAGCTGACTCAAAACTCGCCATCTCATTCATCAGCAGGGCAGCCGATTGCACCAGCGGCCAGGCCAGCAGCGCGCCAGTGCCTTCGCCCAGGCGCATGTCCAAATCCAGCAGCGGCTTGGCCTCAAGGTACTTCAGCATCAGGTGGTGGCCACGCTCTGCGGATCGGTGGCAAAACACCATGTAATCTTTGGCAGCAGGGGCCAGGACGCAGGCCACCAGTGCCGCGCTGCCGGCAATAAAACCATCAACCAGAATCACCCGGCGCTCACTGGCAGCCTGCAGCATCGCGCCCGTCATCATGGCAATCTCGAACCCGCCCAGGGCGGCCAGCGCGTCCAGCGGCTGTGTAGCGGCTGAGTGCAAGGCGGCGGCTTTAGCCAACACCGCCTGTTTGTGCCGCAGTTGCGGGTCTGTCAGCCCGGTGCCGCGCCCGGTAGCGTCTTCAATTGAAATACCCGCCAGGCGGTGCAGCAACAACGCGGCGGCGGATGTGTTGGCAATACCCATTTCGCCAAAAGCCACCACATTACCGGGCAGGCTGGCCAACACGTCGCTGCCCGCTTGCAAAGCGGCGTTAACCTGCTGCGCCGTCATGGCCAGGCCAGTTGCCAGGTTATGCGTGCCATGCGCAATTTTGCGTTTGATGAGCTGCGGGTGGTCTGGCAAATCACTGGCCACACCCGCATCAACCACATGCAGTACAAAACCATGCTGCCGCGCCAGCACGTTAATGGCCGCGCCGCCAGCCAGCATGTTGGCCACCATCTGCATCGTGACGGCCTGCGGAAAGGCCGATACGCCCTCGCTGGCTACACCGTGATCCGCTGCAAAAACAACCATCTGCGGCTCTTTGAATTCGAGTGTTTCGCTGCGCTGGATCAAGCCCAGCTGCTGGGCCAGATTTTCAAGCTGGCCGAGCGCACCCAACGGCTTGGTTTTGTGGTCGATTTTGTGCTGGAGTCTGGCGGCTAATGCCGTGTTGGCGGTAGTGCTAACGGTCGGTAAGGTGAAGGTCATGCGTCTTACTCTTGGGTTGAATTGAATTGTCTCCTCCCCTTTCGGGGGAGGGCCAGGGTGGGGGCAAATGCAGCACCCATGTTTGTACCGCGCGTGCCCCCATCCCAGCCTTCCCCCGGAAGGGGAAGGAGCAATACGGCTGCATGTCTGCGTGTTTGAATGTTTAGCTCTGCAAAAACAGCTGGTAAGCCGGGTTGCTGGTTTCTTCAACATGCGGGTAGCCGACGGTGTCCAGAAAAGTTTTAAACGCTTTGTTGTCTGCTTCGTGTACTTGCAAACCGACCAAGATGCGGCCAAAGTCTGCGCCCTGGTTGCGGTAGTGAAACAAGCTGATGTTCCAGCCCGGCTGCATGGCGGCTAAAAACTTCATCAGCGCGCCCGGCCGCTCAGGGAAGATAAAGCGTAGCAGTCGCTCGTCTTTTGATAGCGCGCTATGCCCGCCCACCATGTGCCGAATGTGCTCTTTGGCTAAATCATCATGCGTCAGGTCAAGCGCCTTAAAGCCATGGCGGCTAAAGTTGGTGGCGATTTTCGTACTCTCGCCTTTGATGGTGGTCAATCCTACAAACACATGCGCTTTAGCGTTGTCGCTGATTCGGTAATTGAATTCGGTCACCGACCGTGGACCGCCCGGCAAGCTGCCAATCACCTCACAAAACCGCTTAAAGCTGCCGCGCGCTTCAGGAATCGTTACCGCAAACAACGCCTCGCGCTCTTCGCCAACCTCGGCCCGTTCCGCCACAAAGCGCAGGCGGTCAAAGTTCATGTTCGCGCCGCACAAAATGGCGGCATAGGTTTCGCCCCTGGTTTTATGCAGTGCCACGTACTTTTTAATCGCTGCCACAGCCAGCGCGCCTGCTGGCTCAACAATGCTGCGGGTGTCCACAAACACGTCTTTAATGGCTGCACACACAGCGTCTGTGTCCACCGTCATGAACTCGTCCACCAGCTCCCGGCTAATGCGGTAAGTCTCAATGCCCACCAGCTTGACGGCCGTACCGTCTGAAAACAAACCAACATCAGGCAAGGTGACCCGTTTATTGCCTGCTACCGACTGCATCATCGCGTCAGAGTCATTCATCTGCACGCCAATGACCTTAATGTCAGGCCGCACGGCTTTGATGTAGTTGGCTACGCCTGAAATGAGCCCGCCACCGCCAATGGCCACAAACACGGCATGCAGTGGGCCGGGGTGCTGGCGCAACATTTCCATGGCAATCGTGCCCTGGCCTGCAATCACGTCCGGGTCGTCAAACGGATGCACAAATGTCAGGCCGCGCTTCTTTTCAATTTCCACAGCATGCGCGTAAGCATCCGAGTAGCTGTCGCCATGCAGCACCACATCGCCGCCCAAGGCTTTGACGGCGTCAATTTTGAGCTGCGGCGTGGTGGTGGGCATCACGATCACGGCGCGCGTACCCAGCTTTTGCGCTGACATGGCCACGCCTTGTGCGTGGTTGCCAGCAGATGCGCAAATGACGCCTTTTTTGAGCTGCGCCGCGCTTAAATGCGCCATTTTGTTATAGGCGCCGCGCAACTTAAAGCTGAAAACACTTTGCTGGTCTTCGCGCTTGAGCAGTACGGTGTTCTTCAAGCGGGTACTGAGCGTCTTGGCGGGCTCCAGCGCTGACTCAATAGCCACGTCATACACACGGGCAGTCAGAATTTTTTTCAGGTAATCAGCAGGGCTAAGGTCTTTTTTCATGACCTTTGATTATAAATGTGATCATTAATGTGACGAATGGAGGCAAGAAAAAAGGCCCAAACCTTGCGGTTTGGGCCTGTAAATCCATCCTTTGAGAAGATGGAGGAGACAACTTTTGCGCCAAAATACAATTTGTTTCAACGCATCAGTAAAGTATAGCCCCGCTATGCTGCACTGCACAATAATCAGTCGTCGAAATTAGACGTTTGAGTCTGATTTAGTTATAAATTTTTTGCATAAAGGCAACCGTTTATGGAATGCACAGTTAACTGGACGGGTTTGACAACTGCTACAGGCTCAAAGTCCGGCATGACGTTTGTGGCCGAAACCGGCAGCGGCCACACCCTGGTAATGGACGGCGTCCCCGACGAAGCCAAGCCAGAAAACGGCGGTGCCAACCTGGCCCCGCGCCCAATGGAAACGGTGCTGGCAGGCACCGGCGGCTGCACAGCCTATGACGTGGTGCTGATTTTGAAGCGCGGCAGGCATGACGTGCGCGGCTGTTCAGTCAAATTGACGTCCGAACGCGCGCCGGTTGACCCTAAAGTTTTTACAAAAATCCACATGCATTTCACCGTAACAGGCAATGGTTTGACGGCCAGCGCCGTAGAGCGCGCTATTGCCATGAGCCACGACAAATACTGCTCAGCCACCATCATGCTGGGCAAAATGGCAGAGATCACCACCAGTTTTGAGGTTTTGGAGGTTTGAGGTAAATTACAGTCATGAGCACAATTACTTTTGATTCTTTAAAGCTGTCTGACAAACTGAAGACGGCGGGGTTTTCACCGGAGCAGGCCGAAGCAGTCGTTCGCGTTATTGCGGAAGCTCAAGACGACTTGGTTACCAAAAAAGACCTTGATTCAGCGTTTGCGCCGCTAAGAATTGATATGGCCGTATTGAAGACCGAAATCACACAAATCAAGTGGATGCTTGGATTTGTGATTGCAGGCATTGCAGCCGTTCTTGCAAAAGTGCTTTCTCACTAACTCCCCGACTTACTCCCTCTGCTCCCGGGAGAGGGCAGGGGTGAGGGTGTTAATCCCCTCTCCCTCTGGGAGAGGGCTAGGGTGAGGGCTCCCCGCATTCGATCCCCTTCAAACCACTTAAATCCGCTGCGCCACAGTAGTCATCACCTTGGCCGCCGCCCCCATTAGCGCCTTAACCGGCGCTGGCAAATCAATAGCCCCTGAATTTGACGCCTCCTGCGCATGGCGCGCTTCATCATCTTTCATTTGCGCCACGATGGCGCGTGACTCATGGTCGCCCAGCGGCAAGCTTTCCATGTGGCTAGCCAGGTGCGCTTCAACCTGGCGCTCAGTCTCTACCAAAAAGCCCAGGCTCACTTTGTCACCCAAGCGCCCCGCCAGCAACCCCAAGCCAAAAGCCCCGGCGTACCACAGCGGGTTTAAAAGCGACTGCCGCGCACCCAGCTCATCAAGCCGCTGGCGCGTCCAGGCCAGGTGGTCGCCTTCTTCCTGACTGGCATCCATAAACTGTTTGCGTAATGCCGGGTCTTGTGTGCTCAATGCCTGCGCTGCATACAGCGCCTGGGCACAAACTTCACCCACATGATTGACCCGCATCAGCGCACCCGCTTTTGCTTTGTCTTGCACAGACAAGACGGTTGAGTCCCCGGCAACGGTTGGGCAAGGCCTGCTGGCACGAGGTTGTGCAAACAAAGTCCGCAGGGCGTTGTCAGCGGCGTTTATCAATGCATTCATAAATTTTCACGGGTATTTTTGGCGCGCGTGAAGCACGCGCACCACATTTAACAAACCGTCGCAGACCTCATAAACCAAAATATAGTTAGGGTGCACAACAATTTCGCGCGTACCAGGTTCTTTCCCAGGCCTGAATAGGTAGGGGTGTTCTACAGCCGGCGTTATCGCGGCCTCAAGCAACGCAAGAATTCGCATTGCTGCTGGCGGATTTCGCTATGAAACGTAGCTAACCAAATTGCGCAAGTCATGCCGAGCCTCGTCCGTCCAAACAATTTCCAGCATTACGCGTGCTGGCTTAATTTAAGTTGACGCAACTCCGCATCTGCAATGATGCCGCGCATTTCAGCCATAACTTTGTCGTGCGGAATGCGCGGTTTCTTGCTGTCAAGTGCCTCTTGAACCTTGGCGCGAAACCACACGTCATAACTGTCAGCATCTGCCTGAGTGGCAAACTCTGAGATCAGCGGATCTAAAAGGGTTGTTTGTGCGTTCATGCGGCCAGACTATCACAGCTTTTATTGCCTTGGAAAGTGCCTGTTTTTTGCCCGGCAACTGCACTCTTTTTTCGAGCGACCGAATCCACCAACTTTAAATTCAACACGAGCGTAAGGTTCTATAGATCCGGCCTGATGAACTATGAACCGTTCGCCCTGAGCTTGTCGAAGGGTTCCCCTTGTGCGACCCCGGCTTCGACAGGCTCAGCCCGAACGGAAAAT
>JAYURC010000131.1:0-2746 GCA_043756405.1 Polaromonas sp.
ACCAAACAGGGTTTCGATGTTGGCTTTGTGGGAGGCCATGATTTGTTCAGCAGTCAGCATAATTAATCTCCAGTGTTGTTAACAGGATTGACAGGTGGAATTAGTTGCTTTGCATGGCACTCAAGACACCTTGATTTGCTTTGCTGCACTGCAACATAAAAGCAATTATAGGGATAACCCGATAGATTGCAAGTCAATTTTGTTGCACTGCACCATTTTAGGGAGAAGCCTCAAGTCTTTACTGTCGGGTCACAATCCAGCTTTCAGGTTCTTGGGTCCTTGCCTTGCTAGCCTTTTACGCCGATCATTTTGTTTTGCCACTCCCCGACGGTCATCGTTTTCCAATGGCCAAATACAAGCTCCTGCGCGATCGTGTCATGCAAGAGATTCCAGGGGTTGTGATGGCCCAAGCACCCACCGCAAGCGATGGAGAGCTGGCCTTGGCGCACATCCCCAGCTACATTGCCGACGTGACACACGGCACATTGACCGCTGCTGCACAACGCGAAATTGGCTTTCCCTGGAGCCCAGCCATGGCCGAACGGGCGCGGCGCTCAGTGGGTGCCACTGTGGCCGCAGCGCGGGTTGCGCTGGGACTGGGCAGTCATGAGCAGGGCATGGCGGCCAACATGGCGGGCGGCACGCACCATGCGTATGCCCACAAAGGCGGCGGCTTTTGTGTATTTAATGATGTGGCTATTGCAGCACGGCTGATGCAGGCCGAGTGGGCGCGCCACTACAAAAACACCCGGCAGCCGCTGCAGGTTGCTGTCATTGACCTGGACGTGCATCAGGGCAACGGCACAGCCAGTATTTTTGCCAACGATGCCAGTGTTTTTACGTTATCCGTGCATGGCGAAAAAAACTTTCCGTTTCGCAAGGAAGCCAGCGACATAGATGTGGAGCTGCCCGACGACTGCCAGGACGCGCAATATCTGGAAGCGCTGGAGCAGGCGATTGACGAGCTGCAAAGGCGCTTTCAACCCGGGCTTATTTTGTATCTGGCGGGCGCAGATCCGTTTGAGGGCGACCGGCTGGGTCGTCTGAAACTCAGCTACGACGGGCTGGAGGCGCGTGACCGCCGGGTGTTTGATTGGGCCTGCCAAAAACGCATCCCGTTGGCGTTTTGCATGGCGGGTGGCTATGGCGTCAACATCAACGAGACAGTACAGGTACAGGTCAATACCTATAACGTGGCCTTTTCGTATTGGCAAAAATGGCACGCTGCCGGTGGCAAAATCCAAAGCGCATGAACGTCGCCCGAAGCCCGGCACCTGAATCCAGACCCACTTGCGCGTCCTTTATTGGTGGCTCGCACCCTTAACCCCGTATTGGAGACTTTGTAATGAGTCCTGTTTTTTCACAAAATCCTGTAGACCAAGCCATCCAGAGCCGCCAGTCAACGCGGGACTTTTTACCCACACCCATCCCGCGCTCGGTCATCTCCCATTTGCTGGAGTTGGCTGCACGGGCACCGTCGGGCACCAACACCCAGCCCTGGAAGGTGTACGTATTGCAGGGCAAAAGCCGCGATACCTTGGTGGAAAAAGTATGTGCAGCAGGCAACGCCATCCGCGCCAACCCGGAGCTGGCCAGCCAATACAAGGAAGCCTACGACTATTACCCTGAAAAATGGGTGTCGCCTTTCATTGACCGCCGCCGTGAAAATGGTTGGGGCTTGTATGGCCTGCTAGGCATCACCAAAGGCGACAAAGACAAAATGCACGCCCAGCAGCAGCGCAACTTCAGGTTTTTCGACGCACCTGTCGGCTTGATGTTCACGCTCGACAAGGTCATGGGGCGCGGCTCACTGGTCGATTACGGCATGTTCATGCAAAACCTGATGGTTGCGGCACGCGGGCATGGGCTGGCTACATGCCCACAAGCGGCCTGGAACGGGTTTGCCAAAATTATTCTGCCGCACATCGGCGCTGGCCCAGACGAAATGCTGGTCAGCGGTATGTCGCTGGGTTATGCCGATGAATCTGCGCTTGTCAACACCTTTCGCACGCCGCGCGTGGCTGTGGGTGACTTCACGACCTGGCTTGACTAATGATGCGGCTAGGAGAAGTATATTTTCCGTTCGGGCTGAGCCTGTCGAAGCCGGGGTCGCACAAGCGGAACCCTTCGACAAGCTCAGGGCGAACGGTTCATAGTTCATAAGGTCGGATCAATAAAAAGGGGCCGTTGCGGTCAAGGCAACCCTGCATAGTGCGGGTAAAGTCACAGGGTTCTTAACTTCTTTTTCCTACTTAATATGACGCTTACCCAAACCGCCTCAGGCCTGCAATACGAAGACACCATCTTGGGCACAGGTGCCATTGCCAAAGCGGGCCAAAACGTCAGCGTGCACTACACCGGCTGGCTTTACAACGACGGCGTGCAAGGTGCCAAATTTGACTCCAGCAAAGACCGGGGTCAGCCGTTTCAGTTTTCGCTGGGTGCCGGCCAGGTCATCAAAGGCTGGGACGAAGGCGTGCAAGGCATGTCAGTGGGCGGCACACGCCGGCTGGTTATTCCTGCTGACTTGGGCTATGGCGCACGCGGTGCAGGCGGTGTCATTCCACCCAACGCAACGCTGCTTTTCGAGGTAGATTTTTTGGGCTAAAGGGTCTTGATTGCGAGCACTATGGGCACTTCTAGAAATTCAGATTTTCGGGATGAAGTGCAAGGCGCACGGAGCGCAGGACACCGGAATGCACTTGTGTGCATGAGGATTCCGAGCACCGCGCAACGCCGCAATTCG
>JAYURC010000132.1:0-2731 GCA_043756405.1 Polaromonas sp.
CGACATTGAACCACTTGCCGCTCAGGTTAAGCGGCATGCCGTGCGTCAGGTGCCCGCCTTCGGCAAGGCTCATGCCCATGATGGTGTCGCCGGGCTTCAAAAAGGCCAAAAACACAGCCTGATTGGCCGATGCGCCGCAATGGGGCTGCACGTTGGCGGCGTCGGCGCCGTAGAGCTTTTTCAGGCGGTCAATCGCCAGTTGCTCTGCAATGTCTACAAACTCGCAACCACCGTAGTAGCGTTTGCCGGGGTAGCCTTCGGCGTATTTGTTGGTCAGTTGGCTGCCCTGCGCGGCCATCACGGCGGGGGAGGCATAGTTTTCGCTGGCAATCAGCTCGATGTGCTGCTCTTGTCGGGTGTTTTCAGCCTGGATGGCGGCAAAGATTTCGGGGTCAGTTTGTTCAACCAGAATATTGCGGTGGTACATGGAGGCAGTCCTTTAAAGACGTGATCCCTGTCATCTTCAAGATGATGCAAGGGCTGCCCAGGCGAACGGCTGAACGCTAAAACCAGTCTTTCAATCGGCTGTAGCGGTGCGCTTCCCAGTGGTGTCCCACGTCAGCCAGCTCAACCTCAAGGTCGTCCAGCCTATCGCCAGTTGCGCACTTTTCAAGTGTACCGCAGCCCAATCCTTCAAGAAACCAATGCCGCCACTTTTTCAGTCGTTTTGATGTCTGTATCAACAGGCGCCAGCTTGACGGGCATGGTACGCACGGAGTGCGGCACGCTTTTGCCACCCACGACGGCCAGCAGACGGGCATGCTCGGCCATCACTTTGCCAGCATAGCCGCCGTCATCGGCCATGTTGCCAGCACCTACATAAAATTTCAGGCCACCTTCAACCGAACCGGCTTTGCTGATGCACTCTTGCAGTACTTTCACGCCCACCCGCAGGTTGGTCACTGGGTCAAAAGCTGCAAATTTGCCGCCAAAGTTTTCGTACTTGTCGTGATGGACCTTGGTCATCACCTGCATCAGGCCCTGCGCACCGACCGGGCTTTGGGCAAATGGATTAAAACCCGACTCAATCGCCATAATGGCCAGTATCAAGGTCGGGTCAAGCTTGGCTTTTTGACCAATCTCAAAGGCTTCGGCAATCAACACACTCAGGGGCTCAGGCGCCACACCGTATTTGCGGCTCAGCCAGAAGGCAAGTGTGGCTTGCTGCTTGGGCAAGTCCTTCGGGTTCGATGCCGTTGCACGGTCAATGGCGTCTGGCTCGGTATAGCCAATGCTGGCTTCCTGGCGTTCTTGCAGCCATGTCATGAGCTTGAATTCAGCGGACTGGCGCAGGTCAGGCCGGGCTGTCAGCGTGATCAAGGCAAACACCAAGGCTAGGCCCAGCAGTGCAAAACCGTTGTGGGTGATTTCGAAAAACCCCTGGGCAATGTCATTTGCTGCGTTGCTGGCGCTGCTCTTTGCGTAGCCCAGCTGCCTGCTGGCAGCCAGTTTCAGCTTTGAAAATACTACTGTAGTCATAGCACTCCTAGTCGTGCGCCTGCGGGTTTTCAGTCCACTGGCGTTGATGTGAGTCGCCATCCCGGCAGACCTGGCCGTTGTGGTCAGGTGGCGTAGTCGGATGTTGACCCGGGTTTAACTGTTTCAGCACAAGGCTGATGACAGTCAAGGTATTCGGGTTGTCCCTAGTTTTTCAGGGCTGGACGGATTTTAGGTGGCCCTTTAATAACCTGTCAATAATAATGAATTAGATGTTTATATTTTTATTAATATTAAAGATTGGTAATTCCCCTAAAACGACCACAAATCAAGAGCTTAGGGCTGGTTTTTGAGGCATCACTCTAAGTTACTGTTACTTTATACATGCTTTAACTTTTCTAAAACCTGAAATACGTCACGTGCTTGTGCAATCACAGCTGGTGCTGTGATTGAAATTATTGTCTTGGTCGCCAGTAAATAGAGGCGTAATCTTCAGGTGTCCGAGTCAATCGGGCATCGTCAGGTAACCAACCCCGGCAAATACCGAAAGCAATCACTTGCTTTCACCGCTCGAAGGGCGATTCATCCCCGTCAAGCGAAACCCGGCATCATGAGCATTTATGCTAGATGCCAACCCCGACCAGCTATGTTGGCCGGGGTTTTTTTATGGGTGACTCGCGGCTAGACTCGAGGCATGACAAGCAAATTCAATGGTTGGTCAGCCAAAGCTGGCGCGGTGGTGCAATCGCCCATATGGCGGCGCAGGGCGGCATGGGCGCTGGCCGGGTTGGTGGTCTTTTGGGTTTTGGCCTGGGCGCTGGTGCCCATGCTGGCCAGGTCACAGATTGAAAAAATTGCCTCTGCCAAACTCGGGCGCGCCGTCACCGTGGGCGCGGTTGACTTCAAGCCCTGGTCACTGGAGCTGACGCTCAATGACTTGAAAATCGCCAAACAAGATGCGGCAACTCCCCAGCTCAGCATCAAGCGCATCTATATAGATGCCGAGCTTGAATCGCTGCTGCGCCTGGCCCCGTTGGCTGACGCAGTGCAGGTTGAAGACCCGGTGATCTCGCTGACCCACCTGGGCGATGGCCACTATGACATTGATGACATTCTTGAAAAACTTAAAACGCCACCTGATGCTGCCCCCAGCGAGCCGCCACGTTTTGCGTTGTACAACCTGACCCTGACGGGTGGCCAGGTGGACTTCAATGACCGCAGCGTCGGAAAAACCCACGAGCTGCGGGCTTTGAACTTGTCGGTGCCTTTTTTAAGCAACCTGCAGTCCAAGCGC
>JAYURC010000133.1:0-2716 GCA_043756405.1 Polaromonas sp.
AGCTGAATTAACGCGTGCCCGCAAGTTGCTCGCCAAAGGCACGCCGGTAGACGAGGTGCTGGAAGCGCTGTCCAAGGGTTTGACGCAAAAAATGCTGCACGGCGCGTATGCCGAGCTGCATGCGGGCGATGCGACGGCGCGTGAGCACACGGCGCAGGTGGTGCAGAAGCTGTTTTTGCGTCAAGAGCGTTAGCTGCGCTGCTTCGCTTTTTCAAACACCTTCTTGCAAGTGCAGTCATTCCCGCGAAGGCGGGAATCCATGACCCCAACCAAATTCCGTACGCACTTTGAACTTTTGATAACCCCTATGGATTTCCGCCTTCGCGGGAATGACAGAGTAGATTTATGAAACCATTTTTACGTCAACAATTAGAACGCTACCCCATCCGCCTCGGTGAACTCAATTTCTTCTTGCAGCAAGAAGGCATCACCGACGACATGAAGAAGTATCTGGCGCTGAACAAAGAGCATGCCGAAGTCACCATCGTGGCCGGGCGATTTGAGCTGTTTTTAAAGCGTGAGAAAGACTTGGCCGAAGCCCAAGCCATGTTGGATGACAACGACATGGCGGACATGCACGACATGGCGAAGGAAGAAATCAAAGACGCTAAAGCCGATATTGCACAGCTTGAGGACGAGCTGCAAGCCCTGCTGCTGCCCAAAGACCCCGATGACGAGCGCGCCGCGTTTGTGGAGATCCGCGCTGGCACGGGTGGTGACGAATCTGCCCTGTTTGCGGGTGATTTGATGCGCATGTACACCAAGTATGGTGAGCGCATGGGCTTCAAAGTCGACATTGTGAGCGAGTCGTTTGGTGAAGTCGGTGGCTACAAAGAGGTCGTCTTGAAAATGTCCGGTGACAACGTCTATGGCAAGCTCAAGTTTGAATCAGGTGGCCACCGCGTGCAGCGTGTGCCGGATACTGAAACGCAAGGCCGCATCCACACCAGCGCTTGCACCGTGGCGGTGATGCCGGAGCCGGACGAGGCTATTTTGATCACATTAAACCCGGCCGATTTACGCATAGACACCTACCGTGCCAGCGGCGCAGGCGGCCAGCACATCAACAAAACGGATTCTGCCGTGCGCGTCACCCACCTGCCAACGGGCCTGGTGGCCGAATGCCAAGATGGCCGCAGCCAGCACAGCAACAAAGCATCCGCCCTGAAAGTGCTGCAAGCCCGCCTGAATGAAAAAGATCGCGCCGAGCGCCACGCCAAAGAAGCCGCCACCCGCAAAGGCCTGGTCGGCAGCGGCGACCGCAGCGACCGCATCCGCACCTACAACTTCCCGCAAGGCCGCCTGACCGAGCACCGCATCAACCTGACCTTGTACAAGCTGCAGTTTGTGATGATGGGTGAGATCGATGAGGTGATTGAAGGCCTGCTGCTGGCGCGTAAGGCGGAGCAGCTGGAGGAGCTGGAAATCGGCGCTGCGGCTTAAATAAGACTCAGCGACCGAGATTCACGAGATTCAGCAAGTCAGTTGGCGTCAGATACGCCGCCAGTGGCTTTCGCAGCAGGGCTGGTCATGTTACCGGCGCTGGACGATGCAACAGTGGCCACGCCATTCGCCTTGAACCAATCAATGGCCCGCTTGAAACCATCTTCAGCCGGCTCTTTTCGGTAGCTTGGGCGATAGTCGGCATGGAAAGCATGAGGCGCGCCGTCATACACCACAAATTCTGATTTCTTTGCAGCCGCGCTGCCAGTTGCCAAAGCCGCTTTCATTTTGTCAACCGATGCCACAGGAATACCTGTGTCTGCGCCGCCGTACAAGCCCAAAACGGGGCCGTTGATATTGGCGACCAGCTCGATTGGATTCGTTGGCGACAGCGGGTTTGGCGCGCCTTCCAAGCGACCATACCATGCCACGCCGGCTTTGACGGCCTTGTTGTACGCGGCATACATCCAGGTGATACGGCCACCCCAGCAGAAGCCGGTGATACCGATTTTGTTCGCATCGCCGCCATTGGCAGCCGCCCACTTGACCATACCATCCAAATCCGCCATCACCTGCGCATCTGGCACTTTGCTGACTACTTCTTTGATCAAATCCGCCATCACGTTGTATTTGGTTGGGTCGCCTTGACGGGCGTACAGCTCGGGGGCGATGGCCAAATAGCCCATTTTTGCGAAGCGGCGGGCGGTGTCGGCAATGTACTCATGCACGCCAAAAATTTCTTGAATCACCAAAATCACCGGCAAATTGGTTTTCCCAGCGGGCGCAGCCATGTAAGCGGGCACTTTGAAGCCATTCACTTCGACGGTGATTTCGCCAGTTTTCAGGCCATCAGACGATGTTTTCACCACCGTTTGCGCCATGATATCGCCAGCTGCAGCGGTGTAGCCCACACCGAGTGCGACTTTGAGTGCCGTGCGGCGGGTGGCGGTGTGCTTGGTGCTGGACGTGTCCAGCAAAGCCAGAACATCAGCTTGAGTATCATTAACTTGGTCTTGACTTGTCTCGTTCAGCATAGGTTTTCTCCGTTTTTACAGTTTCAACAGTGGGTGGGCAGCCTGCAGTATCCGTATTTTAGATTACCCTATGCAAGTGTCATGTTTTTAGAGTGTCATATTTTTTAAATTAAAGGAAACCATATGCCAACCATCCGCGTAGAACTCTTAGAAGGCCGCACGCCTGAGCAAAAAACCGCCCTCGTCAAAGCCCTGACCCAAGCCACCGTCGAAAGCTTGGGCGCTAAGCCCGAATCTGT
>JAYURC010000134.1:0-39446 GCA_043756405.1 Polaromonas sp.
CACGGCTGCCTGACCGGGGTTGCTAGCTATCTTTTGCGCTAGCGTTGCATCAACCGATGCAAAGTCCAGCCGCAAGCCCTTGTCATCAATCACCAGCTCAATCTGGTCTAGCAACTCTTTGCCCTCAGTCTGCAAGTAAAGGCTTTGGTAAGTACTGGCCTTCAGGCTGTCATACGCTGTTTGAAAGAATGGCAAGCGCTGCGGCTCAATGCTGACGGTGTAGAAGGTGTAGCCCTTGTAGCTGCCTGTGGCTGCATCGTAGTAACTTGAGCTGGTCGCCCGTGTGTAGCGTTCAATCACGGGTTGACCATTAAAGCGCTCCAGCGCACTGAGCTGGGCATACAGGGCGGGCTGCTTTTGTGCAAAGTCTGCAATCGCCTGGGCTGGGCTGCTGACGTACCAGCCACCACCGCCGCTGGAAAGCAAGGCGGGGGTCAATGGGTTGCGTGCCTTGGCATCGCCCATACCGCTGGTGTTGGCCCAGGCGGTGATGACCTGGTCTAGCAAAGCCTGACGGTCTTGGGTGGTGGTAGCGGCTTTAAAGCTGGTGATGGTTTGCTGTAGTGTTTGTGATTGCGCCGTGCCCAGGCTCATGGCTTCGCGCATGTCGCGTACAAAGCCTGCGCCTTGTAGTTGGGGTAGGCCTGCTGCTGTAGCGGTGGGGGTTGGGTTGTCTGTGAACTCGCTGTAGAAGTTGTTGGTGGTGAAGTCGATGTTTTGCGCAACTCGGGTGGTGCCTGCTGTGGTGGTGTAGCTGCCTGTGGCTTGGTTGGCTGGGGCGAGGTTGATGCTGCTCACACCTGCTTGCGTAAGCGTTTGCAATTCGTTCGCTTGGCTGATGCCGTCCTGGTTCAGGTCTCGCCAAACTTTGAGTTCTGCAAAGGCTGCGTCGCTGGCGTTGATGATGCCGTCGCGGTTGCTGTCCAAAGCTGCCAGGGCTTGCCAGCCGTTGGTGGCCAGTTGGCCGTTGGCTAATTGGGTTTGGTCACCGAAGAGTTCTTTGCCGCTGTCGATGGCACCGTTGCCATTTAAATCACGTACCAGGATGCCGTCGTCGGGTTTGACCCACTGGGTGCCTGTGCGGATGTTGTCTTTGTTGTGGTCGAAGAGGACATCAGCATCGCCAACTGTTAGCTCGACGCCGTCGCCGTCCAGGTCGAGAACTAGAGGGTCGCTTGGGCGGCGCCAGTTTAAGCCGTCTCTAAATGCTTTGTTATCGCAGAAGACTTCCATTGCTGCTTTTGCAGCGGCCTCTCCAATTGCTTCGCCAATGGCTCTGACCCACGGTCCTGTTAGCTCACCAAATTTTTTAAATGCTGCATCGCCAAAGTAGCCAATTGCGACAGCGCCTGCCGCCGCTGCAATTGCTGCCAATGCAGCAGGTGTGGCAACTGCAGCTGCCGCAGCAATTCCTGCCACTGCAGCTGCAACAGCCGCTGCTGCTGCTGCCATTGCGGCCATTTGCGCCAGATTTTCCATGAAACCGTTTGTGTCTCCACGGCTGATGGCATCGATGAGTTGTGCTGCGTCTGCTGCAGTGCCGATTTTTGACAACACGCTTGGTGCCCATCGATCTAGTGCGGCCTTGTTGCTTGCAGATTCGTTTGCTAAACGTTGCGCAGCTGAGACTGTATTGTTAGAAATAGCTTGGGCTTGTGCTGCGTAGCCTTGGGCAAGCTTATTCACGTAAGCCTCTGCCACTGGCCCGCGTGCAGAGGTTTCGTTTAGCCACTTGTACGCCCGATCAGCACTATCTCTATAGTGCTTTTCAAAAATATCGGTTGCATCCTTGAGCTTTGCTTCTAGGGGCTTCAAATTATTTGATAGTTCTTTCGCATACTTATCAAAAGCTTCTTGAAGTCCACTTGCACCAAATCCAAGTTCCTTAAGAATCTGTTGTCCGCTTGGTGAAAGTGGATCAAATAAAGCAGGAATTTTTATGTCGATATCGCAGCTCATACATTTCCTTTAAGAAAAAAATTTTGATAAAAATAATCACGAATGAATATCACTATTAAAGAACAGCAGGTCACGTAAATTAAAGACATACCAGCTAAGAAAAAAGCGAAAAACTCAGGCCCCTGGTTAATGAGAAATGGAACAACTGACGTTCTTCCGTACTTCAGAGAGGCTGATGCCATGTTTTCAGATTGATCCATAAAGCTCATACCGTATGAAAGCATCGCCACAAAAAACAAACTACCTAAGAAAAGACCAGCTCTGAACCAATTTTTCATAACTGCTTTTTTATTTAATACTTTAAAACCCCTAGTAAATCGACCAACCCAGATTAGCCCCCACGGTACAAAAATTAACCACCACAAAAGCAACATCACCTTGCAGCCAATCGGATCTTTAGAGTGCACAAACCATGTTCGAAATGTTGGAAGTATTGCATCAACCGACATAAAAAGATTTGACTGTCGTTGATGCGTTGTCAGCTCTGAAAATGACACGATCAGTCCGACCAATACGTGTGCCACTAAATAAATGGTTACGGATTTCGTCGGGAATTTTCTAAGCGAGGTTTCAGTTTCGAAAGATGATTTTTTCATGGCATTAAAAATGAAAACCTGGTCTCAGTTAAGTGTTATTGGATACTTTTAGTGCTGTAGCCCAACAAATACATTCGCAAGCAGCTCTTAATTTAGTAGCGTGCCGTCTATGTTTGCAAGCCCTTGTCTTGTTGAGTTTTTGTAAGGTTGATCTCCTCAACTCCCCCAACCTGGCAGACCCATCCCAGCCACTGCTAGCCAGGCTGTCTGTGGTGAAGCTGATAAATTCCGCCAGGTCTGTTGCTGCCTGACCTGGGTTAGCCGCTTTCCTTTGCGCAAATGCCGCATCAACCGCAGCAAAGTCCAGCCGCAAGCCCTTGTCATCTATCACCAGTTCAATTTGGTTTAGCAACTCCTTGCCCTCCGTCTGCAAATAAAGGCTCTGGTAAGTACTGGCCCTCAAGCTGTCATAAGCCGTCTGAAAAAACGGCAACCGCTGCGGCTCAATGCTGACCGTGTAGAAGGTGTAGCCCTTGTACGTGCCTGTGGCTGCATCGTAGTAACTGGCGTTCGTTGCACGTGTGTAGCATTCAATGACAGGCTGGCCATTAAAGCGCTCCAGCGCACTGAGCTGGGCATACAGGGTGGGCTGCTTTTGTACAAAGTCTGCAATCGCCTGCGCTGGACTGCTGACGTACCAGCCGCCGCCACTGGACAGGAGCGAATTGGCAGCCAGTGGGTTGCGTGCCTTGGCATCACCCAGGCTGCTGGTGTTATTTGGATACGAGCTCATTTCTCCCTCCCCGCTTCCTGCACAGCTTTACTCACAGGCGACAACAAATACTCCAGCACCGTCCTGCGGCCCTGATGAATTTCTACTGCTACCTGCATACCCGCACCGGCTTGCAGGCGCTGCCCGGTTGGGCCTTGCAGGTGCTGCTGGTCCAGTGCCACGCGCGCCTTGTAAGTGGCTGTGGTGCTGGCGGTGTTGGCTGCGCTGCTGGGGCTGCCGCCGCCTGCGTTGCCTCTGTCATTGCCTGCCCCGGCCTCGGTAGCATCTGCGCTGACATGGACGACCTTGCCAGTTAGCAAGCCGTACTTTTGAAACGGGAAGGCCGCGAGTTTGACCATGGCTTTTTGGCCGACCTGGATAAAACCGATGTCTTCGTTTTTAATGGCGACATCGGCAAACAGCTTTTCACCCACGGGGACCAGCGTTAACACCACGCTGCCGGGCTGGACGACTGCGCCTTCTGTTGTAGTGGCCAGGTCTTTGACGGTGCCTGCCTGTGGCGCTTTGAGCTCCATCAGGCCTTCGCGGTAGGTGGTTTTGTCGAGGTTGGGGCGCAGTTGCTCTATCTTGGCGCGTATGTCGGCCAGCTCTTTTTGCAGCTCGCTGGCGGTGGCGCTTTGTATCTGGGCGATGCGCTTTTTTTGTGCTTCTATGGTTGATGCACCTGCGGCTACTGTTGCGTGCTGGGCGTCCAGGTCTTTGGACTTTTCAAGCGCGTCGCGCTGTTTTTCAGCGGTGGCCAGGCGGCCAAAGAAGCCTTCTTTTTCAAGCTGCTCGTAGGCTTGTGCGGTCTTTTGGTAACTGGGCAGGCTTTGCTGCAACTTGGCCAAAATTTCAGTCGCGCTTTTATGCTCGCTTTGCGCTTTGGCCAGCAATGACTTTTCCTGGTCGAGGGCATCTTGCTGGGCTTTGGCTCTGGCGGTGTGCTGGCCCAGTACCTGGGCAAACAACGTGGGGTCTTCACCCGCTTTGATGCCAAATGGCTTGCCTAACAGCTCTGCCTGAATACGCCTTTCTTGCATACGCTGGGATGCCAAGTCGTTGGCTATGCCGGCCTTCTCGGCGTTGGCCAGGGTGGTGTCTAGCCGCAGCAGTACCTGGCCAGCGTGTACGGCATCACCCTCACGCACCAGGATTTGCTTGACCACACCCTGTTCAGCAGGCTGCACAATTTTGACCAGCGTTTGGGGTACGAGCTTGCCCTCAGTGGTGGCCACAATGTCTAGCTTGCCAAAGGCTGCCCAGACAAACAGGACGAGCGTCAAGGCGCAAACAATCCACAACACGATGCGGCCAACATTGGCAGGCGCTTCGTTTTGGATCAGGCGCAGGGGATCGTTCCATGTGGTGCGACTGGGTGCAACTTGCTCGGGGGCTGGTAGCGTGGCAGCAGATGGCGCAGCGGTGGGCAGGGCAATAACGGTCATACGCTGGCTTTCTCGGCGTCAGGCTTGTCAGACTTATGGATGGGTGTTGCGCCAGTAGTACCCGTTGAGTTGTCTGCCAACTTGACGTTTTGCAGTCCGCTGGCCGTCAGTTGAAACAACGCATCCACCTTGAGCCCGCGTGGCAAGCCGTGGGTGATGAACAGCATGGTGACTTTGCCGCGCAAACCGTTGATGGTTTTGGCGAACAGCTCTGCGGTGGGCGCGTCCAGTGCGCTGGTGGCTTCGTCAAACACCAATATCTTTGGCCGCTTGAGCAGGGCGCGTGCAATAGCAATGCGCTGGCGTTGCCCACCTGACAGGCCTGCGCCGCGTTCACCAATCTCGGTTTGGTAGCCTTCGGGCAGTTCTTCAATGGTGCTGTTGACTTCCGCCAGCTTGCAGGCCGTGACGATTTGCTCAAAGGTGGCCTGCGGGTTGGCCATTTGCAGGTTGTCAAGAATGGTGCCCGAGAAAAGCATGGTTTCTTGAGGCACCACGCCAAAGTGGCTGCGCAGTTCGTTGGCCGACAAGTTGGCTATGTCGATGCCGTCAATCATGATGCGGCCTTCAGTCGGCTGATAAAAGCCCTGAAGCAGTTTGGCGAGTGTGCTTTTGCCGCTGCCTGATGGCCCCATGATGGCAATCGTTTGGCCTGCTGGCAATTCTGCATTAAGGTTTTCGTACAGCAGGGGTAACTTGTCGCTGTAACGAAAGGCCAGGTTTTGCAGCTCAACCCTGCCGCGCCCGGCTTGGATTCGCTTTGGTGTCAGGTTGTAGGGCTCAACCGGTGCATTCATCAAGTCGCCCAGCCTGTCAACCGACAGCTTGGCTTGCTGAAACTGCTGCCATAGCCCCACCAACCGCAGCATGGGCTGTGACACGCGACCTGCAAACATCTGGAAGGCGATCAACATGCCGATGGTGAATTCGGCGTTGTTCATGACCGTCCACGCGCCGACGCCCAAGATCAGCAGTGTCATGATTTGCTCCAGCATCTGGGCAAAACTGTTGTAGGTGTTGGCCAACTGCTTGGTAGAAAAGTTTGCGGTGAGGTAGGTGGCCAGGTACTGGCGGTAGCGGCTGGCTAACTGCGGTTCAAGCTGTAGGGACTTGACGGTTTCCATACCCGCCACATATTCAGTGACGAAAGCCTGGTTGCGTGCGCCCATTTGAAATTGCTCTTGCAGGCGCTTTTGAAATAGCGGGGCGACCAAAAAGCTGGCAATGCCAATAATCAACATGATGCTCAGGACGATCACACTCAAGGTGACGCTGTAATAAAACATGACGGCAACAAAGATAAGCAAAAACGGGAAATCCAGAATCAGCGTGACTGCCGTGCCCGCAATAAATTCACGAATCGTTTCTACACCGTGCAAACGGGCTGAAATAACACCTGTGGGGCGGTGCTGAAAATATATGGGCGGGAGTTTGAACAGGCGCTCAAACACGGCCGCACCCAACACGGCATCTACCCGGTTGCCGGTATGCAACACCAGATACTGGCGCAGCCAGCTCAAAATAGTGGTGAAGACGATGAAAACACCCATCCCAATCAACACCACGATCAACGTACTTTGCGTACGATTCGTGATGACTTTGTCAATAATGGTTTGGGTGAAAAGCGGCGTTGCCAGTGCCAGCAACTGGATGACAAGTGAAGCTAGCAATATCTCTTGCCAAAGTTTTTTGTGTTTCATCAGCTCGGGGATAAACCAGCTAAAGCCGAAGCGCCTGCTTTGCGCATCAAGGATGGCGGCTTCAGGGTCAATGCCCTCATCTACCTGGGTGGAAAGCCGCAAACCTTGGCCATGACCACGCGATTGAAATTCAGCTAGCGGCATGGTGGTGGGCACGGCAGTGCCCGGTTGAATCAAAATAACTTTTTCTGCGTCACCCTGCAACAAGATGGCTGGTCGATAGTCAGCATGGGTAGCGTGTGCAAGCCACACCAGTACCGGATAGGACTCGGCACTTAACTTTTTGAACTTGAGTGTTTTAAGCTTGCCGCTAATGCCCAGCTCGGCAAGAGCAATTGGCACAGAGTCTTGGTCGTGCGGGGCAGTAAATTGATGTAAAACCAAGTCGCGTTGAAATGGCTTTTGTAGCAGGCTGCAAGCTGCTTCAATTGCCCAAACGAAATCTGGCACAGAAACTGAAAATTTAGACATATGCCCATTCCGGTTTGGGTAAACCGGCCTCCAACATTCTTTTCTTAAAAATAGTAATTTTGCTAAAGAGTAACTTACGCGACACATTTTTTAGTGTCATAGCCTGGGAATTTGAGTGGTATTTACCCTTGGTCAGGTGGATATTCCATTTCATCCAGGAACTTGACGTCAATCGTTAAAACAGCAGCTTGGTCTGCGCAAGCCCATGATTCGTATGGGTTTGTATGAGATAGCAGGCCCGACACTTCTGAGGCAAATGACAAGGTGTTACACCCTAACCCGCTATCATTACCGCATGCTCGAACAACAAATTGAACAGCACTTCATCGACAGCGCCGACCTGAAGTACCAGTCGGCTCAGGTTCTATCAAAGCCCATAGCCGCAGCAGTGCAGGCCATTTTGGCCAGTGTGACCAGTGGCGGCAAGGTACTGGCTTGTGGCAATGGCGGCTCGGCTGCTGATGCGCAACATTTTGCGGCAGAGTTTGTGGGCCGCTACGAACGTGAGCGGCCTGAGCTGGCCGCCATTGCGCTTACCACCGACAGCTCTATCCTGACAGCAATTGCCAACGATTACGACTTCAATGTAATTTTTTCAAAGCAGGTACGTGCTTTTGGCGGTGCGGGTGATGTGTTGCTGGCGCTGAGTACCAGCGGCAATTCAGGCAACGTGCTGGCAGCGATTGAAGCCGCGCATGAACGCGAAATGACCGTGGTGGCTTTGACGGGCAAGGGCGGCGGCAAAATTACCCACGCCCTGCGTGAAACCGATGTCCATATCTGTGTGCCACATGACCGCACGGCCCGCATTCAGGAAGTGCACTTACTCGTCCTGCACTGTATTTGTGATGGTGTGGATACCCAGTTACTTGGTGATCAGGAGTCTTCCGTATGAAAAAATTCACAGCCAAAGGTCTTGTCATGGCTGCTGCTGCGGCAGCGCTTTTAGCAAGCTCGCTAACCGCCTGCATTCCGCTGGTGGTGGGTGGCGCGTTGGTGGGCGGTACGCTGGTGGCCAGCGACAGACGCACATCCGGCGCGCAACTTGAGGACGAAGGTATCGAGCTGCGCTCTGCCAGCCGCTTGCGCAGCAACGTGGGTGACCGCGTGCACGTCAATGTGAACAGCTACAACCGCCAAGTGCTGCTGACGGGCGAAGTGCCAACCGCGCAAGACAAACAGCTGGTTGAGCAAATCGTCTCCAGGGTTGAAAACGTCACATCTGTGGTCAATGAGCTGGCTGTGATGGGTAGCTCAACCTTGACGCAACGCTCATCTGACGTGCTGGTAACGGGCAGGGTCAAGGCCATGCTGGTTGATGCCAAAGACCTGTTTGCCAATTCGTTTCGGGTGGTGACAGAGCGCGGAACCACTTACCTGATGGGCCGCGTGACCCAGCGAGAGGCAGACCGCGGTACCGATGTGGCACGCGCTACGCCGGGTGTGCAAAAAGTGGTGCGTATTTTTGAAATCATCAGTGAAGAAGAGTTGGCGCGGCAACTGCCAACGCCTGCCAAGCCGCCAGTGGGTAAGCCTGCAACTTCAAATTAAGCCGCACCGGCACAGCTATTGATTCGGCCCGCTGATGCCTCAATTTCCGTTCGGGTTGAGTTTGTCGAAACCCTTCGACAAGCTAAGGGCGAACGGTTCATAGTTCACAAGGCCGGATCAATAATACAGACAGTTCAGCCGAACGGTCAACGCAGCCGCTTGACCAGGCTGGATGTGTCCCACCGCTGGCCGCCAAGCGCCTGGACATCGGCATAAAACTGGTCAACCAGTGCCGTGACTGGCAGGCGCGCACCATTGCGCTTGGCTTCGTCAAGCACCAGCCCCAGGTCTTTACGCATCCAGTCCACAGCAAAACCAAAGTCGAATTTATCGGCCACCATGGTTTTGCCACGGTTGTCGAGCTGCCAGCTTTGCGCTGCGCCCTTGCCAATCACGTCGAGCACCTGGTTCACGTCAAGCCCGGCTTTTTGGCCAAAGGCGACCGCTTCGCTCAAGCCCTGTACCAGCCCGGCAATGCAAATCTGATTGACCATTTTGGTCAGCTGGCCTGCGCCGCTGGCACCCATCAAGGTGAAGGCTTTTGAAAACGCCATACCCACGGGCTTGGCAACATGGAAGGCGGCGACATCGCCACCACACATGACAGTCAGCGCGCCGTTTTGCGCACCCGCTTGACCACCCGACACGGGGGCATCGACAAAATGCAAACCCAGGTTTTTAGCGGCAGCGTAGAGTTCACACGCCACATTGGCCGAGGCCGTGGTGTGGTCCACCAGCACAGCGCCCTGCTTCATACCTGCCAGCGCACCCTCTGGTCCCAACACCACACTGCGCAAATCGTCATCGTTGCCAACGCAGCAGAAGACGACATCAGCATCCGCTGCCGCAGACTGTGGTGTTAAACCGTGTGTAGCGCCCTGAAATTCTTCGCAAAAAGCTACTGATTTTGTAGCGGTGCGGTTATAAACACTGACCTGATGACCAGCAGCCGCCAAGTGACCAGCCATCGGGTAGCCCATGACGCCCAAGCCCAGAAAGGCTACTTTCAGGGACGTCGTTGATTCATAATTTTTAGTGTTGATGTTTGCCATGTCGTGACTTAAAAATAGTTAAACAATCGCAAAGTTTTCAGTGCCCGCGGCCAGATCCACCGATTTGGCGCGCTGGGAGTTGAGCTTGATTTGCAGCCGCAGGTCGTTGACCGAATCAGCATTGCGCAGGGCGTCTTCATAGGTAATCATGTTGGCTTCAAACGCATCAAACAGAGCTTGGTCAAATGTTTGCATGCCCAGGGTGCGGCTTTTTTTCATGATCTCCTTGATCTCTGATACATCGCCCTTGAATATCAGATCGGAAATCAGTGGTGTGTTGAGCATGATCTCAACCACCGCAGCCCGGCCCTTGCTGTCCTGCTTGGGTATCAGGCGCTGGGACACCATGGCTTTGAGATTGAGCGACAAGTCCATCAGCAACTGCGCGCGGCGCTCTTCGGGGAAAAAGTTGATGATCCGGTCCAGCGCCTGGTTGGCGCTGTTGGCGTGCAGGGTACACAGGCACAGATGGCCAGTTTCTGCAAACGCAATGGCGTGTTCCATGGTTTCGCGGTCGCGCACCTCGCCCATCAAAATCACATCAGGCGCCTGGCGCAGGGTGTTTTTAAGCGCGGCCTCCCAACTGTCCGTATCGAGCCCGACTTCGCGCTGAGTGACCACACAGTTTTTATGCGGGTGCACAAACTCCACCGGGTCTTCAATCGTGATGATGTGGCCAAAAGATTGCTCATTGCGCCAGTCAACCATGGCGGCCATTGTGGTGGACTTGCCTGAACCCGTTGCACCCACCAAAATCGCCAGCCCGCGTTTGGCCATCACGACTTCTTTAAGCACCTGCGGCACACCCAAGCCGTCAATGGTGGGCAGCACCGCCGGGATCACCCGCATGACCATGCCGACTTTGCCCTGCTGGATAAACGCATTGACCCGAAAGCGCCCCACACCTGGGGGGCTGATGGCAAAGTTGCACTCTTTGGTGCGCTCAAACTCAGCTGCCTGCTTGTCGTTCATGATGGCGCGCGCCAATGCCAGTGTGTGGCCAGCGTTCAGTGGCTGAGGCGAAACCTTGGTGACTTTTCCGTCCACTTTCATAGCCGGCGGAAAGTCGCCGGTGATGAACAGGTCACTGCCATTGCGGCTGACCATGAGTTTTAACAAGTCGTTGATGAATTTACTGGCCTGGTCGCGTTCCATGAAAAACTCCTAAATCTGTTGACTTCCCCGCGTTTTCAAGCAGGGGCCAGGGATCTGGCTTTGCCAGGCCGCAGGCGCAGTGGCCCCCTCGGGGGGTAGCGGCCACACGCAGTGGGCAAGCGTGGGCGCCATATCTTTCTAGCCTGGAAAGTTATCCGGGATTTTGGCTTTTCCGCGTGCTTCGGCCGCAGAAATCACGTTTCGCTTGACCAGATCGGTCAGGTTTTGATCCAGCGTTTGCATGCCCATACTGTTGCCGGTTTGGATGGACGAATACATCTGCGCGACCTTGGCCTCGCGGATCAAATTACGGATGGCACTCGTCCCCAGCATGATCTCGTGTGCGGCCACCCGGCCCTGGCCATCTTTGGTTTTGCACAGCGTTTGTGAGATGACCGCTTGTAACGACTCGGACAACATTGAGCGGATCATTTCTTTTTCTTCTGCCGGAAACACGTCAATGATGCGGTCAATGGTTTTGGCGGCACTGGATGTGTGCAGTGTGCCAAACACCAGATGCCCGGTTTCAGCAGCCGTCATCGCCAGGCGAATGGTTTCCAGGTCGCGCATTTCACCGACCAAAATCGCGTCTGGGTCTTCACGCAGAGCAGACTTGAGCGCCGCAGAAAAACTCAGTGTGTGCGGGCCGACCTCACGCTGGTTGATCAGACATTTTTTGGACTCGTGCACAAACTCAATGGGGTCTTCAACCGTTAATATATGGCCGTACTCATTTTCATTAAGGTAATTGACCATGGCCGCCAGCGTGGTCGACTTGCCTGAGCCGGTAGGGCCCGTGACCAGCACCATGCCGCGCGGCTTGAGTGCCAACTCGCCAAAAATCTTGGGCGCATTGAGCTGCTCAAGCGTCAGGATTTTGGACGGAATAGTTCTAAGCACCGCGCCTGCGCCCCGGTTGTGATTAAAAGCATTGACCCGAAAACGTGCCAAGCCATCAATCTCAAACGAAAAGTCGACCTCTAAAAACTCTTCGTAATTTTTGCGCTGGGTGTCATTCATGATGTCGTACACCATGGCATGAACCTGTTTGTGGTCTAGCGGCTCAACATTGATGCGGCGTACATCGCCATGCACACGTATCATGGGCGGCAACCCGGCTGAAAGGTGCAAATCAGAGGCCTTGTTTTTGACACTAAAGGCCAACAGCTGGGTAATATCCATCCCAAAAATCCTTAAAACATGTAGGACCAATCGCAGGCTTTGCAGTTTACAGTTGATTCATGACTCAGGTTGTTAGAAATATTCAAAGCGTGCGAGACCGCATCACCACTGCCTGCATTGCGGCGGGGCGCAAGCCCGGCGATGTGCGTCTGCTGGCTGTCTCTAAAACTTTCGGCGCTGATGCGGTGCTAGACGCCATCAGCGACGGACAGCGCGCATTTGGTGAAAATTACATTACCGAAGGCGTTGAAAAAATCACGGCGTTACATGCGCAAGCGGGTCTTGAATGGCACTGTATTGGCCCGATACAAAGCAACAAAACACGGCTGGTGGCCGAGCACTTTGACTGGGTACAGTCGGTGGATCGTTTGAAGATTGCACAGCGTTTGAGCGAGCAACGCCCACCGCACTTGGCACCACTTCAAGTCTGCCTGCAAGTCAACATAGATGGTGGCGCTAACAAGTCGGGCGTGGCCCCTGAAGATCTGATGGCACTGATCAAGCTAGTGATTCAGCTGCCGAACCTGCGATTGCGCGGCCTGATGACACTGCCGGAGCCTGCTATTAATTTTGCAGCTGCATGCGCTCTGCACGCAGGCGCCAAAAGCATTTTTGATGATGTCAACAAGAGCGGTGAGCTGGTTGAACCGATGGACACGTTGTCGATGGGGATGACAGCTGACCTGGAAGCGGCCATCCATTCAGGCAGCACCATGGTGCGCGTAGGCACAGCCATCTTTGGCGCCAGATAGACTGGTGACCACTCTTTGGGTATCCACACTGGCTTGATCGTTGGCACCACCATTGGTTTGATGATTCCGCAACCAGCGCCTGGCCATTTTCTGCTGCACCTGGCCCACCGCTTCGTCAGTCTCGGGGACGCACTAGCCCAATTAATATATACATAATTAGCTATTTATTCAATAGCACGCTGCATGGTTGTGTCTGCCTCAGCCCGCAACAACACCCGGTTCTGCTCGCTCATAAAAATCTCCAGCGCATCAATGGGTAACGCTCGACAAAACAGATGGCCCTGGTAACTTTCGCAGCCAAACCGTGCGAGCAGAACGCGTTGGTCTTGCGTCTCAACGCCTTCAGCCACCACGCCCAGCCCGAGACTTTGCGCCAACCCGACAATCGTGCGCGCAATCGCAGCGTCGTTGGGGTCGGTCAATATGTCCTTGACAAAAAGACGGTCAATCTTCAGCTGATCTATCGGCAAGTGTTTCAAATGCGACAACGCAGAATAACCAATGCCAAAGTCATCAATCGACAGCGTCACGCCTGCTTCCTTGAGCATTCCCATTTTGGCAATCGTGATGTCCATTCCGATAGCAAGCAGGCTTTCCGTCAGCTCTAGTTGGAGCCGGTTGGCATTGATACCCGTGTCCTTGATCGTCGTCATTACCAGCTCAACAAACTCGGGGTGGCGAAACTGCCGCACACTGACATTGACGGCAATGCTGAGGTGGCAAGTCTCGGGGCGCTTTGCCCAGCTGGCCAATTGGCGGCACGCCGTCTCCAGCACCCACTTGCCCAGTGGCAAGATCAGCCCGCTGTCCTCTGCCTGTGCAATAAATTCATTCGGGTACACCAGCCCACGCGCTGGGTGTTGCCAGCGAAGCAGTGCTTCTACGCCGAACATACGTCCTTCGCGACCTACTTGCGGCTGGTAGTGAAGCAAAAAATCGTTGGTTCGCAAGCTCTGACGAAGATCGAAATGCATGGCGGCGTGGGCGTTGACCACCACCTGCATTGACGGATCAAAAAAGCACAGGGAATTGCGTCCTGACGCTTTTGCCTGATACATCGCCAGATCTGCCTGTTTTAGTAAATCACCCATGTTCTGGTCGCGCTTGCTGAATAACGTCACGCCAATACTGCATGTACTGTCATGCTGATGACCTGAAAGATCGTAGGTCTGACTCAATGCAAACAAGATTCTCTGGGCAACGCGCCGGCTGTAAACAGTCGCCGCTTGCACGTCGTCTGGCAGGCTCTCCAGCATCACCACAAACTCGTCTCCGCCAAGCCGTGCCACCGTGTCACTTAATCGGACACAGGCACCCAGGCGCATGGCTACTTTGCACAACAGCATGTCGCCAGTGGCGTGGCCAAGCGTGTCGTTAAGCACCTTGAAGTGGTCCAGATCAATGAACATCAAGGCACCATTGATGCTGCCAGATTCATCTTTGGCCAGAGAGTCAAATAGTAGTAACGCCCGTTTCAGGCGTTCCATCAACATTTGCCGATTGGGCAACTGTGTCAATGGGTCATAAAAAGCGAGATATTCAATTTCTTCTTCAAAAATTTTGCGCTGGGTAATGTCACGCGCTGCTGACACCCAATGCGTTGCGACGCCTTCAGCGTTCACCAGTGGCACGATGTCCAGCTCTATCCAGAACAGCGTACCGTCTTTTTTATAGTTGATCAGCTCTGCATGTACGGGCTGCGCCTGCTCAAGTGCCAAACGGATACGTTTCAACTCTGTGGGCTGGCTTCCCCGGCCTTGCAACAAGCTCGGTGAGCGTCCCATCACATCGTGCGTGCTGTACCCGGTATGTTTTTCAAAAGCTTCGTTGACGTAAACAATTTTGTGGGTCGGTTTCGCCAGCGAACTTACCTCGGTGACCACCACTATGTCATGCAGCTTGGCCAAGCTCGCTTGCAAGAGTTCAAACTCAATACTGCTGTGCGCTAGCTGCATGTAACAAACACCTTTAAAACTTTTTGTGAACCATGAATTCGAGTTTCTACAGCGTATGCGCCGCACCTGCATGGCGCACAAAGGCGAATACGCAAGTTACTGCAGGTTACGTCCTACGATTAATACGGTTGCATTCTGATGAGCATGTGAACGATAGCCATATTAAATCCTTTTAGTTCATAAATCTAAAAGTTCACGATATGCACAACATCCTTTTCATCTCCGGTACACGGCCGGAAATTATCAAGCTGGCACCGCTTTATCACGCTTTGAGGCAAACCAGTTGGGCCAATGCCCAATGGTTGCACACCGGTCAGCATGCGGATATGGCCACCCAAATACTGGCCTGCTTTGATGTCGAACCCGACGTAACGCTGCAGCGCAATGGCAGCAGTTTGCTGGACTTCAGCCTTGGCTGCAGAGAGCAGCTTGAGCTTGAAATGACAAAAAGAACCTGGTCGATGGTGGTTGTTCAAGGCGACACTGAAAGCGCTTTTCAAGGTGCGCTTGCCGGGTTTTACAACCGCATTCCAGTAGCGCATGTGGAAGCTGGTTTGCGAACCCACAACCTGAATCGTCCATTTCCTGAAGAAGGTCTGCGGCAGATGATCAGCCGGTTAGCCCGCTTTCATTTCGCCCCCACCGAACGTTCGCGGATAGCTTTGCAGAACGAAGGCATTGCTGATGACTACATTCACCTGACAGGCAACACTGTCATTGATGCACAGCAATGGACTTGCGCGCACCGGGGCGTGAAACGCACCACCACTGGGCGCGGGCATCTGTTGGTAACCGTGCACCGGCGTGAGAACTGGGGCCACGACCTGGCTGAAATCTGTCACGCCATAGCGAGTATTGCGGCCCTGCAGCCAGATTTGCAGATACTGTTTCCGGTTCATTTGAATCCCGTTGTTCAAGGTCCTGTCAACAGCATTTTGAAAGGCATTGCGAACGTGAAATTGACAGAACCACTTGACTACACGCAAATGCAGCAGGCCCTGGCAGACGCGTGGATGGTGCTGACGGACTCTGGCGGGCTGCAGGAAGAAGCACCCACTTTTGGTGTGCCGGTTCTGGTGCTGCGTGACGAGACCGAACGCCCCGAAGCACTTGAGGCAGGTTGCGCGCTACTGATTGGCGCAGAGCGCAGCACCATCGTTAAACAGGTGACGCGCCTTGCGGTCGACACGGCAGCCTACGCCAGCATGGCACGCGCAGGCAACCCATTTGGGGACGGCACAGCAGCCACCCAAATCGTCTCGCTACTCGCTGATCACTTTCAGACGCAATCTGTCGCAACGCCAGAAACTGTTTGATTCGCATGATTCGCATGATCCGCTCAACCTAGCCTCAAAGCTTTACGTCGCCCCATACCCGCATATGCCTACCTCATTTAGCGCTTACCCTGCAGCCTCGGTCATGGCGTCGCTGCTGTTTTTAATTGTTGTGGTCATGATGCTTTACGGCGTCAGGCACTTCATGTTCACCATGAACCGGTTGACGGGCAAGCAGCGTCATCCGTATGTTGACGTTGCCGTAGCCCGCTGGCCCATGATTACCGTATTTATTGCGGCCCACAATGAAGAAAAGGTCATAGCGGGCTGTATTGAAGCATTGCTCAATACCGATTACCCGCCCGAGTGTCTGAAGATTATTCCGGTCAACGACCGCTCCAAGGATGCAACTGGCGCCATCATTGACAGTTATGTCGCCCGTTTTCCGTCGCGTATCTGGCCCTTTCACCGGGTGGACGGCAAGGCGGGCAAATCTGCAGCGCTGAAGGATGCGCTGCAGTTTGCTGTGGGTGACATTGCTATTATTTTTGATGCAGACTATGTGCCCGGCAAAGGCTTGCTCAAGCAGCTGGTTGCGCCGTTTTTTGACCCTGAAGTTGGCGCCGTCATGGGCCGTGTCGTACCCATCAACAGCGGTGCAAATTTGCTGACACGGCTACTCGACCTTGAACGCTCTGCAGGCTACCAGGTAGACCAGCAAGCGCGCATGAATATGCACCTGCTGCCGCAATATGGCGGAACAGTAGGAGGCGTGCGCCTCTCGGCCGTCGAAGCGGTGGGCGGCTGGCATGACGATACATTGGCAGAGGACACCGACATCACATTCAGGCTGATGTTCAACGGCTGGAAAACCATTTACACCAATCGCTCTGAATGCTATGAGGAAGTGCCCGAGGAATGGCGTATCCGCATCAAGCAGGTCACGCGTTGGGCCAAGGGCCACAACCAGGTTATGGCGAGGTATTGGTGGCAATTTGCCACCAGCAAATACCTGACCTGGAGCCAGCGCATTGACGGTTTGCTGTTGCTGTTTGTGTTTGTCATCCCGCTCATCATGTTGCTCGGGTGGGGCTTGGCACTCGGCTTGTATTTTTTGAATGCCGGCTCACTGCTGTCGCAGTTGATACCTGTTTTCGCGTTAATGGTGTACGGCACGCTGGGCAACTTTGCAGCGTTTTTTGAGATTGTTGTTGCCGTGCTTATTGACGGCAACCGTAGACGGCTCAGGCTATTGCCTTTCAACATGCTCGGCTTTTTGGTCAGCCTGTTTGCCATATCGGGGGCGGTGTGGAGCCTGATGATAGACAGGGTTTTCAAACGCGAAATGGTCTGGGACAAAACCATCCGGTACCGGCAAACCCAAAGCTTGCCAAAGGTGGTGCCATGATGGCGTCTTACACCCTGACTCTGGCAGCCTTTGCGTTGTTATGCCTGCTGCTTTTGACGCTGCCTTTCATTCCTGCCTTCCGCGAGTGGCGGCATCCCAGCGACGTGGCTGCGCTGACAGTTTCTGCCAATTACGCCAGCGATATTGACCACTTTTCCAGACGCCTGCAAGCCGATGCATCGGCCAAATTGGGCCTTAGCCCCAGTACCGGCTATGAAGACTTTGACTTTGTTGACTTTCCCGCCTCCAGCGTGCAGTGGCAAAAAGCGGGCAGGCGCTTGATCGCCAGACAATCTATTGAAACCCTGGAACCCATAAAAAGCGCAAGTCAACTCTACGTTGAGGGGGATCTGCGCACCGGTGACCATTCAGCCTATTCCTCTGTCTATGCGACGGGCGACATTGAGCTGGGCGCTGAGAGTGAGATCCACGACTGGGCCTATGCACAAGGGATTATTCGATTAAGCAACAACGGCATTGCCTTGCGCAGAATCTCTGCTGGTGTGGCCGTTGAGCTTGGCAAAGAAGTGTGGTTTGAGCGACTGCAGGCACCCATACTGACTTTTGGCCTACACAACAAACGACCAAGACAACCAGGTCAAACCGCGCAAATACTGGCCAGTTATGCAGACCTTCCAAATGCGATCCAGCAAACACCGTCGTTGTATCTGATTCGTGGTGACTGTGCACTTCCGGCTGGCAAGATATACCAAGGCTCACTGGTGGTCACCGGGTTCTTGACTGTTGGCCAGGACACCACCATCGTTGGCGATATCAAGGCCCGAATCGGCGTCAGTATTGCCCGCCGCGCCAATATTGAAGGAGCCATCACTTGTGAAAAACGGGTTTATATCTTCAAGGATGCGCGGGTTTTTGGACCCATTGTTTCTGAAAGTGATATTTTGATTGGTGCACGTGCCGTGATTGGCGCACCTGGTGCACTGACAACAGTGACTGCTGAAAATATTATTGTTGAAGAAGGTACAACCGTTCATGGTGTCGTATGGGCGCGTGAGATAGGCATGGTCAAGGCAGAATGAACATGAAAAATATTTTGTCCGTTGTTTTTGCCTTGTGCATGATGACCCATACGGCCAGCTCTATGGCCATGCCAAAACTTGAATTGCAAGGCTATCTGGACAACAGTGGCGCCATCACTATTCTGAACGGCGGCGACACAACCGACCCTTACTTTGCGTTGCAGGCTTTGCTTCTTGCACATGACAATGGTTTGGACATATCGGGGCCTGCTGTCAAGTTTGCAAACTGGTTAGTGCCGCACCAAAAGCCTGACGGCACATTTGACCGCTTTTGCAAAAAAGCAGGCAAGCCATGGGTATCTTGCAAGACGGCCGATGCGGATGATTCTCTGCTGGCTTTGTGGATGCGGCTGATGGACACCATGCCCCAAAAGATGGACGAAAACCCGGCATGGGCCAGGAGTTATGCCATCAGCAAAAAAGCCCTTGACAATTTATACCAGCCGTCTCGCGGCGTTTACATGGTCTCACCGGTATATCTGCATGGCTTGTTCATGGACAACCTGGAGGTGTGGTCGCACAAGGCGCACTTGAAAAAGATAAAACCAGGCGAGCTAGACAAATTCGCACAAGACATCAGCAAAACGTTTTGGCAACCTGCCAATCAACAATTTCTTGTTTCCACCCAACTTGAACAGCAATCACAAAAGCCCTTGTTTTATCCTGACCACGTTGCACAGCTGTTCCCGCTGCTTGTCAATTTTTCAGTGCTACCGCAGAACCCGGACATTTACTACAAAAACTGGATGCGCTTGCACCGCGCTGAATGGCTCAGACAGGGAGTAACAGATTACCCGTGGGGCTTGCTCGCAGTGCTGGCGCTCCGGCAGGGCGATGAGGCAAGCGCCCGTTGCTGGTTGCGTGAAAACTCTGGCATGCGCCATTCAGCCCGCTGGGCTGTCACCGATGAAGTTTCATTTTTGATTCTGGGTAGCAGGCAAGTCACACCCGCCAGCAAAAATGCCAACTGTAAATAGTCAACACTTCCTAAAAACTCACCAAGAGAGATCAGAAAATGTTCAAACACGCAGCTTCCAAATTGCCATTTGTACTGGCCTGTATTGCCGGCGCTTTATACGGAGGTGCTGCAGTGGCACAAACCGCCAATCAGGGGCTGATGCAAGCAACACCGGCTAAGGTGGCTATAGCCCCAGATGTATTGGATACAGATACGAAACGCAGTCTGGAGCTCAGCACCGGTTTTGAAAGCCTGAGCGCCGGATACGGCAACTGGCGCGATGTCACCCTGCGTGGTACTTATGCTTTGCCGTCACACACCCTTCAAGGCGAGATATCTGTAAACCGCAGATTCAACACAGACGGTGTTTTTGTAGGCTTGAGTGACACCTTCACTTTGAATGAGGACTGGTACGCCAACGTCGCGGCAGGTTTGGGTGATGGTGCTTTTTATCTTCCGAAATATCGGGTCGATGCCACGCTGTATAAAAAGTGGTTACCCCAGAGAAATTTGGTGACTTCGATTGGCGCGGGCCAGTACAAAGCACCAGACGGCCATACCGACAACAGTTTGGCGCTTGGTCTGGTTTACTATTTCGACGCGCCATGGGTAGCTGAACTTGGCTTGCGCGCCAACACCAGCAGTCCTGGCTCCATCAAGACGCAGCAGCAATTTCTTGCCCTCACGTATGGCCGCGCTAAAGAAAACCTGGTGACAGTCCGTCACGCATGGGGCAGTGAAGGCTACCAAACAATCGCCACCAACGCTCAATTGGTTAACTTTGCCAGCAAGGAAACCAGCCTTTCATGGCGTCACTGGTTTGCACCACGCACAGGTGTGCTCTTAAGTGCAAATCGCTATACAAATCCGTTCTACGCCAAAAGCAGTTTGAACGTTGGCATTTTTCATGCTTTTTGATCCGGCATCATGTTTTCAAAAACCACATCAGTATCAAGCGAAACCAAAGAGCATGACCAGGGTTTCAATGCGGCTTTTTTGGCGGTAAAACAGGCTCGCACAAAGCATGTCAAGGTTCGTCCACACCGCGCAATAACGCCCTTGAAGGTCACCCCATATTTGCTGGCGCAAGCGCTGTTGTTGCCGCTTGTTCTTTGCACGCTTCTGGTTTTAGGCAAACCAGTATTGCTGGAACTCTGGCGCGAGTGCGTCCTGTTCTGGTCTGACGGTCTGGGGCTTTCATTTGGCCTGCGCACACAGCTAGACGATGCGGGGCAATTTGCAGCGATTTTGTCAACCGGTATGGTCAGCACACCCATGCCCAGCCTGACAACGCTTTGGGTCACCGGGTTAGCCTGTCTGGCTGGCTTGGGTTTGTCGCTCGCCATGAAAGGCGCATCGTTGCCACTGAAATACCCACTGCGAATCATCTGTGTCGTGCAGTTGATCACGGTGATTTATTTTTGGTGGGAGCCCGGCAATTTCCCATATACCATTGCGCGGCACAGCGAGGAATTGATGACGATAGGCTATGTCATCATGCTGTCTACCCCGGTCATGCTGGCTGTCGGTTACTACATCCTGAATCAAAGGATCTGGATAAAGCTGTTTCACACCGCAATCATCCTGCTTTTTTTCAGTGTTCTGATTCCCCATCAGGTATTGGCACAAGCTTTCATCTTGCAGCACATGTCCGTGCTGTTTATGCCCGTGCTGTATTTATGCTTTGGCGCTGTTTTTGATGCGCTCGTCTTTGTTGCCTTGTATTCATGGGCCGCCAGTAATGCACCGGCAAATGCAACTCTCTAGTTCACCTCAATAGCGGCTTTGACCTTATCCATTCTTTGGTCGTTGACGATGCAAAAATTTCAAAGTCTCCATCGCCCCAGTAACGGTTGATACTAAACGCAGCCTGGGTCGCTGCCAGTGCAGCAGTCTCCCACCGCTCGACTAAAACTTGTGCGGCAGGTGTAACTGGCCAAGGACGTGACTAGTCGGCATATAGCTGGAAAAGCTTCTGATACAGCGAGTAACAAGGCCACCCCAGATTTACATCGCCCAAGGCGTTTTTTAATGCCGCACCAAAGCGCGCTGCTGCTTGCTCGCGCTGTGTATCAGAGACGTCGTCAGCACAAAAATTTTTACTGCATAGCTCAACTTAAAACCTCTCCAAGGACGCATTATTTTGCGTCTGGAAAGGACGGTCTGAAAAAAATTATTTCGTTACGCCTCTTTCATCAGGCACAAGCTTTTTGCGGGTGTGAGCCGTACCATGCGTTCTTTTTTAAGGAAGTCACATGGCAACACCGTTTTTTGGCAAACGCGATATGGACAGCACCACCACACCTGCAGCACTGAATCAGTTAAGGAGTCCTGCCAACGGCTACAACTCACCCTTGCAAGCGCCACCCACAACAGCGGTACCAAAGACCGCCAGTGACGTGACCCCAGCCAGTTCACAGGAAGGTGGCAGCAAGCTGACTGTGGGCCCCAACATCAAACTCAAGGGTGTTGAAATTACCGACTGCGACACCCTGGTGGTTGAAGGCCTGGTAGAAGCGACGATGGACTCGCGCGTGATGCAAATCGCTGAACAGGGTGCTTTTAAAGGGTCAGCAGAAATTGATGTGGCTGAAATTCGCGGCGAGTTTACTGGCAACCTGACGGTGCGCCAAAAGCTGGTGATTTATTCAACTGGCAAAGTGACCGGCACCATTCGCTATGGCAAGCTGGTGATCGAAGAAGGGGGCCAGTTGGCGGGCGAAATTCTGTTTGGGACTAATAGCCCCAATAGTGCAAATAACGCAAACAGTGCCAATGCAGCTGTTGGCATGCAAGCCAAACCAGCAGCTTTGACTCAAGTGGGCAATGGCCTTAGAACAGCTTGACGAAAAGCGGAACTACAAATGGCATGAGCAGCGATGCCAGCACCACCTGCAGGCTTAGTGCCAGTGCGGCGTAAGCACCGGCATCTGCATTGACCTGCAAGGCCCTAGCGGCGCCTATGCCATGAGCCGCTGTTCCCAGTGCAAAGCCCCTGGCTGCCCAGCCGTCGTAAGTCAGGGGTATCTTTAGGGCATCAAACAGGTACTTGCCAAGCAGCGCCCCAATCATGCCCGTGATGACGGCAAACACAGCGGCCAGTGCCGGTATGCCGCCAATTTTTTCCGCTATGCCCATGGCCACAGGTGCTGTCACTGACTTGGGGGCCAGAGACAACATGACATCGGGCGGCAGCCCAAAAACCGATGCCAGCAGCAGTGCAGAACCGCTGGCCGCAAAACCGCCCATCAATGCCGCTAACAATAATCTGCCCCAGCGCTGGCGCAGCTCTGTTCGCCGCTGCCACAAAGGCCAGGCCAGTGCCACCACGGCAGGCCCCAGCAGAAAGTGAATAAACTGCGCCCCGGCAAAGTAAGTGGGGTAAGGCACCCCTGAAAGTAACAGGCCGCCTGCCAACACCAGCACAGTCCACAATACCGGGTTAGCCCAGGGAGCCTGGCGTAGGCGTGCATAGACGGCTTGCGCTACCACATAAACCGCCAGGGTGGCAGTCAGTCCAAACAGCGGCGTGGCTGAAAGATAGACCCATAACTCGACAAATTTAGGCATTATTTGCCCTCTTGGCCGCGTCTTTATTGCCTCTAAACCAATACAGGCACAGCGCAGTCACTGCCAAGCCAGCCAGCGTTGACAGCACAATTACCGCCAGCATGCGAAAACCAAACTGGCTGACAAGCGATAAATGCGTCATCACGCCCACGCCAACCGGCACAAATAGTAAGGAAAGGTGAGCCAGTAAAAAGTCTGCACAGGTACCGACTGGCTCCTGAACTGACTTAAAACGCATTGCCATCAGCAGCAAAAGCATGCCCACTACCGGCCCCGGAAATGGCAATTTCAAACCACGCGCCAACAGCTCGCCTGCAGATTGAAAGACGAGCAGCCAGGCCAGACCGCGAAGAGCTTGCATCAGTGCCCCAATTCAGATATTTCAAGACATGAAAGCGCGCTTTCGCTTCCATGCCGTTGTTGCAAAGCCTTGCCATAGCTGGAGCTATGTCGGCGTTTTGCGCCTCGGCTTGGGTGCGAAATCATCACTTTCATTTGTTTTGAAATATCTGAATCAGCACACTAGAACCGCGGCAGGTCAGGGTGCGAAATTTTGCCGCCCCGTACCAGCATTTTTCCGTATTCAGCGCAGCGGTTCAGTGTCGGGATCACTTTGCCGGGGTTGAGCAAACCGCGACTGTCAAAGGCGCGTTTAACACCAAACATCTGCTCGTTTTCTTGCGCAGAAAACTGCACGCACATGGAGTTGAGCTTTTCCACACCCACCCCGTGCTCACCTGTCACTGTGCCGCCCATGGCCACGCTGGTCTCCAGAATCTCCGCGCCAAACAACTCACAGCGATGTAGCTGGTCAGCATCGTTGGCATCAAACAAAATCAGCGGGTGCAGGTTACCGTCGCCCGCATGAAACACATTGGCGCAGCGCAGGGCGTACTTTTTTTCCATCTCGGCAATGGCCAGCAAAATATCGGCCAGGCGCTTGCGCGGAATGGTTGAGTCCATGCACATGTAGTCAGGGCTGATGCGGCCGCTGGCCGGGAAAGCATTTTTGCGACCGGACCAGAACTTCAATCGCTCGGCTTCGTTCTGGCTGACCGCAATCGCCGTTGCACCACAGCGCCTCAGCACCTCGCTCATGCGGCCAATTTCTTCTTCTACTTCTTCCACCGTGCCATCGCTTTCGCACAGCAAAATCGCCTCTGCGGTCAGGTCGTACCCAGCGTGTACAAAGTCTTCCACTGCTGCTGTCATGGGCTTGTCCATCATCTCAAGCCCAGCCGGAATAATGCCCGCTGCAATCACCGCAGCCACTGCATCGCCTGCTTTGCGCAGGTCATTAAAGCTGGCCATGATGCAGCGCGCCAGTTGCGGCTTGGGAATCAGCTTGACGGTGACTTCAGTTGTGATGGCCAGCATGCCTTCACTGCCAATGATGACGCTGAGCAAGTCGTAGCCTGCGGCATCCAGCGCATCGCTGCCAAATTCGACTTCTTCGCCCTCAACCGTGAAGCCCTTGACCTTGATGACGTTGTGCACCGTCAATCCGTACTTCAGGCAGTGCACACCGCCAGAGTTCTCTGCCACATTCCCGCCGATGGTGCAGGCAATCTGGCTGGATGGGTCGGGCGCGTAGTACAGGCCGTGTGGCGCAGCGGCCTCCGATATGGCCAGGTTGCGCACGCCGCCTTGCACCACAGCAGTACGGCTGAGTGGGTCAAGCTTCAATATCCTGTTGAACTTGGCCAGCGACAGCGTGACGCCAAACTTGTGCGGCATGGCACCACCGGAGAGGCCTGTACCCGCGCCGCGCGCCACCACGGGCACATTCAAGGCATGACAGGTTTTAAGCACCGCCTGCACCTGCGCATAAGTCTCGGGCAGCACCACCACCAGCGGGCGCTGCCGGTAAGCCGTCAGGCCATCGCACTCGTAGGGTGTGGTGTCCTCGCTGTTCCACAGCAGGGCGTGGGCAGGAACAATGGCTTGAAGAGCGCGCACGACCAGTGCTTGCCGCTCTGTGCGCTCGATGGATAACTGCTGCTCGGGGCTCAAGGGTGCATTCATGGTCAGGCTCCTGGTGAAGCCTGACTTTAGTGCATCACCACCTTTTTGAGTTGAAGAAATTTAACGCGATGTGTGAATCGCCGTTTTACTGCACCACTGTCTTAACAGTCTGGCCCGGCTGGACATCACCCACCGGATAAACGCCGTTGATCAGCCGCAATTGCTGCTCGGGGTTGGCCAGCGGCGAGGTTCTGGCCAGCTCGGCAAAGCCGCCGCGTGGCATGCCCGCAGTTCTGATCATCCACGGCCGCGCTGCCGCTTTGTCGGTAGCAGTCATGGCGCGAAACGTGTTTTCAATCTCCAGCATCTGCGGGCGACTGCGTTGCAGGGTGCTGGCGTCTTTGGCTGCATGTATGAATAAAAATACCGCACCCTGCGCGCTGGTGATCAGCGTGAGCTCGGTGTTTTGCGCCTGGCCATTGCGGCCGGTAGCGGTGCCGGCAAAGCGTGTGGCTGCCAGACCGTTGATCTGCAGCCGCTCGGCGCGCCCGCTGGTGGGGTTGACCACTTTGCGAATGATCTCGTCATGCGTTCTGCCTGCGTCAGGCGGTGCCATTTTTACCACCAGACCTGCGTCGCCTGCGCTGTTGACGAAGGTCAGTTGATCAGCCTCGTTTTGAACACGCCAACCGTCGGCCGCCGTTAGCGCAAACCCCAAACCAGAATGGTAAAAGTTGCGGCCACGGGTCAAACCTTGTTCGGGGCTTTCACCATAGGCCATGCCTTCAAGCATCTGCTGGTAGCGGGCCCGGCCTTCGTCGTTAAAAGGGGCAGTCGTCTTGTACTGTGCCGCCAGCCGCGTGATGGCTTGAAGGCGCTGGTCGCTGCTGGGGTGTGACGACAGCCAGCTGTTTTGCGGCGGTGGCGGCCGGCCTTGCGACCTGGCCAGATCAGCTGCAAAACGCTCCTGGTTTTTCAGCACGTTGATCACATCAATCATGTTGCGCGGGTCAAACCGGATGCGCGACAAATACTCCGCCCCCAAGCCGTCGGCCTGCAGCTCCTGCTCACGCCCATAGCGGGTGATGTAGCCCGCTGCCACGGTTTGCGACAAATCACTGGCCGCCTGCCCTGCACCACCCACGCCCTTGGCCTCCAGCACCGCGCCCAAAATGCTGGCCGCCAGCACGCCCAGGCCAGCGTCCTGCTGGCGGGTGGCGCGCTGCGCGCCATGGCGAGCGGTGACATGGCCAATTTCGTGCCCCACGACGCCCGCCAGATCTGCTTCGCTTTCCAGGTACACCATCATGCCGCGTGTGATGTACACATAGCCGCCGGGCAATGCAAAAGCATTGATCTCCGGGCTGTCGAGCACGGTAAACGTCCATTGCAGATTTGCCCGCTGCGACTGTCTGGCCAGACGCTGGCCAACGTCGTTCACATACGCCTGCACACGCGGATTTTTCAGCACGCCGTACTCTTGCAGCACATCCGTGTGGGCTTTTTTACCCTCCGCAATTTCTGCCGCTTCGCTCATCACGCTGCGCTCGGCCTGTCCCGTCACCGGATTAATGCTGGTGCTGCCGCAGCCTGCCAGCAGGGCGGTAGACAGCATCAATGCGGTTAACTTCAATGGTGGTTTAAACATCGTTACTTCCTTCAAAATTTAGCCCAGACTTTTGCGCAGCCATTCCACAAACGTAGCGCATTCCCAGCGGTCCATCGCGCCGGTGCGCCAGCACAAATAGTGTGCGTGCGGGCTGGGGATATTGGCAGCGTACACCCTATTGCTGCCCAAGCGCACCAGCGATCCGTTTTCAAGCCAGGGCGCGCCCAGCTTCAGGCGGATCAACGCGATACCCATGCCCGCGGCTGCAGCGTCGCACATCAGCCCAATGTCATTGAACTGCGAGCCTTCCATCGGCTCGGCCCAGTCGAGGTGGTGTGCGGCAAACCAGGTGCGCCACGGCTCCAGCGGCGAGCGCAGCAGTTTTTCGCCTTCAATGTCTTGCGGTGTTTCAAATGGGCCATGGTCACGTACAAAAGCAGGCGATGCCAGCAGCGTTACCTCATCTTTCATCAAACAAACATGCTCCACATCCGCATAGCGCCCCGTGCCAAAACGAATCGTCAGGTCAGCGTCTTCAGCCACCACATCGAGCAGGGGAATGGACACTTGCAGCGTCAGGTCAATCTCGGGATACGCCTCCGTGAACTGGCGCAGGCGCGGTATCAAGATTGAACGCGCAAAAGTCGGCGTAACAGCCAGGCGCAACTTGCGCTTGCCTGGGTTACTGCTTTGGCCTGCCGGCCCCGGGAATTTTTGCAGCGTCGCCAGCCCGTCGCGCACATGCGCCAGGTATTCGCTGCCTTCGGTGGTCAATGAAAAGTCAGCCCGGCCAAACAGTTTGGTGCCAATGATCTGCTCCAGCTGCTTGACCCGGTGGCTGACCGCGCTGGGCGTGACACACAACTCTTCGGCCGCCTGCGTAACACTGCGCAGGCGCGCCAGGGTTTCGAATGTCAGCAGGCACTGGATGGGAGGAATGCGAGTTGTCATTTCTCGATAGTAGCTTTTCGCCACAGTGCCAGCGTCGATCAGTCAATGCCAGCGTAGGTTACTTTTTCATTTAAATCAAAGCGAATCATCAAAAAACTTTGCCGCCAATCAAAGCCGCATTGACCCACCGAGTACAGCCAACGTTTAACGTGCGATTCGTCAGGATTTCCAAGCAGCCCAACTACCTGCGCCTTCGTTAACCCGACCAGACGCTTGTTATCTATCAAATCTAGCGCCATGCCTCCGCGAACACAACCAGGATCATTTGCCTGGTTAATTAGCGCGAGCGATTGTTTCCACTCATCAGACTCAAAGCTGCGTTTTTGTTCAGGGGTTGAGAAAGTCCAGAAAACGGGTATCAAAGCCATTGACATGACCACAAAAACACTTAGAGCTATCTTGATTGCACTCATCACCTGTCAGCCAAGAATTTACTTAAAAATCACTGTCTTGTGGCCATTTAGAAGTACCCGATGCTCACTGTGCCACTTTACAGCTCTGGCCAGCACCCGACTTTCAGTATCCTTGCCGCGCGCGGTCAGGTTTTCTACCGTGTCCTTGTGATCCACCCGCGTTACGTCCTGTTCAATGATCGGGCCTTCGTCCAGGTCAGCGGTGACGTAATGAGCCGTAGCACCAATCACCTTGACGCCGCGCTCATGCGCCTGGTGATACGGTTTGGCACCCTTAAAACTAGGCAGCATACTGTGATGTATGTTGATGGCGCGGCCTGAGAGCTTTTTGCAAAGGTCGTTGCTCAGCACCTGCATGTAGCGCGCCAATACCACCAACTCTGCGCCTTCGTTTTCAATGATTTCAAGCTGTTTTGCCTCTGCATGCGCTTTGGTGTCAACCGAGACGGTGATGTGATGGAACGGCACGTTATAGCTGGCGGCCAGCTGGTAAAAGTCGCGGTGATTGCTGATGATGGCGCGCACGTCGATCGGCAACAAGCCAGACTTCCATCGGAACAAAATGTCGTTCAGGCAATGTCCGTCGCGGCTGACCATGATGACGGTGCGCATGGCGTCCTCTGTCGAATGCAGCTTCCAGGCCATCTCAAACGATGCAGCAAATGTGGCTAGCTCGGTTTTGAGCTGCGGATAAGTCATCTTGTCGCAAGCAAACTGCACCCGCATGAAGAACAGGCCGGTTGCCGGGTCGCTGTACTGTGCGGCTTCTTCGATGTTGCCATTACGCTCCAGTAAAAAACCTGAAACGGCGTGCACGATGCCCATGCGGTCGGGGCAAGAAAGGGTGAGGATATAGGCGTGGGTCATAACGCTGGAATTGTCGCAGGTCAACACCCGGCAGTTGTAGTGCCAAAATCAAGCAACCTTTCAGGAGCTTGGCATGGCCTATCAGAACTTCAACATGGACCACCAGTGGTTGCCGTTTACCCCTAACCGCAGTTTTGCCAAAGACCCGCGCGTTTTTGTGGCGGCTGACGGCATGATGTTCACCACCCATGACGGCAAGCAGGTGATCGACGGTATCTCCAGCCTGTGGTGCGTGGCGGCGGGGCACAACCGCCAGCCGATCAATGAAGCGATTAAAAAACAGCTCGACACCCTGGACTACGCCACGGCTTTTCAGGCCAGCAACGACCAGGCCTTTGTTGCCGCCGAAATGATTGCCAAGATGGCACCCGGCGACCTGAACAAGGTGCTGTTTTGCAACTCAGGCAGCGAGGCGGCTGACACGTCACTCAAAGTGGCGCTGGCTTACCACCGCGCGCGTGGCGAAGGCCATCGCAACGTGTTTATTGGTCGCGAGCGTGGCTACCACGGCGTCGGTTTTGGCGGCATGAGCGTGGGCGGCATTCCGGCCAACCGCAAGGCCTACGGCACCGCGTTGCTGCCGCGGGTTGACCACATGCGGTTTATTCATGACCCGGTGAATCATGCGTACATCCACGGGCAAGAGCCGGTGTGGACAGAAGACCTGCTGCTGGAGCTTGAAAACCGCATCTTGCCGCTGCATGACCCGAGCAACATTGCCGCCATCATCATCGAGCCCATCAGCGGCAGCGCGGGCTGGTATTTACCGCCGCAGGGCTACGTCAAGCGGCTGCGCGAGATTTGCGACAAGCACGGCATCTTGCTGATTTTTGACGAAGTGATCACTGGCTTTGGCCGCTTGGGCTGCAACTTTGGCGCTGACTTTTACGGCGTGGTGCCCGACATGCTGAACTTTGCCAAGTGCGTGACCAACGGCGTGATTCCGCTGGGCGGCGTGATTTGCTCTGACCGCATCTACGACGCCATGATGGGCGCGAATTCAAAAGCACCCGACCACGCGATTGAGTTTTTCCACGGCTACACCTACTCGGGCCACCCGGTGGCTTGCGCTGCGGCCATTGCGACGCTTGAATTGTTCAAACAAGACAAGCTGTTTGAGCGCGCAGGCCAGATGGGCAAGGTACTGGCGGACGCGATGCATAGCGGCTTGAAAGGCTTGCCCAACGTCGTTGGTATTCGCACCCTTGGCCTGGCTGGCGCAGTTGAACTGCAGCCGATGGCGGGCGCACCCGGCAAGCGCGCTTTTGACATCTTCATGACCTGCTTCCACCATGGCGTGCTGGTGCGGCCTGCCGCTGAAAACCTGGTGGTCTGCCCGCCGTACATCGTTGAAAAAGAGCACATTGACCGGATTGTGAATGTGCTGGCGGATGCGATTCGCAAACATGCCTGAATTTTGGCTTTCAAGTTCAACAATGGCTTTTTTAGCTGTGATTTAAGCCTCTAGCCCAACAAGTACGGGCGTAAAGAGCTATAGAATTAATAGCATTTAGATCATTGCTCTACACATGCGTCGCCTCGCCCAAGCCCCAAATATTGCAATTGCTGCGCTGTGGGCAGACACCTTGCAGCAGGCTGGCTTTTCAGCCACGGTGCAGCGCTATTTTTTAAGCGGCATCGCAGGCGAGTTACCGCCAGACCAGTGTCTGCCTGAGGTGTGGCTGACGCATGACGATGAAGAGCCACGCGCCAAAGCCTTGCTGGACGGCCTGCAAAACCTGCCTCAGCGGCGCTGGGTTTGCAGTTGCGGCGAGCTCGTCGAAGGTGGTTTTGAGGCGTGCTGGCAGTGCGGGCTGGCGATGCCCGCCTAGACTCTTTTGGCTAATTCCGCCGCCATGCCGACGTAGCTGCCTGGCGTCATCGCCAACAATCGTGTTTTTTCAGCCTCAGGAATCTCCAGCGACGCAATCAACGCATGCAGGTCAGCCGCTTCAACCGTCTTGCCGCGCGTGACTTCCTTGAGCTTTTCATACGCGCCCTGCACGCCGTAGCGGCGCATCACGGTTTGAATCGGTTCGGCCAGCACTTCCCAGGAGGTGTTCAAGTCATCATCCAGCGCTTCAGCATTCAGCTCCAGCTTGCCCAGCCCGACGCTCAGCGAGTGGTAGGCCAGCACGGCATAACCAACCGCCACGCCCATGTTGCGCAACACGGTCGAATCGGTCAAATCGCGCTGCCATCTGGAGATGGGCAACTTTTCAGACAGGTGTTTGAGCAGGGCGTTGGCCAGGCCCAGGTTGCCCTCGGCGTTTTCAAAATCAATCGGGTTGACCTTGTGCGGCATGGTCGATGAGCCAATCTCGCCCGCCTTCAAACGTTGCTTGAAGTAACCCAGGCTGACGTAGCCCCATACATCCCGCGACCAGTCAATCAGAATCGTATTGGTGCGGGCAATCGCATCAAACAGCTCGGCCATAAAGTCGTGCGGCTCAATCTGAATGCTGTACGGCTGAAAAGTGAGTCCTAACCCCAGCGGTTCTTGCGTCTCAATCACCTTGCGGCTGAAGGCTTCCCAATCGTGTTCGGGCCAAGCCGCCAGATGTGCGTTGTAGTTACCGACGGCGCCATTCATTTTGGCCATCAGCGGCACAGCGGCAATCTTGGCGCGGGCGCTGACGAGACGAGTCACCACATTGGCGATTTCTTTGCCTACCGTGGTGGGGCTGGCAGTCTGGCCGTGGGTGCGGCTCAGCATCGGCTGGTCGGCAAAGGCATGCGCCATTTCGCGCATTTTGGCAATCACCTTGTCTAGCGCGGGCAGCAAAACCAGCTCACGACTGCCTTTGAGCTGCAGCGCATGGCTGGTGTTGTTGATGTCTTCACTGGTGCAGGCAAAGTGAACAAATTCACTGACCGCCAGCAACTCTGGCCGGGCCTCAAATTTGGATTTGAGCCAGTATTCAACCGCCTTGACATCGTGGTTGGTGGTTTTTTCAATCTCCTTGATGGCCAGAGCATCAGCTTGAGAAAAGTTTTTGACCAAGCCCAGTAAGTAAGTGCGTGCTCCGGGGCTGAGCGGCTTGAACTCTTCAAAACCAGCGTCAGACAGTGCAATAAACCAGGCCACTTCAACCTGCACCCGGCGGTGCATGTAGCCCTGCTCGCTCATCAGGGGACGCAAATGGCCAAGTTTTGAGGCGTAACGTCCGTCCAGTGGCGACAGGGCGTTGATGGGTGACAGCAAATCAGGTGTTGTAGGAGGGGAACTCATGGCCGAATTGTAGGTGCGTAACTCGATAGAATGCGTTTTTCCAGTCTTGCAGCGCTCAAAGAAATTTATGAAACTTATCGGTTCCCCCGCCAGCCCTTACGCCCGCAAAGTACGTGTGGTGATGGCTGAAAAAAAACTCGATTACCAGTATGTGATCGACGACGTGTGGGCAGCAGACGCGATGATCACTGAATCGAACCCACTGGGTAAAGTGCCGTGTCTGGTGATGGAAGGTGGCGAGGCGGTGTTTGACTCGCGCGTGATTGTGGAATATCTGGATACGCTCTCGCCCGTCGGCAAGTTAATCCCCACTCAAGGCCGTGAGCGGGCTGAAGTCAAAACCTGGGAAGCACTGGCCGATGGCCTGCTGGACGCCGCACTAACTGCGCGTATGGAGATTATTTTCAAGGAACGCCCGCCTGAGCAACGTTGCCAGCCGTGGATTGACCGCCAAATGGGCAAAATCAATGCCGCATTGCAAGCCATGAGCGCGGGTTTGGCTGACAAACCGTTCTGCAGCGGCGTGCACTTCAGCTTGTCAGATGTAGCTGTGGGTTGTGCGCTGGGGTATCTGGACTTTCGTTTCCCCGAGGTGACCTGGCGGACCAGCTACCCCAACCTGGCCAAACTGCAAGACAAATTGGCGCTGCGGCCCAGTTTTATGGAAACCGCGCCAAAATGAGCATTTTGGCCGGTTTTGAGCCATTTTTAGTGGCCAAATAAGACTCTAGGCCAATGAATACGTGCGCAAGCAGATCCTGATTTAATAGCGATTCAATTCTCAGGCGTGTGTTGCCTCACGCAGCGCGTTACTTGCCCACTGGTTCAGGCTCTGCCCTTTCACCTGCGCTGCTATTAACGCCGCGCCATGCACTTCTGGCGGTACGCGCAGCATCAGTCTGCCGCTGGCAGGTTTTTGCGGGTTACGCCCTGCTTGCTCGCATGTGGCTAGGTAGTCGGTCACGGCTACTTCAAAAGCCTGACGAAGCTCGGCCACGTTGTCAGCATGAAAACCCACAACGTCGGTGATGCCCGCAATATGGCCGATAAAGCAAGCATCGTCGTCGCTGTAACTGATTTGGGCTGCATAGCCTTTGAATTGCATGGTGTTCATGGTGTTTGATCTTTCAATTTATCGCTTTATCGGGTTAGGGCTTGACGCCCGCTTGCTCTAAAAACCGCCGTGCATCGAGCACTTGGTAAGGCTTGGCCTCTGTGGCGGGGTGCGGCCTGTGAAAGGTGCCGACGACGTTGTTCAAAATGAACCGCACCCGTGAGCCGTTGCCCTCAATCGTCTGCGCTCCAAGCGCGGTGAACAGCGTCTCACTATGCGCCCAATCCAAAGACGCGGTGATGGGCTTGGCAAAACACGATGGAAAGGGTCTTCTTATGCTTGCTGTTCATGATTGCACAATGGTTGGATCTCTCATATATTGCAATCAATTTGTGCAAGCGCCGCTAGAGGGCACTGTTTTATTGAAACGGGGCCAAAATAGCAGTTTTGAGACATTTTTCGACCATTTTTAGCAGCCAAATACGACTTTAGCCCAATGAATACGTGCGCAAGCAGCTCCTGATTCAGGAGCATATCGGCGCACTTTCAAATCGCCACCAGCTGCCGGATGCCCTTGGCTTGCATCTCGCTACCCGGCCCACGGGCTATCACCTCGCCACGCTGCATCACCAGGTAGTCGTCGGCCAGCTCTTCGGCAAAGTCGTAGTACTGCTCGCACAGCACAATCGCCATATCGCCCCGATCCGCCAGCATGCGAATCACGCGGCCAATGTCTTTGATGATGCTGGGCTGAATGCCTTCGGTGGGCTCGTCCAGTATCAAAAGCTTGGGCTTTGCAGCCAGCGCCCGCGCAATGGCTAGCTGCTGCTGCTGCCCGCCTGACAAATCACCGCCGCGCCGCGAGATCATTTGCTTGAGCACCGGAAAAAGCTCAAACAGCTCAGCCGGGATGGGCGTAGAAGCACTTTTGCAGGCCAAGCCCATCAGCAGGTTGTCTTTAACTGTCAGGCGCGCAAAAATTTCGCGGCCTTGGGGTACAAAGCCAATGCCTGCCCGCGCGCGCTCGTAGGACGTCGATTTTTCAACTGGCTGGCCATCCAGCTCAATGCTGCCAGTGCGAATCGGCACCAGACCCATCAGCGATTTGAGCAGCGTGGTTTTACCCACGCCGTTGCGACCTAGCAGCACAGTGACTTTGCCCAAGCGCGCCTCCAGGCTGACGCCGCGCAGAATGTGCGAGCCGCCATAGTATTGGTTGATGTTTTTGACTGAGAGCATGGTTAGCAGCCTTCTTTGCAAGTAACGGCGTGGAACCGGCTTTGCCGGGCCACAGCGGTTGCCCCCTTGAGGGGGAGGCGGCCAAAGGCCGCTTCGGGGGGGAGCCAGTTCCTCATCGGCCTAAATAAACTTCGATCACTTTTTCATTATTCTGAACCTGTGCAAGAGTTCCCTCGGCAAGAACGCTTCCCTCATGCAGCACTGTCACCTTTTCTGAAATCCGTTCGATAAAGCTCATGTCGTGCTCCACCACAATCAGGCTGTGGTGTTTTTTAAGCGAGACAAACAGCTCAGCCGTGCGCACGGTTTCTTCATCGGTCATGCCGGCCACGGGTTCGTCGAGCAGCAGCAGCTTGGGGTCTTGCATGAGCAGCATGCCGATTTCCAGCCACTGCTTTTGGCCGTGGCTCAGGTTGCCGGCCAGGCGGTTGACGCTGCCCACCAAGTGAATGGTGTGAAGCACTTGGGCCAGTCGGTCGCTCTGGGTGGAATCGAGCTTGAAGAACATCGCGCTCTTTACCGATTTGTTGGTCTTCAGCGCGAGTTCGAGGTTTTCAAACACGCTGAGCTGCTCAAACACGGTGGGTTTTTGAAACTTGCGGCCAATACCCATTTGCGCAATTTCAAATTCGTTGTAGCGCAGCAGGTCAATGGTGGAGCCAAAAAACACCGTGCCGCTGTTGGGCCGGGTTTTGCCAGTGATGATGTCCATCATGGTGGTTTTGCCCGCGCCGTTAGGCCCAATGATGCAGCGCAGCTCGCCCGGGGCGATGTCGAGTGACAGGTTATTGATGGCTTTGAAGCCGTCAAAGCTGACATTGACGTTTTCCAGATACAAAATGCGGCCGTGGGCAGTATCGACCTCTCCGGCTTTTGCGATGCGCGAAAAGCCCGCCTCACGCCCGCCAGATTCTGTTTTCCCTCTGGCGTCGGCCTCGCTCAAAGCCCGCAGGCGCTTGGCACCTTGCTCCATCAAATCGGGCGTCATGATGGGCTCCCGTCTGGCTTGCCGGAGATTTTGCGCATGATGCTTCGGACCAGGCCAACAATGCCTTGCGGCAGGTACAAGGTCACTGCAATAAATATAGCGCCCAAAAAGTACAGCCAATACTCAGGGAAAGCCGCCGTGAACCAGCTCTTGGCACCATTGACGGCAAACGCGCCCACAATCGGCCCGATCAGCGTGGCGCGGCCACCCACCGCCGCCCAAATTGCCATTTCAATCGAATTGGCCGGGCTCATTTCACCGGGGTTGATGATGCCGACCTGCGGCACATACAGCGCCCCGGCAATGCCGCACATGATGGCTGAAATCACCCAGATCGTGAGCTTGTAAGCCACCGGGTTATAGCCCGAGAACATGATGCGGCTTTCAGCATCACGAATGGCTTGCAGCACGCGGCCAAACTTGCTTTGTACCAGCCAGCGCGAGAACAGATAAAAGCCCAGCAGTGTCAACCCCGTCAGCACAAACAACACCATGCGGGTGCTGGGCTGGGCGATGGGAATATCCAGAATGCGTTTGAAGTCGGTAAAGCCGTTGTTGCCACCAAAGCCGGTTTCATTGCGGAAAAACAGCAGCATGGCGGCAAACGTCAGCGCCTGTGTGATGATGGAAAAATACACGCCCTTGATACGCGAGCGAAAGGCGAAAAAGCCAAAGACGAGTGCCAGCAAGCCAGGCGCCATCACCACCATCGCCATTTGAAAAGCAAACGACGCACTGCCCAGCCAGTGCCAAGGCAAAACTTTCCAGTCCAGGAACACCATGAAGTCGGGCAGACCGCTTTTGTAATTGCCGTCCAGGCCGATCTGGCGCATCAGGTACATGCCCATAGCGTAGCCGCCGAGGGCAAAAAACAGGCCGTGGCCCAGGCTCAAAATACCGGTGTAGCCCCAGATCAAGTCCATGGCCAGCGCACAAATGGCGTAGCACATGATCTTGCCGATCAGGCTGATGGCGAAGTCGCTCAGGTGAAACACACTGGTCTTGGGCACCACTAAATTGAGCAAGGGAGCCAGCATGCAGACGATGATCAAGGCGACCAAGAATGCCGCCCAGCCGGTGCGGCTCATCCAAGGTGCCGCCTTCGGTAGCTCCAGTTTTTGTGTGGCCTCGGTCATACTTCGGCGCTCCGGCCTTTGAGGGCAAAGATACCTTGCGGGCGCTTTTGAATGAAGATGATGATGAACACCAGCACTGCAATTTTGGCAAGCACCGCGCCTTGCCAGCCCTCTAGAAATTTATTCAACACCCCCAGCCCAAGCGCCGCGTACACCGTGCCTGCCAATTGCCCCACGCCGCCCAGCACCACCACCATGAACGAATCAACAATGTAGTTTTGACCCAAGTCCGGCCCCACGTTGCCAACTTGGCTCAAGGCGCAACCTGCCAGCCCGGCAATGCCTGAGCCGAGGGAAAAGGCAAAAGTGTCGATGCGGGCGGTATTGACGCCCATGCAGGCGGCAATCGGGCGGTTTTGGGTCACGCCGCGCACAAACAGGCCCAGCCGTGTTTTGCTGATCACCAGCGCTACACCCATCAGCACCATGGCGGCAAACACCACAATCATCAAACGGTTGTAAGGCAACGATAAATTGGGCAGCAGCGCAAAGTTGCCACTCATCCATGACGGGTTTTCCACACCCACGTTTTGCGCCCCAAAAATGGTGCGTACCGACTGCATCAAAATCAAACTGATGCCCCAGGTGGCCAGCAGCGTTTCAAGCGGGCGGCCATACAAAAACCGAATCACACTTCGCTCCATGGCTGCGCCCACCAGGGCTGACGACATGAAAGCCACCGGAATCGCCGCGATCAAATACCAGTCAAATGCACCCGGCATATATTGGCGAAACAGGGTTTGCACAACGTAGGTGGCGTAGGCACCAATCATGATCAGCTCACCATGCGCCATGTTGATCACGCCCATCAGGCCGTAGGTAATCGCCAGACCGAGTGCTGCCAGCAGCAAGATAGAGCCCAGACTGATACCGGTGAACATCACGCCCAGTGTTTCGCCCAGGCCCAGTGATGATTTGATTTTGGCCAGCGATGCTTGCAGTTGGCTTTTGACCGCAGCGTCTTCCTCCAGTTTGAGGCGCTCGTTGAGCAACAGCTGCGTGGCGGGCTCTTTGCTGTCTGCCAGTGCTGTGGCGGCTTCCAGACGCTTGGCTTTGTCAGTGCTGCCCAGCAATGCAGCGGCGCGCGCCAGGCCAAGCCTGGCTTTTAAATCAGGGTTGGTCTCAGCGGCCAGTGCCTTGTCGAGCAAGGCCAGTTTGGTCTCGTCCGGGTCTTTAAGCAAGGACGCAATCGCCTGGCCGCGCAGCTTGTCGTCTTTTGAAAACAGCTTGAGCACGGCCTGCGCACTGTCAAGCTCGCCGCGCATGCGATTGTTGCTGATCACGTCTTGCGCGCCATCGGGCAGCGCTACGGTTTGGCCAGAAACAGGATCGGTGGCTTTGCCGTCGCGAACGATAAAAATTTTGTCCCCTGCGGCTTTAACGGCATCGTCAGCCAAAGCTTGGATAAATGCTGCGGTTTGGTCGTCGGCTGCGATGGTGGCCTGGTTCAGCGCCTGAATGCGCCCATCAGCATCGCCGAACGCCATGCCCTGGGCTTCTTGCAGCGTCAGTGCAACGGCGGGGATGGAATGGCAAAAGGCCAGGCACAGCGCCGTGGCACGAAGAATTTTTTGGAGCATGAAAAACCTGTGAGACGTGAAAGGCAGCCAAGGCTGCCTTTCACGCACTAAAACTCAACCGAGTCAAATGGGAACAATCAGGCTTTTTTGGCCGGGAAATCAGGCTTCTTGTCGTTGCCTTCAATGTACGGTGACCATGGCTTGGCCTTGACCGGGCCAGGCGTCTTCCACACCACATTGAACTGGCCGTCGGCCTTAATTTCACCGATGAACACGCTTTTGTGCAGGTGGTGGTTTTTCTCGTCCATCTTGCTGATGATGCCCGATGGTGCCTTGAAGGTCTGGCCAGCCATGGCGTCAATGACTTTGTCAACGTCTACTGACTTGGCTTTTTCAACCGCCTGCTTCCACATGTTGATGCCGATGTAAGTTGCCTCCATCGGGTCGTTGGTCAGCGGCTTGTCTTTGTGACCGGCAATACCCTTGGCTTTGGCATAGGCTGACCATTTCTTGATGAACTCGTCGTTGGTCGGATTCTTGATCGACTGGAAGTAGTTCCAGGCAGCAAGGTGGCCCACCAAAGGCTTGGTGTCAACACCGCGCAGCTCTTCTTCACCGACCGAGAAGGCCACGACCGGCACGTCTTTAGCTTTGAGGCCTGCGTTGCCCAGCTCTTTATAAAACGGCACATTGGAGTCACCGTTGATGGTGGACACCACTGCGGTTTTGCCGCCAGCGGCGAACTTTTTGACGTCAGCCACGATGGTCTGGTAATCCGAATGGCCAAACGGCGTGTACTTTTCGTCGATGTCTTTGTCGGCCACGCCTTTGGACTTGAGATAGGCGCGCAAAATTTTGTTGGTGGTACGTGGGTAGACATAGTCCGTTCCCAGCAGTACCCAACGCTTGGCGCCACCGCCGTCCTTGCTCATCAGGTAATCAACCGCAGGAATAGCCTGCTGGTTAGGCGCTGCGCCGGTGTAAAACACGTTTTTGCTCAACTCTTCGCCTTCGTACTGCACCGGGTAGAACAGCAGGCCATTGAGTTCTTCAACCACCGGCAACACTGACTTGCGTGATACCGAGGTCCAGCAGCCAAACATGACCGAGACTTTGTCCTGCGTCAGCAGTTGGCGGGTTTTTTCGGCAAACAATGGCCAATTCGACGCCGGATCAACCACCACGGCCTCCAGCTTTTTACCCAAGACACCGCCCTTGGCATTGATCTCGTCAATCGCCATCATCACCGTGTCTTTGAGCACTGTTTCAGAAATGGCCATGGTGCCTGATAGGCTGTGCAAAATGCCAACCTTGATAGTGCTGCCCGCTTGTGCGAAGGCGCGGCCTGATGCGCCGGTCATTGCAATAGCTGCGGCGGCGCTTAAGGACTTCAGTGTGTCGCGACGATCCATTGAGTTCTCCAAATCTAAAATTAATCAAAATTGATCGGACAGGTAGAAGCAAACTGCATGCCAACGCCAATAGCGCCAGAGCTGCCTGTGCGACCTTTGCGGCGCACCAAAATGAGGCACAGCCTTGCATGATGTGGGTTTTATGCCGCCAAGACGCGGCGATTCAGAGACACGGCACGCTATTGATCCGGCCTTGTGAACTATGAACCGTTCGCCCTGAGCTTGTCGAAGGGTTTCGACAAGCTCAACCCGAACGGGAATTGAGGCATCAGCGGGC